>NZ_JBFTKS010000003.1:0-434307 GCF_056396065.1 Allobosea sp. 05T433 | reverse complement strand
GGCGTGTTCTTGACGATCGGCCCCAGGAGACCAAACCGGCGAACCCGCCTATCCCGGTCTTTCGCCCACGTCCCTGAACCATTCAGAGGCGAAGACGAAAAACAGCGACCGGGAACGTCCCGACGCATCTCCACAATACGAAAGCCGGGTGGCCGATCAACCTCAATCACCGCGCCGGGGCCAATTGTCGACCCCCTGTGGCCATCAAGCCACATCTACGTTACCTGCAGGCCGAAGAATTATAGAGATAACCAGACACGGTACATGCCGCAGTCCGGCGTCATCAGTGAATATAATTGATATATAAAAGATTAATATTCCAATTAATGCTTGGATTTCGCCCAGTTAACTTAGTAATCAGCTAGAATCGAATCTCAAATCCGGCAAGCCTAGGCGGCTCTAGAGCCATTATTTGAGTCAAATACTTATTTACTCGGGCGGCGTATCATTGGCGCCAGAACAATAATGTTTCTTGTCAAAATCCTGTTAAATCTGATGCTTTAACAAGCCTGCGGTTGGCTCACGCAATAGACAATAACGTTATCGCTGGCCGCAAGTCCGAATCATGCAGTAAGCCGATCGGCAAACCTTGGTCAACGAGCTGAAGAAGGCGCTGCGAACGGGGTTCTGTCAGCGGACCTGGACACGGTGAGGCTGCTGCCGGGAAGCCTCCTCGCCGCAACGCTTCGAAGGAGACGGGTCGGGGCGGGAGCTCGAAGGTGGAGTTGCGGATACCGCGTGACCGGGAAGACACCTTTGATTCGAAGCTGATCGCGAAGTATCAGCGCCGCTTCCCCCATCACATTCCCCCGACGGCTCCTTCGGGATCGGAACATAGTTTGGATCGGATTGGAGAGCGTAGGCACCGTGCTATGGCTGTCCGTTGTCGACGCGAAGATTGAGCTATGCTCTGCCCGTCAGCTCTGGGCTGAGCGCGGCGTCGAATCAATGGTCAAGAATGCGAGCTTAATGCGCGACCACATCGGGAGAGCCGTCGAACGCTTCAGAAGCGCCGGCTCGCCATTCTACCTGTCGAATCATTGACACTGGCGCTTTCGAGTTTTCCTCAGGAGGATAATCAACTTCCGGATGGTCGATGGGCTTGCGGTTCGCAGGTTTGAACCGAAATTCCGCGCCCGACACGATTCGAACGTGCGGCTTTAACTCGAGGACAGTGTACCCAAATGCAGAAGGCCTGAAGGTCGGCTAACGGCCCGGGCTAACAACCGATTTTTCATGAACCAAGACGCCCGACTGCGGGACGCTGTCAAAGTCCCGAATGGGCCAGCCCAGTATCATCGCGGTGCCGATTTCTCCGCACAGGCCGCCAGGCCCCCGTCGGCCCAGCGCTTGCAGTAATCGCAGCGAAAGCGAAGCACGATCCACGGATAGTGCCGGTGATCCGTCTCTAGGGTCGGCGGAATGGTGGGCCTGATCGACATCGGAAGATGACATTTGACTCGCGCTCGAATGAGAACAAAATTAGAACAACCAAGCACCCCAAGGAGTCAAGCTATGCTGCCGTCGCTTACCTGCCCTATCTGGCCGCGAGGCCGAGCAGATCATCGCCTGCGGCGGGAATTTCGAGTTGAGCCGGGTCCAATTGAACATCGGCGAGGTGCAGAAGCTGGTTGTTTTCGATCCGCCCTATCGCCTGGCGAATGGCGAGGACTACGCCTTCTTCCTGCCGGGCGACGGCAAGCCGCAGCTCTGGCTGGTCGAGCAATCCGCCGGCGACCCTTGGCACTGGCTCCGCGAGGCACGGTGCGTCGGGTTCAATGACAACGAGGCGACGCGGCACTGACGATGCGGGGCGCGATGGCCATCACCGATACCCTGGAATGGTTGGCGGCTCGGCAGCGCGTGGCCGAGATCGAGGACGCGCGCCCTGGAAGCCCCGAAGCCAACGAATGGGCGGAGCTCGACTATGCGGCCTTCTGCTGGGAGGAGGACCACATGCCGCCGCTCATATTCGAACCTTGTCCCGTTCCAGAGCCGATGAGCCGATCCTTGATGCGCCCCGCAAGCCATTCGGCACCTTTCGTGAAGGGCTCGTTTTCTTGCACGAGGACGACATTGTTCCCTCCGCTAAACGCACCTTCGTGCGCACGGAACGGCTGCCGGCCATTCCAGGCCTCACTGTCCCGTCGCTCATTGCCAGCGTTTCGCTCCCGGGACTGCGCGCTGGCGAGGGCGCGTCCTGGGCTCGCGTCGAGAGTGTCGCTGCCGCAGTTGAACAACTTGCCACGCCGCGGACCCCCGCCGCCACACTCGGCACTCGCTCACCCGTGGTGACGTACGAGCCCCTCCGGCCGACGGCCGGCTAGCGGCCAAACCCAACACAGTGGGCGGTTGACCGCGCCGGCACCTGCTTCGCATCGCGGCATTGCCGCAGAATGGATTATGAAATGGAAGCCCTTACTGAGAGGGCACGCGCTCGTGCCAAAGCGATCCTGAACGCCGACGCCACAACCGGACGAGAGGCGCTGGCAACGCACCTGGCTGATTCCACAGATCTAGGGGTTGAGGCCGCAATCGCGGTCCTTGCTGCCGCTCCCGTGGAGCCGCATCTCGGGGGCATTCTCCGAAACTACCGCGCGGCCACGGGTCAGTGACGCAATCCCTAACATCACAGCGGTACACAGACCCGCTTGGGGCAGGTCGCAAAGTCACCGCAAGCGCGTCGGCAGAGCCCGCGTCTACCCCATAGTTGAGCTTTCCGGATTGAACGGCCTTGGAGACCTGTGCCAGGTCGGCCTCCGACGGTGTCATGCCGGCATTCGTGATAAGCGCGATCAGCACACGCTGATGGTGTTCAATGGCCTTCGGCGGAACTTTGGAACCGACAATGCCGAGCCCGGGGTTGGCACCGACATTTGGCGAATCCGCCGGCATGCCGGTGGGGGGGCTGGTAAAGTATGGGATTCTCCTGAAATGAGGGAAAAGCGTGCGGCCAGGCCGGCGAAAAATTGGTTCGTCGCTTTGGCAGGATCATCCGTTAGGATGATCGATACGCCGAATGATGACGTTGAAACTATTGAGCTTTAGCGCTCAAATGAGTTAGCCGAGGCGCGCCTGGATTCGTCCACCCCCCGGTGAGAGCCTCAGCTCGCCCAAGGGGGGCTGCCGGCGCGACATGGCGGCAGCAAAAGGTGAAGTCTAAACTGCTGCGTGAAACCGCGAGCCTAAGCCATCGATCGTCCAGCATTCTGTTTTGCCGCAGCCTTCGCCCAGCCGGCTTTCGCAGCTTCGGAGGCGCGGACGTTCGCGTTCTCGGCCGGCAACACCGCCATGGCAGCGCGTGCCGCCGCGGGCTCGATTTCGGTCATGAACGCGAAGTGACGAGCCATGGTTGGCGTGCGCTTTCCCTCCGCGGATTCAGTGATGGCCTCGTGCCTCGCTCGGGATGCTGAAACGGCGTCGGCTCTGGCGCGAGCAATCTGCGCCTGCTGTTCGTAGATATTCATTTCGGACTCCAGCCGCCTACGCGGCTCCCTTTCCGATCATGGTCAAGAAGGCCGCGAGCGCGAACGCCACCCCTACGCCGACAATCAACGTCAACGGCCTTGGCGCCAAGACGATCGTTGCCTGGCACGGCGGAGCGCTTGGCATCGGCGATCTGCAGGGCAACTCCTGCTTCGCGCTGCTCTATGACGGTACGAATTAACCAATCGCCAGCAGCGGGGCCTGCCCCTCGCGTGTGTTCATTCAGACGCTCCAGATTTGACGAAGGTTGCGCCATTGGGCTCGCGTCGCGTGTTGCGTCGCGGCAAGTCAATCGCCCATCGTAATGGGCGATTGCTTCCATGGACACGTAAACGATAGTAGGTTCGCGCGTTGATCGCGGTCCGCGAACCGTTACTTCGTTACCGTAATGAATTGTTTAGAAATAAAAGCCAACGATTGCCACCATGAAACGTTTTTGACGGGAGGCTTTGTTATGAGCGAGCTCGGTGCCGAAGACGTATTGGCCGAAAAGCTTTTCACCGTCGCGTTGCCAAGGGCTGCGCGAGCCGCCGCAGTTTTCGCATCGGTCTTTCTCCTCCCCATTTCGTTGCCCCACCTGGCTAGCGCAAAAATCGGCCTGGCGGGTTTCATCGCGATTCTAATGAGCATCAATGCGACCAGATGGATCGGAACCGCAGCTCTGGCCTGTTTGGCAGCGGTGGCCCTCGTTCCGCCAGACGTTTTCGAGCTGATGCATAAAGCGCTAACGCGGCTGGCGATCTGAATACCGGGAGGAAGTGGCGCCGTCGGTGACGGCCGTCACTAAGCCGCCATAGGGAGCGGAGCGCCGCCAGGGGCGGAGGCAGGTTCCTCAGTAGGTGATCTTGACCTGGCCGTTCGCGCCGATGCGCCCCTGGGTCAGCGGCCCGCCGCCACCACCGCCGCCACCGGGGGCGTTGCCATTGGAGCCGGAGCCCGAGCCGCCGCGCGGGCTCTGCCGCCACGACCACCGACTGACGCGGAGAAGTAGTTCCGCCTTGTCCGCCTGTTATGTTTTCGTCGCCGCCGCTGGAGTTAGTCGGAGCGCCTCCGAGTGCACCATTACCGCCTGACTGGCCGCCACCGCCGCCCGGTGCCGTGTAGGCCGAGGCTCCGACGACGACGGATGTCGCCCCGCCCGCAGTGCCATCCGCGCCGACGGCCGGAGCAGCAGCCGACGTGCCAACCGTGATCGGGATGGTCTGGCCAGGCGCCACGGCAACGAAGACGGAGAAGTACGAGCCGCCCGCGCCACCTCCTCCGGACTGCGCAGTGCCGTTACCGGAACCACCTCCGCCACCCGCCCCCCATCCCTCGACCAGCAGGGAATAGACGCCGGCCGGGACCGTAAACGTCGTGCTGGTCAAGAAGCGCTCAACCTACCTGCTTCGCACCGGGCTGCATGAGCTGGAAAAGCCCGTGCCGATTTACGGCCTGATCAGCCTGGAAGAAGCCGCTTTCTACTCATTCTTTTTTCACGCGACAGCGCCTTCGTGCGCATAGGAATCCAACATGTCTGACATGCGCGCCCGCGCCATTATCGAGGCCGTCGACAAGATGGGAAAGACGTTCGACTCGATTGCCGGCAAGATGAAGGCGGTTGACAAGGCCGCTGCTGCGTTGGGCAAAGCGAACGGAATGGCGAAGATGGGCGCGGAAGTCGACGCTGTCGCCGCGTCCTTCGCCAAGCCCCCACGTCTTCAGCGGCGAGCTCTTCTTCGAGATCCGCAGCAGGATCCCGGCGGCCTCGACCAGCGCCCAGCGGATCCCGGCATCGCCGCACTTCGAGATGCCGCGATCCCGATCGATCTCTCCCGACTGATAGCGCGAGGGCGTCAGCCCGAAATGGGCCGGAACCGAGCGCGATCGGCCGAAGCGAGCCGGCTCGTCGACGCCGGCCCGGAAGCTCAGCGCGACCATCGGACCGACCCCGGCGCCGTCATCAGCAGCTTGCAGGTTTCGTCGCTCTCGGCCAGCCGCCCCATCGCTTTGTGCAGATGCTGGAACTGCTCCCGCWGCACCCGCCGCACCTCGAGAAGCGGCTCGATGATCAGGCGCAGATGCGGAGACTGTTCGCCGCGTCTCGACGCAGATCACGGGAAACCCCGCGCTTGCCAGGCCGCTGTAGAGCCACTGCGACAGTGGTCCGGCCTCCAGCCCCACCCGCTTGTACGGCCCGCCGATCGCATGAAGCAGCTCGCCGATCGCCTCCGGCTCGCTCTCGACCTTGCTCTCCCGGATCAGCTTGCCGCCCGCATCCWTGACGCAGACGCTGGTGGTGCGAACAGACACATCAAGACCGACGAACAGCTCCATGGYAGGCCTCCTGACCGGTTGGATCGATGGAGCCTGACCGGAAGACCGCTCTCCGTCATCCCGTATCAACGGGCGGCCGGAGCCCCAACAACCCGATCTTTTTGCATTCGGGCGTCTGGCTTTTCCGATCGATCCGTTCAGAATGCTCCGATGCCGCTGAAATGGTTCAACCCTCCTGTGATCGTCCGGGGCGACCGGGTGGAGGTGACTTATGCTGTCACCAACGCCGAGCGGGCTGGGGAAGCCCTGCTCGACTGGAAAACACTAGGCGCAGGCCCGAAGTGGCAACACGCTGCGCGCGCATGCTTGGCGGCAATCCATGGCGAGGGGACTGCTGACGACGCGCGGGAAGCCTTCGAGGAGGCCGCGAAGGAATGCGGGCGGCTTAAGGAGTAGCAGTACCGAGTGAGTCGCGGGAGAGGCGCTGCCGTTCCGTTCAATCGTCGCAATCCCAAAGGTACATGCGGTCGAAAGGACCGAGAGGATCTTGAGCGAGTGAAATAGTAATCACCACGCGGAACCGCTGGTTCCGCCATGGGTTCGCTAGGCGTGTTGATGCTCTCAACCAGCGTCGATACGGCCTAGGAGAAGCCCCGCGTACAACCCACCCCCCAGCCGGCGGGGCTGCTCTTCGCCAGTGGAGTAGCAGTTGTGCGCGCGCGTCATATCCTGCGTGTTGGCCCCGTGGCCGAGACGGTCCGCGGACCGGTCAGCGAGGCGCGGGATGCGATGGGTAAAGCCGACCCTGGTTGCCGAGATCGAATTCCGAGGCTGGACCACGGACCAGAAGCTGCGGCACGCGTGGTTCAAGGGGCTTCGGGAGGAGGCGGACGCCGACGATGTTCTCCGCCTGGAAAGCCAGTAGCCCCGGCTATTCCTGATACGGCTTGTCGCGTGACGTGAACGAAGCGGATCACAGTCTACCGCCGCATATTATCTGAGCCGCCGACCCTGACGCACCGCAAGGGTCAGGGGGGCTTCGGTAATACGCGGCCCCGGCGCAGAACGCCGCCGCGATAGCGAGCACAGCGATTTCGACGAAGCGGATCATCAGCAGGAGTGTACCATGTCAGAATTGGAATTGCGTCTGCGTCATTGCTCGCCTCCCAGTGCGCCGATCCTGCCGCACGGTAACTGGCGAGTCTACGGCATTCGCTGCCAAGATCGCGGCTAATCCTGCCAAGCCCCTCTCGCTCAGCGACGCGATCGACCTCTACAGCGGCCTCACCACGGTAATGGACGTGGTCGGCGCTCTCATGTGTCAGCCTCGTTTCCTGAGTGACCACAATCCGGGTGATCCGGCAAATCCTCGAGGGCGTTCGACCGCCTCGCTAAGCTCGCGCTGTCGCGTGAGGCGCGGGTGAGCCGACCATAGCCGCCGCGCTATCTCTCACAGAGGCCCGATGAAGCCGCGGGAATTTCCCGCTGATGTCTGCCCCTGATCACTCACCCGCCGGTTCCTCAGGGAGCTGGCGGGCTCTTTTCGTGCTCGTAGGGGTGCGCAACGAGCCAAGCCTAAAGCGCCGAAACGAGCCGGATCAACTCGGCTTCCTCCGGCGTATCCTCAAGGCAGCCCGTCAACTGCTCGACGCGCTCGACGGCGCGGAAGACGTCCAGTCCATTCATCCAGGGGACCGGCGTGTGCGTTAGATTGGAGGCTTCTCGAGCTTGACGTGATCGGGTTTGGGCCGCAACCCGCAGCGCTTGCACTTCAGACGTTCATGCAGAGTGCTAAGTGGCTGCTCCCCCATCAGTCCCGGCAGCTTCCGAAGGTCCACGACGCGGTCGAACCGGCATTCCTCGCAATGGATGGACAGATCCGTAGCGCCTTCAAACATGGCGTCCTGAACTGTTTCCATGGCCGCACCTCGATCAGAACGGAATGTCGGGATCGTCTGGGGAAATCGGGACCCTATCGCGCGGCCCGAGCGCGCGCACCCACTTCCGGAGGGTGCTGGGATTGGCTGGCCGCTGCTGCGGCTTCGTCGCCGGCTGGGCATGCCGACGCGGGCGCTGCAAGAGTGGATCGTCTTGAAGCGCGTCAACAAGGCGGGCGAAGGCGACGATAACGCGAGCACGATCGAGCCGCTAAAGCCAGAGGCGCCGGAGAAGCCACCCAAGGAAACGCTGTTCTAGCCCAGCTTTCCCTGCCACCAAGCCACGAGCAGCATCGCGATCATCGCGAACGCTGAGAGGGCCATTTGGCCGCTCGATGGGCCGAAGCTAAAGCGCACTGCTAAAGCGCACTGATACTACCCGGGCGGTTCGCTCACGACGCTCACCTGATGAGCGGAAGGACTGTCGCTGCAGCGATTACAACGACGATCGCCGCCCGGATCAGCATCCCATGACAACGGGTAATTGTCTCGTCGGACGATTTTGACTGCGCTTCCATGAGCAACTCCTCCACGCGGCAAGACAGGCTTGCGCGAACGCGGGGGAGCAACAAGCGGAAACGCGTTCATCGGGCGCGAACGGTTAGCCTCCGTGGCTCAAACGGCACACATGGCACAGCACGGAATATGACGCCGCTGGCGCTCCACTTGACCCAGCGCGCCAGCGGCACCCAACCTATCCAAGGTCCGGCGGGCTCCGTTTTGTGGTTCGCGAATTGGGCGGAATTCCAGCGCTCAGACGTCGGCATCCACAGCGTGGCGCGGGTCCCTAGCCGTCATGCCCGACCGCGGGCCGGGACGGCCGCTCGATCCGTGAATGACATTGACGGTGCGTCCCGTCATCCCAATATCATCTAGATCGCTTATGCGGAGGCTGACGGACTCTTGGCAGGGGATAATGCCCATGTCGGATCGGCTTATCGCGATAGTTCCGGACGCCGGACGCGCGGCCCACTACGCCGTCAACCTCGCGCTCGATGCCGACACGCTCAACGAGCAATTGTTCGGCGTCGGCATTTGGCTCGCCGAACGGCACATTCCACACCAAGCCAAAGTCAGCATGCAGCCTGCCCGGCATCGCATTCGCGTCAGTTTTTCTTCAGAGCGCCAAGCCCACGCGTTTCATTTAAAATTTGGCGGTGAGATCGCCGACGATTGAATGTGGGCGGACCTACTACCTCGCCGGTGTGACCGTGGATGTATCGGCACGCGGGCGGGTCGCGGTGGATAGCCATATTCCACATATCGTGACCCAGTTTCGCGGCGGTTGTTTGCGCGCAATTCGAAGCTTGACTAGCGTTGGAAAGCTGACGCTGCCGAATGTAGCGATTGGATTCTCATCGCGTGGGTGAGCGCTGCGAATGCGCATGTGCAAGTGAACGCCTAATCCCTTCACCGGATCGAGTGAGAAGGGCAAGACATAGTGCACGGTCAGATCACTATAGCCGCCACGGACAACTAAGAATCTTTCTCTATCGCCGGACCAGACATTGCCGAGTGATTGGAAGTCAATTTGAGTGCCGATTCCAAGCGATAATTTATACCGTTCGAATGAAAATCGTCCGTCTACGCGTTCCGTCGTATGAAATTTAGGGGCGGTATCCCCATCGCCATTTCCTTCGCAAGTGAAGCAATGGTCTGAGAATGTTACAAGAATCTTTCTCTCAATTCCGCTGGCGTCTGCAACGGTGAATATCCTCTCGTCTAAATGAGATAAGGAATACTCAACGCCGTCATGGACAAACGCTCTTCTAGCGGCCGCGTCTCGCGCCTTCCCCAACGCAATTCTCGGTCCCATCGTGCGGCATGCCGGCCCGTGCGGCGTCTAGTCGTCCGCCTTTGGACAGGCCGGCGCGGTCAAGTACGAGGTATCATTAAAGCAACTAATTTGTAAAACAAGCAACTCATTACAAATGATTTTGATAATTGACGTCAAACGTCGTCAGTTTTGACGTAAAACGTCGATATTGTGAATTTACTGAAATTACCTATTGCGAATCCCTAGAGGTTCGTGCGTCATTAGCTCGTCGCGCCATGGCGGCGCTTTAGCGATCTGGGGATATGGCTATGAATAAGCATGTTGAGGTGCTTGAGTTGTAGGATAATACCTATGAATACAATCAGGCGGGCGGCACAGTGCTTCCTGCCGGGCGCTACGACCTCGAGATTGTCGAGAGCGCCTACGAGCCCGACGCGGTGGGCAGCGCCATGCAGCTGCTACTCAAGTGCCAGGTCGGTGGCGGTGAATTCGACTGCTGCCCGCTCGATCTGGAGATGGCGTTGGAAGGCGAGGGCCAGGCCGACGGCCAGCGACACTTCGCGGCGCTTCGGCGGGCCGTGGGAGTCCCCAATCCCGAGCACACCGACGAGTTGAGATTTAAGCGATTTGAGGTGACGCCGGGCGTTGCCAACGGACGCAATGTTATCCGCTCGTATGGCGAGGGGGGAGCCTAGCCCGATGAAGACGGACGCCGAGCCGCGGGGCTGGGGGGCTTTAACATGGCCCGGCGTCCTCCGCCGCATCGCTGTGACGGTCGCGCGATGTGCTGGGGCGACGTGTTCGAATTAGGGCGGTGGGTGGCGGGTTTTCTTTCAGCGGAACGCCGCGCGACACGCGGAACTAGCGTGAATCCGTGTTGCAGCGTGTTGCATGGACTCAATTGCAACACTCGAAAACAGGCGGAATCGGCGGGAATCTGCAACGTGTTGCAAGTCGTTCGAGGCGTCTGGTTTCGCCTCGCTTTTCTCTAAGTCTTTGATCTTTCTTAGAGAAAGTTGGTAGCGGGAGAGGGACTCGAACCCCCGACACGCGGATTATGATTCCGCTGCTCTAACCAGCTGAGCTACCCCGCCCCAAGACCAGCGACAATGGCGCCAGCGGCTTGCGATGGCGCGGATATAGGGGGCACAGCAGTGAGCCGTCAAGCCTGCTGGTGCATGCTTCACATCCTTTACACAGATGCGGGCGGCTTTCCCGGAGGCAGACATGGCAATTGTCCAGGGTCCGCCATGCATTCCTGCAATGACGGGACGCTTGATCCCGGCCAAGCCATGCCTAGCTCACATGAAAGGGGTACAAATGTTGGTCATCGCTGGCTGGGCTGCATGTTGCTGCCGTTGCCGCAGTGCGCTGTCGCTCGCGAGGCCATGATCCAGGAGTCCTCGCATATGAGCTCGCTCGTACAAGAACAGTTCAGCTTCTCGATGGGTTTGAAGCTGCTCGCCCGAAGGAGCCTGCTCGCTGCCGCAGCTGTGCTATCGCTGGTGACCGCGCCCTTTGTGATGATCACTCCCGCCGCGGTGCAGGCTGCCGAACCCTGGCAGCAATCCTGCGCCTACAAGACCCAGTTCGGCGTGCTCGGCTCGGGCATGGGGATTGCCGCCGATTACTGCACGCGTCTGAGCTTCTGCCAGAGGATGGCTGAGCAGAACGATCCGAATATGGTGCAGAAGGGCTGCTTCGGCTTTGCGCCGCAAGCGGCGAACGCGCCGGCCTCCTCCAGCAAGTATCGCTGAGCGCAGGTTTCGCTGAGTAACTGCGCTCGGCCGGGCTTCAGGCCTTTGCCGGGCGCTTTCTCAGTCTGACGACCTTGAAGTAGCCCTTGCCGACATGGACGGTGTCGTAGCGGCCTGTCCGCGCGGCCCAATCCGTCAGCCGACGGACCTTGAAATCCGTGCTCCAGCCGATCGCCTTGGCGATCGGCGCGAGCGCGGCCCAGAGCGGCGCTGTCAGCGCACTGTCGTCGACCAATCGGCTTGAGATGATGATCTCGCCACCGGGCTTCAGGACGCGGTCCATTTCATCGAGTGCCTGTTCGGGGTTTGGCACCAGTGTGATGACGAACTGCGCCGTCACAGCATCGAAGCGCTCGTCGCCGAAGCCGAGGCGGCAGGCGTCCATCACCATCAGCCCCTTCACATGCTTCAGTCCCTGACTGGCGACCTTGCGGTTGGCCACTTTCAGCATGTCGAGCGAGAGATCGGCGCCAAGCACACGGCGGTCCGGCGTGAAATAGGCAAGCGTCAGGCCGGTGCCGACGCCGATCTCGAGAATATCGGGGCCACAGGCACACGCGGCCGCAACGGCTTCGCGCTGGGCGCGGGCGAGCAGCCGCAAATAGACCTTGTCGTAGAACTTTGCCCAGGTGGCATAGACCCGCTTCTGGCCTTCGAGGTCATAGGTCACAGGCATAGGGCAGCTCGACTGGATCGGAGTGGCGTGGGTGGGGGAGGTGGAGCCGCAGTCACGAGGCTGCGAGGGCAAGCTCGAGCCGGGCAGCCGCAGCCTGGGCTGCAGGCGAGATGATGGTGCCGCCACCCAGGACACGCGCACCGGATCCGGCATGGTCGTAGATCACGCAGGCCTGGCCGGGAGAGACGCCTTCCTCCTCGCCCGCGAGCACGATGATGAGGCCAAAATCGTCACGCAGCAGCCGGGCTTCGCGCGGGGCGCGGGTCGAGCGGACACGCACCGCCACATCGAGGCCTTCAGGCGGCAGGGCGTCCAGTGCGACATCGCCGATCCAGTTGAGATCGCGCAGCCGGACTTCACGCACGCCGAGAGCCTCGCGCGGTCCGACGACCACGCGCGCCTGTTCGGCATCGAGCCTCAGCACATAGAGCGGTTCCGTCGTGCTGATCCCCAGCCCCTTGCGCTGTCCGACAGTGTAGCGAAGGACACCTTCATGGCGGCCCAACACGCGTCCATCGAGATGGACGATGTCGCCGGGGCGCGCAGCACCGGGCTTTAGCCGTTCGATGACGTCGGCATAGCGGCCATTCGGCACGAAGCAGATGTCCTGGCTGTCTGGCTTGTCGGCGATGGCCAGGCCGAGCTCGGCGGCAAGGGCGCGGGTCTGAGCCTTGTCGATTTCGCCCAGCGGGAAACGCAGCAGGTCGAGCTGATCCTGCGTCGTCGCATAAAGGAAATAGCTCTGGTCGCGGGCTTCGTCCGCGGCGCGAAAGAGGCCGCGATGGCCGTTGCCAAGGGCCCGGCTGACGACATAGTGTCCCGTCGCCAGCGCATCGGCGCCGAGTTCGCGGGCGAGCCCGAGCAGGTCGCGGAACTTGACGGTGCGATTGCACTCGACGCAGGGAATGGGCGTCTCGCCGGCGAGATAGCTCTCGGCAAAGCGCTCGATCACGGCGTCGCGGAAGCGGCTCTCATAATCGAGAACATAATGCGGGATGCCGATCGTCTCGGCGACGCGGCGGGCGTCATGAATGTCCTGTCCCGCGCAGCAGGCCCCGGCCCGATGGACAGCGGCTCCGTGATCGTAGAGCTGCAGGGTCACGCCGACGACATCATAGCCTTCGCGCTTGAGCAGGGCGGCCACCACGGACGAGTCCACGCCTCCGGACATCGCCGCGACGACGCGCGTCGCCGCGGGCGGCTTGGCGATGTCGAGGGAGTTGAGGGGGGAGGTCATGGCGAGCGGGATCATCCTGGCGAAGGCGACTATGTGGCGGTTCTATACCGGCTTTGACAGTGGCGGGCCAGTGAGCGATCGGCAAATCCTGCCGCCTCACCGGAGAGGGCAAGGCGAATCTTGCCGCGAACGGCCTGGGCATGGCTGCTACCGCCTTGAAAACAAAGGAACGGCGTCCTGGCGCGAGACTTGCTGCTCGCGGCCTGGGCATGTTCCTGCCCGCGGTCCGGATTTACCTGATGTCTGCCGTCTCCTCCTCAGTCGCCTCGCCCAATGCCGAGCAGGCTGCGTCGCGCCGCCGTGCGCCAGAGCGCGGCTCCGATGGTGCGGCCGCGCCATTCAGCCTGCCTGAGGGCGGCGGCGACCAGGAGGTGCCGGCCGCGGCGAAGGACGACGCCGCGGCGATGAAGCCGGAGGCAAGCGGCAAGGCCAGTGCGACACAGGAGCAGAAGGCAGCCGCCTCCGCGCTGGGGGCGATGCAGCCCGCGGTGCTGCTCAAGGGGACCACCGCGGTGGTGCCGGCGGCGGAGGCCAATGAGGCAGCTCCGACCGCGACCCAGCCCAAGCCGGATATCGGCGCGCTCGTCGCCATTGTCGTTGCCGAACAGGCCGCCGCCGGCAAGGCCGCCGTCGCGGGCAAACCTAGTGCCGAAGAAAATTCGACGGAATCCGAGCCAAAGGAAGCCGCCTCCGCTGACAAGCCTGTCGAGGCCGCTGTCGTGATGCCAATTCCCACGGCGGCGGCCATCCCGGTTGTCGTTGCTCTGCCGTTGGTCGGCGGCGACATCTCTGCGGCAGGCATCGGCAATGAAGCCGTTCCAGGTGGGACGAAGGCGGCTCAGGGGATTCCCGCCGGGATGGCGCAGGCAGCTATGCCGACCCAGATCATTGTGACAGCCGCCCCGGCTGCCGAGGCGCCTGTCATGGCTGCTGTTTCCGCAATCGATGCTGCCGCGTCGACCTCCGAAGGCGACGAGACCGGCAAGCCGGCGGAGAAACCGCATGCGGGACCGACGGTCGCCGCATCAAAGGAAACTGCGACCGGCCCGGCCAATACCACAGTCGCCGCGGGACAGACGCTCGCCGACCTGTTCAAGCCGGTTGAGGCCGTGCAGCAGGCTCCGATGCCGATCGAGCTGTCCGCGGTTGTGGCGCCGCCTTCCGGCAAACCGGAGGGCATTGCCGGTCTGCCTGATATCGACCCGGCCAAGGCGGCGCAGCAGCCTTCGGCCAGCATGCATCGCGGCATGGCTGACGGCCAGCCGACACCGCTCCATGTCGTCCCGATCGAGATCGGTCTGCGTGCCCTTGCCGGCAGCAAGCGCTTCGATATTCGGCTTGACCCGCCTGAACTTGGCCGCGTCGACGTCAATCTCGAGATCTCCGAGAAGGGCGAGGTCAGCGCAAAACTGGTCGTCGACCGTGTGGAGACCCTGCACCTGCTTCAGCGGGATGCGCGGACGCTTGAGCGGGCCTTCGAGCAGGCCGGTCTCAAACCCTCGGATAGCGGCGTCGATATCACATTGCGCGATCCGAACGATCAGCCCGGTTTCCGCCAGCAGCGGCAGGATGACGAGGCGCCGCGCCGTGCCCGCATCCAGCCTGATGCCGCCGAGCTCGGCGATGCCTCAGCCATTCCGGCGCAGCCTGCGCCCATCCGCCGCCTCGTCAGGCTCGGCGGCGTCGACCTCAGCATCTGAAGGGGCGGATCATGACCGTTTCCAACACCTCATCGAGCACCGGCACCGGCTCCGCTACCAATGTCAGCGGCGGCGGAAGCTCGATCGCCAATAATTTCGATCAGTTCCTGACGCTGCTGACGACCCAGCTCAAGAACCAGAGTCCGCTCGACCCGCTCGACACCAACCAGTTCACGGCGCAGCTCGTGCAGTTCGCCGGCGTCGAGCAGCAACTCAAGACCAACGAGACGTTGGGCTCGCTGCTCGGCCTCAGCGCCGCCAGTACGGCGACCAATGCGGTGGGCTTCATCGGCGCGACCATTACGGCCGAGGGCACGACGGCGCGGCTGAAGGACGGCGCCGCCTCATGGAAGCTCAACGCCCCGAGGGGCGGTTCCGCGACCATCACCATCAAGAATTCCACCGGTAGCGTCGTCCAGACCTTGACCAGAAACCTCGATGCGGGCGACCAGACCTACAAGTGGGACGGCAAGACCTCGACCGGCGTGAATGCGCCTGAGGGCGATTACACCATCAGCATCGATGCCAAGGACACCACCGGGCAGGCGATGACCGCCAAGACCCAGATCAGCGGTGTGGTCGACGGCGTCGACTTCACCAGCTCGATCCCGATGCTCAAGATCGGCACCATCAGCGTTCCGATCGACAAGGTGAAGACCGTGGTGCGGGGGCAGTGAGCATTCGTGCCGATACCGAAATCCGGCGCTATCGCTTTAGGCAATTCTTAAAGCCGCGGTCTTAAGGTCAACACAACTAGGTCTGTTGAGTTGTGTGAGTGTATCATGACCGAGCCGTTGCGACCGCGGGTGAAGTATGTGATCGGCCCGGACGGAAGTCCGCTGACGATTGCCGATCTTCCGCCAATGAATACGCGCCGCTGGGTCATCCGGCGTAAGGCTGAGGTGGTTGCTGCCGTGCGCGGTGGCCTGCTCAGCCTTGAAGAGGCCTGCCAGCGCTATACCCTGACTGTCGACGAGTTCCTGAGCTGGCAGATGTCGATCGACCAGCACGGGCTCGCCGGGCTGCGCACCACGCGCATCCAGCATTATCGTCAGTAAACCGGTGGAGCGGAGCGCTCGCGCTTTGCCAGATCGGTCCTGTCCGGGCACAAAGGGCGCGCTGCGAGGCGCGCCTTTTGCGTTTCAGTCGAGCTCGAAGGCTTCCTTGTAATCGAGCTTGAGGCCGGGATCCTGCACCTCCTTGCGGAGGATGCAGTTGCCGGCGACGAGGACCTCGATCTCCGACCCCATGAAGCAGCGGAAGGCGTCGGTGGCGTTGCAGATGATGGGCTCGCCGCGCACGTTGAAGCTCGTGTTGACCAGAACCGGGCAGCCGGTCAGATCCTTGAAGCGGCTGAGCAGCGCATGATAGCGCGGGTTGGTATCCTCATGCACCGTCTGGATGCGTGCGGAATAATCGACATGGGTCACGGCCGGAATGTCGGAGCGCGGCACGTTGAGCTTGTCGATGCCGAAGAGGGCCTTCTCGGCTTCGGTCATGTCGCGGCGGCGCTCTTTGCGCACATCGGCGACGAGCAGCATATAGGGCGAGTCCGTATCGAGCTCGAACCAGGTCCCGACATCCTCGCGCAGCACCGATGGCGCGAAGGGGCGGAAGCTCTCGCGGTACTTGACCTTGAGATTCAGCGTCTTCTGCATCGCCGGCGAACGTGGATCACCGAGGATCGAGCGGCCGCCGAGGGCGCGCGGACCGAATTCCATGCGGCCTTGCATCCAGCCGACCGCCTTGCCCTCGGCCAGCGCCTGCGCGGTGGCCTCGATCAGGGCGTCGTCACCAAGAACCTCGAAGCGCGCGCCGGCAGTCGTCAATTCGGCCTCGATCTCGGCTTGCGCGAAGCTGGGGCCGAGATAGCTGCCCAGCATTGAATCCCCGCCGCCTGGATTGAGCCTTCGCGGGTGGCCACCGAAAAGGTGATAGCCGGCAAGCGCTGCGCCAAGCGCCCCGCCAGCATCGCCGGCCGCCGGTTGGATCCAGAGGCCGTCGAAGACACCCTCACGCAGGAGCTTGCCATTGGCGACGCAGTTCAGCGCGACGCCACCCGCCAGGCACAGGTTCTTCTGGCCGGTTTCGGCCCGCACCGAACGGGCGAGGCGGAGCACGATCTCCTCGGTCACCGCCTGGATCGAGGCAGCCATGTCCATGTGAAACTGGGTCAACAACTGTTCGGGCGCACGCGCCGGCTGACCAAACAACGCGGCGAAGCGCTCGTTCGTCATGGTCAGGCCGGTGGCGTAGTTGAAATAGCTCTGATCGAGCTGGAAACTGCCGTCCGGCTTCAGATCCACCAGTTTTTCGAGCATCAGGGCAGCGTAGCGCGGCTCGCCATAGGGCGCGAGGCCCATGACCTTGTACTCGCCGGAATTGACCTTGAAGCCGATGTAATAGGTGATGGCCGAATAGAGCAGCCCGAGCGAATGCGGGAAGTGCAGCTCCTTATGGATCTTGAGATCGCTGCCCTTGCCGATGGCGAGCGTCATCGTCGCCCATTCGCCGACGCCATCCATGGTCAGGACGGCCGCGTCCTCGAAAGGTGAGGGGTAGAAGGCCGAGGCCGCGTGCGAGAGATGGTGCTCGGTGAAGAGCAGTTTCTCGGCATCGAAGCCGAGCGCGATCTTGCGCAGTTCCTTGCCGATGATGTGCTTCTGGAACAGCTTTTCACGCAGCCAGAGCGGCATCGCCATGCGGAACGAGCTGAAGCCGCGCGGGGCGAAAGCGAGATAGGTCTCTAGAAGTCGCTCGAACTTGATGAAGGGCTTGTCGTAGAAGACGACCGCGTCGAGTTCGTCCAATCCGCAGCCGGCAACCGAGAGGCAGTACTCGACCGCGCGATGCGGAAAATCGGCATCGTGCTTCTTGCGGGTGAAGCGCTCCTCCTGAGCGGCGGCCGCGATGGTGCCATCGACGACGAGCGCGGCGGCGCTGTCGTGATACAGACCCGAGATCCCCAGAACGCGCATGCGGGCCCGATCAGAACAGGGTGTAGACGAAGGGCGCCACAGCGCTGCCATGCGTCAGCACGAGCAGGCCGCCGAACAACAGGCTGATCAGCAGGATCGGGATCAGCCAGAACTTCTTCCGGGCCTTCATGAAGCGGAAGAACTCTCTCAGAAACGACATCAGTGCTGTCCCATTAGAATTGATCTTTCATCGAGAGCGGCTCTGGTCCCGGCGGATCGCGGTGGACCCAGTAGCTCGCGACTTCAGGCTTGCGCCGAAGTCTCAGGAAATCCTTGCCGAGAAGCCGGGCCAGCAGGCCGATCGGCGTGAAGACGACGAAGAACAGAAGTCCGAGGACGATCGGGTTGACGACGCTGGCGAGCAGCAGTCCGAAGCGGGTCCACAGCTTGTTCAAAGGTGCGAGCAGCGAAGCGCGCACCAGCGTGATCCCGAGAAAGACCGCGGCGATTCCGGCGAGCCATGGCCACGCTCGGCCGTGGTGCCAGCCATTATAGAGGGCCAGCAGCGCAAACACGCCGGTGAAGACGAACCCGAACGAGCGATCGCTCGATCCCTCGACAGCCCCGTGTCCGGAGCGGAATTCGTGATGCTCGCCTTGGCCTGCCACTCGGTTCTCCTCCGACGTTGCGTGCTGTCTAGACGATAATCGGGGTCGGAGGAAACGGGATTTGCCCGGTCTGGGCTCCTGAACGCCGGCCCGCGAGGCGGGCGACGGCTGCCGAGACACAGGCCCATCAACAGCATTCTTTACAGCCCGCTCCCGGAAATTAACGGGTTGCTAACCATGCACTGGGAAAAACTTGCCTAGTGAGCGGCGTTGCGCGCGTTGCTCTGACGGGGTTGTGAAACGGATGACGGCGTGAACGGGATCGTCGAGCAGTTTACGAAATTCGGAGCGGCCCGGCTGGCGGCGATGCTGGCCGTCACGCTCGCACTCGTCGGCTTCTTCGGCTTCGTCATGCTGAAGATGTCTCAGCCCGCCATGAGCGTGCTGTTTTCGGATCTGTCGACCCAGGATGTGAACGCCATCCTGAAGGATCTCGATACCCGGGGCATCAAATACGAACTGCGCAGCGACGGTCAGACGGTGCTGGTCGCCAAGACGGATGTGCCGCGCCTGCGACTGGACCTTGCCGGCAAGGGCATCCCCTCCGGCGGCGGCGTCGGCTACGAGATCTTCGACAAGGGCGATGCCTTCTCGTCGACCAGCTTCGTCCAGAACATCAACCATCTGCGGGCGCTCGAAGGCGAGCTGTCGCGGACCATCCGCTCGATCGGCCGGGTGCAGGCGGCGCGCGTCCACCTCGTCATCCCGGAGAAGCGCCTGTTCGAGCGTGATCGCGAACCCCCGCGCGCCTCGATCGCGCTGAAGCTCGCAGGCGAACTCGATCCGGCCCAGGTTCGTGCGGTTCGTCACCTCGTGGCCTCCGCCGTCGACGGCCTGAAGCCGGAGCGCGTCTCGATCGTCGACGAGCGCGGCCGGCTGCTGGCCGATGGCGCCCAGGGTGAGCAGGGGCTGGCCGGGCTCGGGCTCGACGAGCGGCAGACCGCGATCGAGAAGCGGATCAAGACACAGATCGAGGACATCGTCGCGAGCATCGTCGGCCAGGGGCGGGCGCGCGTGCAGGTTTCGGCCACGCTTGACAGCAATCGCATCGAGAGCCGGTCCGAGACCTTCGATCCCGAGAGCAAGGTCATCCGGTCCAGCCAGAATCGTACCGAGAATTCCGCCACCAACGAGGCGCAGAACGGCGCCGTCACCGTCGGCAACGAGTTGCCCGGCGCGCAGCAGCAGGGGCAGAACGCCCAGAACCAGCGCGATGTCTCCGCCAAAAACGAAGAGGTGGTGAACTACGAGATCTCGCGCACGACTCGGACCGAGGTCCTCGAGGGTGGGAGGGTCAAGAAGCTCTCCGTCGCGGTGCTGGTCGATGGCAGCTATACCCGTGGCCAGGGCAGCGAACTCGGCTATCAGCAGCGCAGCCCGGAAGAGCTTGAGCGCATCAACCAGCTGGTTCGCACCGCTGTTGGCTTCGACCAGGCCCGCGGCGACAAGGTCGAGGTCGTCAATCTGCGCTTTGCCGAGGCTCCTCCGGCCGTTGCCGACCTCACCGAGCAGACGATGATGCAACAGCTGATGTCCTTCACCCGGGAGGACGTCATTCGGCTCTTCGAGATGGGCGTCATCTCGCTGCTGACCCTGATCGTGCTGATGGTGGTGGTGCGTCCGCTGCTGAAGCAGGTGCTGGCAAGCGACAAGTCGGTGCGCCCGATCCCGACTTTCATGCGCAACGGCGTGGCAATGATCCAGGAGGATGGGACAGGCGACCCTGCGAGCCCGCGGGTCATTGGCCCCAATGGAGAAGTGACGGCCGTCGAGGTCGAGGCGCCGTCCGAGCGGATGCTGGCGATCGCGCAGATCAAGGGCCAGCTCAAGGCGCAGTCGGTCGAGAAGATCGGGGCAATGGTCACGCAGAATCCCGCCGATACGGTCGCGGTGCTGCGCGGCTGGATTCACGAAAAAGCGCCGGCGTGACGGGGCTCTGAGACATGGCAGCAACCCGATCCATCGCGACACGCAATTCCGGAAGCGACGGAGGCGATGCCTCCGACTACGATCCCGCGCCGGTGCCGATGAATTATGCGGGTATGAGCGGGCCGCAGCGGGCTGCCGTCATTCTGCTGGTGCTCGGCGAGGATCACGGCCGACCCATCTGGCAGGAGTTCGACGACGAAGAGATCCGCATCATCACCCGCGCGATGGCCGAGCTCGGAACGGTCGATTCCGACATGGTCGAGCGGCTGATGCTGGATTTCGTCAGCAAGCTCTCAAGCGCGGGCGCGATCACCGGCTCCTTCGACCGCACCATTTCGCTGCTCGAGAAGATCCTGCCCTCCGATCAGGTTGCGCTGATCATGGAGGAGATCCGCGGTCCGGCCGGGCGAAACATGTGGCAGAAGCTCGGCAATATCGACGCTGTCGTGCTCGCCAATTTCCTGAAGAACGAGTACCCGCAAACCATCGCCGTGATCCTGTCGCGTATCCGGCCCGAGCATTCCGCCAATGTCCTGCGCAACCTTCCGAACGAACTTTCGATCGAAGTGGTCGCCCGCATGCTGCGGATGGAGTCGGTCCAGAAGGAAGCGCTCGACCACATCGAGAACACACTGCGCTCGGAATTCGTCGCGACCCTGACGCAGACGCGCAGGCGTGATCCGCACGAGATGATGGCCGAGATCTTCAACGGCTTCGACCGCCAGACCGAGATCCGTTTCATGTCGGCGCTTGACGAGTCCAACCAGGAATCGGCAACGCGTATCCGCGCCCTGATGTTCACCTTCGAGGATCTCGCCAAGCTTGACCAGGCCGGGCTGCAGACCCTGATGCGGCAGGTCGACAAGGATGTGCTGGCCCGGGCCCTGAAGGGCGCCAGCGAGGACATGCGCGCCTTCTTCTTTGGCGCCATGTCGCAGCGCGCCGCCAAGAACATGCAAGACGACATGCAAAGCCTCGGGCCGCTCCGGCTGAAGGAGGTCGATGAGGCCCAAACCAAGATGGTGACCCTGACGAAGGACCTTGCCGACAAGGGCGAGATCGTTCTGTCCAAGGGCAATTCCGAAGACGAGTTGGTCTACTGACGATGAGCACCGCCAAGAAATTCATGTTCGGAACCGATTTTCGCGAGGGCAACCGGCGTGCCGTCAGCGAAGCGGATCTGGCGGCGGCGCGCTCGGAAGGGTTTGCCGCCGGGCAGGAGCAGGGCCGGCGCGAGGCCGACGCGCAGCTGAACGGGCTGCTTGCCCATCTCGTGCGATCGGTCGAGCGCCTGCTCGTCGAGGAGGACAAGCGTGCCTTCGCCATCGAGGAACAGGCCGCCCAGGTCGCCATCGTGACGGCGCAGACCCTCGCCGGCGCGGCCTTGGCCGAGCGGCCGCTCGCGAGGATCGAAGCTGTGGTGCGCGAATGCCTGAGCCACGCCCGTCTCGCCCCGCATCTGGTGGTGCGTGTCCACGAGAGCGCGGTCGAGACGATGGAGAGCATGCTCGCGGGGCTCGCCCGCGAAACCGGCTTTGCCGGCCGCCTCGTCGTCCTGGGACAATCCGATATCGGGCCGGGCGATGGCCGCATCGAATGGGCCGATGGCGGCATGGCCATCGACAGCGCCTTGATCGGGCAGAAGGTCGAAGAGGCCGTGCGCAGCATCTTCGGCCATATGCCCCAGTCCAACGCCACCCAGGGAGGATCGCTATGAGCCAGGAGAACGATCTGAACCTGCCGCCGCTGAGCCCGGCCGATCTCTCATTCGACCACAACGCGGCCTCTGTCGCTCGCTCCGGGCCCGTGCCGATCAAGACCGCCGAGGATCTCGAACAGGTCTTCGACGTTCCCGTCACGGTCTCTGCCGTGCTCGGCTCCTCGCGCATCGCGGTCGGCGATCTGCTTCAGATCGGCCCGGGGGCGGTGCTTGAGCTCGACCGGCGCGTCGGCGAGGCGATCGACATCTTCGTCAATGAGCGCCTGGTTGCGCGCGGCGAGGTCGTCGTCGTCGAGGATCGCCTGGGCGTCACGATGACCGAAATCATTAAGGCCGACCGGTGATGTTCGCCCGGCCTGTTACGCACTCATCCGGAAAGGCCTGAGCCATGCGCCTCATCATTGTCGGCGGTCTCAAGGGACAGATCATCGCTGCGGCCAAGATCGCCATCTCGCATGGCGCCGCCGTGACCCATACTGACGGCCTCGATCAGACCCTGGCGGTGTTGCGCGCCAAGGGCGCCGACCTGCTGATGATCGATGTCGCCCAGCCGATCGCGCAGTTTGTCGCGGCTTTGGAGAGCGAGCGCATCCGCACGCCGATCGTTGCCTGCGGTACCTCGACCGATGCCCGTGCGGCAGTTGCCGCGATCCAGGCCGGCGCGCGCGAATATGTGCCGCTGCCGCCTGATCCGGAGCTGATCGCGGCGGTGCTGGAAGCCGTCGCTGCCGACCAGTCCAGCCTGATCTGGCGTGATCCGGCCATGGAGCGCGTGGTGCAGCTCGCCGGCCAGATTGCGCGCTCGGAGGCGCCTGTTCTGGTGACCGGAGAGAGCGGCACCGGCAAGGAGGTCATTGCACGCCACCTGCATCAGAAGTCGCTGCGCAAGGACAAGCCCTTCGTTGCCGTGAATTGCGCGGCAATTCCCGACAATCTGCTGGAATCGGAACTGTTCGGCCATGAGAAGGGCGCCTTTACCGGTGCGATCGCACGGCGCATCGGAAAGTTCGAGGAGGCTCATGGCGGCACACTCCTGCTCGACGAGATTTCCGAGATGGATGTCCGCCTGCAGGCGAAACTGCTGCGCGCGCTTCAGGAACGGATGATCGACCGCGTCGGCGGCTCGCAGCCTGTGAAGGTCGATCTCCGGATCATCGCGACCTCGAACCGGAATCTCGGCGAAGCGGTTCGCGAAGGCTCCTTTCGCGAAGACCTGTTCTATCGCCTGAACGTCGTGCATCTGCGGCTTCCCGCCTTGCGCGAGCGGCCGGGCGATATCCTTGTGCTGGCGGATCATTTCGCCAAGAAATATGCCGAGATCAACGGTATGCCCCTGCGTCCGATCGCGGCCGATGCCCGCAAGGCACTGTTGGCTAATGGCTGGCGAGGCAATGTGCGGGAGCTCGAGAACACGGTTCACCGCGCGGTCCTGCTGGCCCAGGGCACGGAGATCGGACCCGATGCGATGGTGACCCCGGAAGGCGAGTCGCTTGGTCCGTCGTCAGGTCACGACGTCGCAAGCCGTGTCGTTCAGACCGCTGAGGCCGTGACACGCGGCCTGGTGGGCCGGACTGTTGCCGATGTCGAGCGCGACCTCATCCTGGATACGCTGGACCACTGTCTCGGAAACCGCACGCATGCGGCCAAGATCCTCGGAATCTCGATCCGCACGCTCCGCAACAAGCTCGGCGAATATACCTCGGCCGGTATTGCGGTTGCCGAGCCGGGACAGGCGCGCGTCAGCGTCGCCTGACCCAGGGCGAAATCCCGAAGAGAGGGTCAGTAATAGTACCGACGGCGGTAATAGGGTCGATAATACCGCGGGCGGTAATAATATCGAGGGCGATAATACCGCGGTCGGTAATAGTACCTCGGGCGGTAATAGGGGCGGCGATACCCATAATAGCGCCGCCTGTAATAATAACTGTACTCGGCGTCCGCCTTGTCCAGCGTTTCGCTGGCTTCGGCGGCAAGCTTGCCTTCACCCTCGGCCGGTTCAGGGGTGGGAATGAGCTTGGGCTCGGCCGCTGCGGCGCCAGCCATCCCGCCAAGGCTGGCCATAGCCATGCCGCCGAACAGGGTCATCATGAACGAACGTCTATCCACGGCGTCCTCCAGACAGGGTTTCGGCCACCCTTTCGGCATCCCCGAAATGGTGCCAGATGCTAACGCTTATCGCAGCGCATTGTTCCAACCGATCGCGCTCCCTCCCGCATCGGCCAGGTCGTCCGGCGGGCTCAATCCGCGGCATTCAAGGGCCGGGCGACGCTTTCCAGCGGCCGGCGTTCAGCCCTGACTGCGTAGAGCGCTGCAATGACGGCAGCAGCCAGCATGAGGGCCGCGCCAAACAGGTAGCCGCCGAAGACGCTTGCCCGCGATCCGGTGTCGATCAGGGCACCGAACAGCCAGGGGCCGGCAATGCCACCCGCGCCGGTGCCGATGGCGTAGAAGACCGCGATGGCAAGCGCGCGCATCTCGACGGGGAACGTCTCGCTGACCGTCAGATAGGCCGAACTTGCGGYGGCGGATGCGAAGAAGAACACGACGCTCCAGCACAGCGTGAGCTGGGAGGCCGTCACCAGATTACGCGCGAACAGATAGCCGGTGCCGGCCAGCAGAAGCGCCGACAGAGCATAGGTCGCCGCGATCATGGTGCGCCGGCCCAGCGTATCGAAGAGACGCCCGATCAGGAGCGGACCCAGGAAATTGCCGGCGGCGAAGGGCAGGATGAACCAACCGATCAGATGCGAAGGCACCTGGTAGAAATCGGTCAGGATCAACGCGTAGGTGAAGAAGATCGCATTGTAGAAGAAGGCCTGCGCGACCATCAGCGCCAGCCCGACGAGCGCTCGCTGGCGATGTGTCACGAAGAGGGAATGAAAGACCTCGCCAAGTGGCGTCGCCGGTCGTGGTCGCAGGCGGATCTGCGCCAGGCCTTCACTGGCGCTGTAGCTGACGCCGGCTTGCGTCTCGATGCGGATCACGATCGCAGCCGCTTCCTCTGCGCGGCCATGGCTGATCAGCCAGCGCGGGCTTTCAGGGATCCAGCGCCGCAGGATGAGAATGATCAGGCCAAGCGCCGCGCCGATGAAGAACGCGAGCCGCCAGCCGAGTTCGGGATTGATGGTGGCCGGGTCGAGCAGGACGATCGCTCCGATTGCGCCCAAGGCTGCTCCGACCCAGAACGAGCCGTTGATGACGAGATCGACCCACCCGCGCACGCGCGCCGGCACCAGTTCCTGAATGGTCGAGTTGATCGCCGTGTATTCACCGCCGATCCCCATACCGGTGAAGAAGCGGAAGATCAGGAAGCTCGTGACGCTCCAAGAGAACGCCGTCGCGGCCGTGGCTGCGAGGTAGACAAGAACGGTGATGCTGAAGAGGCGCTTGCGGCCGAGCCTGTCGGTCAGCCAGCCGAAGAACAGGGCGCCGAAGACGGCGCCGGCGATATAGGCGGCGCCGGCAAGGCCGATTTCCGTATTGGTGAAGCGGAGCGCCGGACTTTCCTTCAGTGCCCCCGAGACCGATCCGGCAAGGGTCACTTCCAGCCCATCCAGGATCCAGGTGATCCCGAGAGCCACCACGACCAGCGTGTGAAAGCGCGACCATGGCAGGCGATCGAGCCGGGCCGGGATATCCGTCGCGATGACCGCGGGCAGAGCCGCTTCGTGCGGCGACATGGCGATCCTCCCTCATCGTCTGGCGTGCCTCACGGCTTCGCCTCATACGAAGAAGGCGGCGCCCTTCGGCACCGCCTTCCGCAAATCCTACGTCTCAGCGCACGATCACATTCCGGCGCACCACCACGGGGCGGCGATAGCGCGGGGCGGGGCGGCGCACGACCACACGCTCGCGTACCACGACCGGACGCCGGTAGGCTGGACGAGGCCGCCGAACGACGGTGCGTTCGCGGACCACCACCTGACTGAAATCGGCATCGGCACGGTCAAGCGCGGCCTTGGTTGCGGCATTCAATTCGTTGGCAGGCAATATCTCCGGCGTCGGGGTGGTCTTGCCCGTCGCTGCCTGGGCAATGGCGGTCCCGCCAAGGCCGGCCGCTGCGAGGCCACCGAAAAGGCTCAAAACAAAGGAACGTCTATCCACGAATATCTCCAATCAAGTCGGCCGGAAAGCCAGTATGTCGACCCCGCTCGCGAGTTGTTCGGTCGAATGGGGCCAGAACGCGGCAGTTCAATAACGATCCATTCAGGAAGGGGTTCCACGGCCCGATTTTCTGGTCGGCTTAACCATTCATTCACCATGAACCCGGCAAGAATTGCCGGGTATCGTCGCGGAAGCTGGAGGGGCATGGTTGCCTGACGGCCGCGTCGCGACGGGGAGTGGACTGGTCGATGACGGATGTAGCGGCGGGCGCCGGTGGCGGTTTCAAGATGCCCAGCGGCGGCGCCATGGGGAATTTCCTCAACCGGCCCGACCTGTTCCTCGCCATCGGCGTCATGGGCATCCTCGTGGTGCTCATCTTCCCGCTGCCGGCACTGCTGCTCGACCTGCTCCTGGCCTTGTCGATCATCCTGTCCGTACTGGTGCTGATGACGGCGCTCTTCATCGAGGAGCCGCTGGAATTCTCGGCTTTTCCGACAGTGCTGCTGATCGTCACGATGCTGCGGCTGGCGCTCAATCTCGCCTCGACGCGCCTGATCCTCGCTCACGGCCACGAAGGCAGTGCCGCCGCTGGCCACGTCATCGAAGCCTTCGGCAATTTCGTGATGAGCGGCAATTTCGTGATCGGGGTGATCGTCTTCACCATCCTGATCATCGTCAATTTCGTGGTCATCACCAAAGGTTCGGGCCGCATCGCCGAAGTTGCGGCGCGCTTCGCCCTGGATGCCATGCCCGGCAAGCAGATGGCGATCGACGCCGATCTCTCGGCCGGTCTCATCGATCAGGACGTCGCCAAGGAGCGCCGCAAGGCGCTGGAGGACGAGGCCAACTTCTTCGGTTCGATGGACGGTGCCTCGAAATTCGTGCGCGGCGACGCCATCGCCGGCTTGCTCATCACCTTCATCAACGTCCTCGGCGGCATCATCATCGGCGTCGCGCAGCAGGGCATGGGCTTCGGGGATGCAGCGCGCGCCTATACGCAGCTGACCGTCGGCGATGGCCTCGTCAGCCAGATTCCGGCCCTGATCGTCTCGACGGCGGCCGGCCTTCTGGTCTCCAAGTCAGGCGTGCGCGGCGCCGCCGACAAGGCGCTCGGCAGGCAGCTCTCAGGGTACCCGAAGGCGCTCGGCATGTCGGCGGCGGTAATGCTGCTGATCGCAATCCTGCCCGGTATCCCGATGCTGCCCTTCCTGCTGCTCGCCGGTGGTTCGGCCTGGCTCGCGCGCCATTTCGGTCAGATCGCCAAGGCACGGGAAGTTCAGGTGGCGGAGGCTGCGCAGGCTGCATCGCCGCTTGCCGCCGATGGCACGCCGAAGGAGGAGACGCTCAACGATCTGCTCAAGCTCGACGAGCTCAAGATCGAGATCGGCTACGGGCTGCTGCCGCTGGTCAACGCGGCGGGCGGGCAGGATCGGCTGACCGATCAGGTCCGGGCACTGCGCCGCCAGCTCGCTGCCGAGCTCGGTTTCGTGATGCCGGCGGTGCGCATCGTTGACAACGTCCAGCTCGAAGCGAACCACTACTACATCAAGATCAAGGAGATCGATGCGGGGCACGGCATCGTCTATGCCGGCCAGTTCATGGCCATGGACCCGATGGGCGGCAGCGTGAATCTGCCCGGCCACAACGTGCTGGAGCCGACCTTCGGCCTGCCTGCCACCTGGATCGACGCGTCACTGCAGGATGAGGCGCAGCTGCGCGGCTTCACCGTGGTCGATGCCGCCACGGTGATCTCGACGCATCTGACCGAAGTGCTGAAGTCGCATATGCCGGAGCTGCTCTCGCATGGCGAAGTGCAGAAACTGCTGCGCGAATTGCCCAAGGACCATGCCGACCTCGTCAAGGAGATCGTGCCGAGCCAGATCTCGACCACGGGAATCCAGCGCGTGCTGCAGCTGCTGCTCGCGGAGCGCATCTCGATCCGCGATCTCGCCACCGTCGTCGAAGGCATCGCCGAAGTCGCCGGCGGCATCAAGAACCCGCGCGACATCGCCGAACATGTCCGGGTGCGGCTGGCCCGGCAGATCTGTGCCCAGTTCTCGAACCAGCAGGGGCATTTGCCGATCATCACGCTCTCGCCGGCCTGGGAGAGCATCTTTGCCGAGTCGATCGTCGGCCAGGGCGAGGACCGGCATCTGGCCATGCAGCCCTCGCGCCTGCAGGAATTCGTGCATCAGGTCCGCGACAAGTTCGAGGACGCGGCGCGTATCGGCGAGATGCCGGCGCTGGTCACCTCCGGCATGGCACGACCGTTCGTGCGCCAGATCATCGAGCGCTTCCGCCGCGAGACACCCGTACTGTCGCAGGGGGAAATCCATCCCCGCGTCCGGCTGAGGACGGTTGGAAGCGTCTGAGCCGGCTTCAGCGGCGCACGACGACAACGAGATAGCGCACCGGTTCCGGTCCGGGATTGCAGAAGCTGCAATCGCTGGGCGCCCCCAGCTCAAGGCAGTCGCCAGCCTGGAGACGCTTCATCGTCTCGCCTTCGCGAAAGTCGAGCGTGCCGGACTGGACCCAGATCTGCTGCCTGATGAACGCGTAGGAGCTTGCGGGATACGAGATGCGTGCACTGGGCGGCAACTCGGCATCGACCAGCTCGATGCCCGCTTCGCCAGCCGGCGAAATGGCGCGCCGAGTGAAGCCGGTTTCGGGATCGCGCCAGAATGGTTGATCCGCGCAGCGTCGGAGAAACTCGCTCGGCGTCTCGGCTCGCGCCAGAAGGTTCGACAAGGTCAACCCGAAGGCGCCGGAAAGCCGGCCGAGGAGGACAGCGGTCGGGCTCGCTTCTCCCCGCTCGATCTTGCTGATCATCGCGCGGGACACCCCGGATTTGTCGGCGAGATCGCTCAGGCTCCAGCCGCGGCTTTCCCGCTCGATGCGCATGCGTTCGGCAAGCCTTGACGTCAAATCGTCCATTATCATAGCGTTGATTCTTCTATAGTAGATCGTTCAGAGTGCAACCCATGACAGACGGCGCGGAAGCGCAGGACGCCCGCTTGCGTCGCGCCCCTGCAGCCGTCGCCAATCCGGCATTGGCCCTGCCGTTTCCGCATCGCTAAGGACCGGGGCATGTCGCGCAACGCCTTTTACTTCGCCCTGATGTGTCTGGTCTGGGGGCTGACCTTCCTGCCGGTCAAGATCGGCTCGGCCCATGTTCCGCCGATCTTCCTTGCTGCGGCACGGTTCTCGATCGCTGGTGTCCTGATGCTGCTCTGGGCCGGGCGCGATCTTCTCGCCGTTCCACCCGCAGCGCGGCGGCGCCTGCTGATCACCGCACTCCTGGTGAATACCGGCAACTACGCCTTCCTGTTCTGGGGGACCGCGCATGCACCGTCGGGGCTCGCCGCCATCGTCAATCTCGCGACGATCCCGATCTATACGCTGATCGCGAGCCGCTTGATCGAGGGGCAGCGGATCACCGGCCAGCGCATCGCGGCCATCGTGCTTGGGCTCATCGGGCTTTGTTTTCTGTTCGCGACGCGCGCCTCCAGCGGCTGGAGCGCGGCGCATGGCGATCCGATGGAGATCTGGGGGCTGGCGGCCGTGGCCTTTGGCACGTTGCTCTACTGCTTCGGCGCCGTGTTGACGCGGCGGATCGCCGGCACCATGCCGACGCTGACATTGGCCGGCTGGCAGACGGTCATTGGTGCGCTCGGCCTTGCGGCCGTCTCGTTCGCTGTCGAGCCCGTCACGCTTGCTGATATGCGCGCGCTCGGAGAGTGGCCGGTCTGGCCCGCCGTTGCCGTCCTGGTGATTGGCGGCTCGCTGATCGGCTTCACCATCTACATGCGGCTGCTGCGCGACTGGGGCGCCTTCCATGCCGGGCTCTATGCCTTCGTCAGCCCGGCCATCGCTGTCACAGCCGGAGTTGTCGTGCTGCACGAGCCATTCGGCCTGTCCGAGGCAATCGGCGCGGTGTTGATGTTCGGCGCAGCTGCGATCGCGCTCAGACGCTGAGGCCATGGTCTAGCGCCTGATGCTACCCGAAAGCCGGTTCCCGCGTTCGGCATCATGCTTGTCAGGGAGGGGGTGCGATGCGGGTGTTCTTCCTGAGCTGGCTGCGCTCGAAGGCCAGCACGATCGGCAGCGAAATCACCAGCGGCAGGATCAGGTAGAACAGCCGCCAGATCAGCAGGGCCGCAAAGACAGCCGGTGCCGGCACGCCCGGCATGACCGCGAGGAAGACCGCTTCCATCACGCCGACCCCGCCCGGCACCTGGCTGAGCAGCCCGGCCGAGAAGGAAAGGAGGAAGGCGCCGAGCACGATGAAGAAGCCGGGGTTTCCCTGATCGGGCAGCGCGAAATAGATGATGCCGGCGGCACCCATCAGTTCCAGAGGCGCAGCGAGATATTGCCGCGCAACGACCGGCAGCCGGGGATAGATCAACTCGAACTTGCCGATCTTGAGCGGCCTGAACTTCAGCCAGGAGCCGACCGTGTAGAGCCCGACGAAGGCGAGCAGCCCGAAGCCGATCAGCCGGGCAGTCGCATCGCCGAGGGTGAACCAATGCGAAAGCCGGCCGAGCGGGCGCAGGATCTGAGGCTCCCCGATCAGGACGAGCCCAAGCAGCAGAATGGTTCCGAAGGCGAAGGTGAAGGAGCAGAGCGCGACCAGAACCGCGACATCGGCTGTTGTCAGGCCCTTCGCGGTATAGGCGCGGAACCGGACCATGCCGCCCGAGAAGACCGAGGCGCCGATATTGTGCGAGAGCGCATAGGTCACGAAGGAACAAAGCGCGATATAGGGCCAGGAGATGCCCTTCTCCTTGCCGAGATGGATCAAGGCAATGCGGTCATACCAGGCCAGCGCAGCGTAAGCGACGAGCGTTGCGAGGGCTGCGTGCAGGAAGGCGTCCGGGGAGATCAAGGCGATCTTCTGGCCGATGCCGGCCGCAATGATCTTGATGTTCTGCCAGAGGGTTCCTTGCTCCAGCAATGCCTGGACGGCGGCATCCGTGCCGGCCTCGGCCTTGAGCTTGTCCCAGAGCAACTCGACCGACCAGACGACCGCGACGAGACCGATGAGCGGCCAGAGATAGTCGAGATAGCGTTTCATGAAACCGGCAGGCTGCGAGGAGGCGTCGAAGGCGGTGTCGCGGCGCGCAGGGGAAGGCCTGGATAGCCGGCCGGAGCGAACCTTCGCCTGTGTGCCAGCGAGGGAGGGCGAGGGCAAGCGGCGTTGCCCGCGCCAGGCCGCACGGACGGCCTATTTTCCGTTTTTCTTCAGCCAGTCCCGCATGAAGGCGATCTCCTTCTCCTGGGCGGAGATGACCTCAGTGGCCAGCTTCTTGATTTCCGGGTCCTTGCCATGAGCAAGCACGACCTTGGCCATGTCGATGGCGCCCTGATGATGCGGAATCATGCCACGCACGAAATCGGCATCGGCGTCGCCGGTGAAGGAGGTCGCCATGTCCTTGTGCATCTTGTCATTGACCGCCTTGTAGGCGGCCGTCGCCGGCGTGTCCGCGACGCCGGTCGCCGAGCCCTGCATGGCGCCGTGACCCTGGTGCTGCTGCGCAACGGCGACACCGCCCAGTGCCGCGATGCCGAAGAGAGCGGCGGCGAGCTTCAGCTTTACACGTCTGGTCATCGAAAAGAATCCTCATTCGTTTGAAGCGGCGCACCACAGCTTCTCCTGGTGGGAATGGGCCATGCACCGTACGAACTGATCTTTCGCCCGGGATCATGTCATGATCGCGGCGATATCCGGCAGCCTCGACGGCGCAGGCTTCGAGCGTCTGCCTCACGGCCAACGTACCGCAGACAGGACCATGAGCGACAGCATTCCCATCAGCCTGACCGGCATCACCGACCTTCCGCCCGGCAAGATCGCGGCGATCGTCACATCTCTCGAGATGTTTGCGCCGCCGGCCAAGCGGGTCGATCCGCCCGGCCTTTCGGGCTTCTCCCTCGAGCCGATCGGGAGAGACGATGTCACGCGCTATCTCGCGATCTACCGTGTGCTCGGTGAGCGCTGGATGTGGTTCAGCCGGCTGGTCAAGCCCGTGGCGGAGATCGAGGCGATCCTGGCGGATCCAGCCGTCGAGTTCTTCGCCGTTCGGGCCGATGGCCGCGACGTTGGATTGCTGGAGCTTGATTTCCGCGTGGCGGGAGAGGGAGAGCTCAGCTTTTTCGGGCTGGACGAAACCGTGCTGGGCCGCGGAGCCGGCCGCTGGTTGATGAATCGGGCGCTGGAACGGGCCTGGGCCCAGCCGATTTCGCGCTTCTGGGTACACACCTGCACGCTCGATCATCAGAGCGCGCCGGAATTCTATCAGCGCTCGGGGTTCACGGTCTTCAAGCGCAGCGTCGAGGTCGACGATGATCCGCGGCTGGCAGGGCATATGCCGCGCGACTCCGTGCGGCATCATCCGGTGATCGAATGAAAAAGGGGCGGGAGGCCAACGGCCTCCCGCCCCTTCTCCGTGCAAGATCCCTGAAGCCCGACGGTCAGGCGCGTGAGCGCAGCCCGATCGAATCCATCATCGACTGGTCGCGCGCTGCTTCGGCGGCCCGCTCGGAAGCACGCTCGCGATCGTCGAGAATCTCGACCTTCTTCATGTCCTCGAAGGCTTCCTGAAGCTCGGCCTTGGCCTCGTCGAGCTGGCCCTTCAGATTATCCGCCGACTGCCGCAGGTTGTCGCGGCGCCCGAGCGCCGCCTTGGCATAGGTCGGGTAAGCGAAATGAGCAGGGTCGGAGATACCGGCCCGTGTCTCCTCGCTCTGGATCTCACGATCCAGATCGGTCGCCATGCGATGGAAATCCGCAATCATCATCTCAATCTGGCTTACCCGGCGACGCTTTTCGTCCACCTGGAAGCGTTTGAGACGCAAGAGGGTCTCTCGCGACTTCATGTCGTGTCCAACTCCTGGTTACGCATGGCGGCTCCCCGACCCCTCGGTTCGCCGCCGGAACTTGATCCGCGAGACGAAAAGGACAATGGCGCAAGGAGGTTGACCGTTTCTTACCGAGGCCGCCCGCTTTCGACGCATATTGAGCCCGCGTCGCTGCTGCTGCCGTACGCTGTGTGTCCCCTATAGAGTCTGCGCAGTTATCAGGGCGTTCGCCCGTCTTTCCCTCCCGGATCGCCTTCCCTTGCTCGCCTCATCACGCCTTCCGGAGCACTGGCCGCTGCTCTGCGGCCTCGCTCTCACCCGCATTATCGGCTGGGGATCGACCTATTACGCGCCGTCGGTCCTTGCCGCCTATCTCGATCGAGATCTCGGGATGAGCGGGGAGATCGTCTTCGGAGGCATCACCATCCTGCTCGTGACCGGTGCGGTGGTCGCGCCGATGGTCGGGCGACATCTCGATCGTCGCGGAACGCGGCGTGCCATGTGTGTCGGGGCCATCATCTGCGCACTGGGCTTGGCCTTGCTCGCGGCGGCACAGGGGCCGATCAGCTATCTCGCGACCTGGTTCGTCATCGGTATCGGTCACTCGCTGACGCTCGCCAATGTCGGCAATGTCACGGTCGCGCAACTGATGGGCGCGCGAACACGACGCGTCATCGGCGTGATGATGCTTGCCACGGGCCTTGCCTCGAGCGTGTTCTGGCCGTTGTCCGCAGCCCTCTGCGCTGCCTATGGCTGGCGTGTGGCCCTCTTGATCTTTGCCGCGATCCAGATCGTGATCGTGCTTCCGATCCATCTCGCCATCCCAGTGACGCCCCCTCATGCGCCCGCTGCCGGCCCGGCAGCGGCGGCTCTGCCTGCCGATGAGGGCAGGGTGACCCCGCAAGAGCGTCGCCCGATCTTCTGGCTGCTGGCCTTTGCCTTTTCGGCAAGCGGGCTGGTCTCCTGGGGGCTGCCCCTCCATCTCATCGGCCTGCTGCAGAGTTCCGGACTGACCAGTGCGACGGCCGTTACGATCGCCTCGCTCGGCGGGCTTGCAACGCTCGTGGCCCGTCTGGTCGACGTCCTGGCCGGGGAACGCTTCGCTGTCGAGCGTGTGGCCTTGGTCGGCCTTGTGCTCGGGCCGCTCTCCTGCCTCTACATGGCGCTGGCGTCAGGGACCGCGCTTTCCGCCATCGGCTTTGTCGCCGCCTTCAATGCTGCCATGGGCGTCATTTCCGTGGCACGCGCCACCTTGCCGCTTTCGCTGTTCGGCCGGCGTGGCTTTGCGACCATGCTCGGGCGGCTGACGGTTCCGCAGAACCTGACTTTCGCAGCCGCGCCGCTGCTCTTTGCGGTGATGATCGAGCGCTTTGGCAGCAGCGCGGCGCTGATGATCTCGGCGGTGATCCAGACCGGCGCGCTGGTGGCGATGCTGATCCTGGTGCGCCGCGTCAGCTCGCCATGATGGCTGCGAGCCTGGCGTAGCCTTCCCCCAGTGACGTCGCCTCGTCCTTGGCCTGTTTCAGGAAGGCTTCGAGCTGCGGGTTGAGGCGGATGGCCTCGTCGACCTCTGCCGATGCGCCCTGGCGATAGGCGCCAAGCCGGATCAGCTCCTCCATGTCGGAATAGGTCGCGAGTGTCGCGCGGGCCTTCTGGACGACGGGATAGTAGGAGGGGTCGCAGGAGCGCGGCATGGTGCGCGACACGGATTTCAGCACGTTGATTGCCGGGTAGCGCCCACGCTCGGCAATGGAGCGTTCCATGACGATATGGCCGTCGAGAATGCCGCGCACCGCGTCGGCGACAGGTTCGTCATGGTCTCCACCATCGACCAGCACGGTGAACAGACCGGTGATGGCACCTTCGCCGATGCCAGGACCGGCGCGTTCGAGCAGGCGCGGCAACTCGGCGAAGACGGTCGGCGTATAGCCCTTGGTGGTTGGCGGCTCGCCGGCGGCAAGGCCGATCTCGCGCATCGCCATGGCAAAGCGCGTGACCGAGTCCATCAGGCACATCACCTGCGCGCCCTGGTCGCGGAAGTACTCGGCCAAGGTGAGGGTGGTGAGAGCGGCCTGCTTGCGCATCAGCGCGGGCTCGTCGGAGGTGGCGACCACGACCACGGAGCGCGCCAGGCCTTCCGGGCCGAGGTCGTCCTGCAGAAACTCCTGGACCTCGCGGCCGCGCTCGCCGACGAGCCCGATGATGTTGACATCGGCGCGTGCGTAGCGGGCCAGCATGGAAAGAAGAACCGATTTGCCGACGCCCGAGCCGGCGAAGATACCCATGCGCTGGCCAAGGCAGCAGGTCAGGAAGGCGTTGAGGGCGCGGACGCCGAGATCGAGCGGGGAGCCGACGCGGCGGCGTGCATGCGCGGGGGGCGGGTCGGCGCGGAAGGCGCAAAGATGTTCTCCCTGAGGCAGGGGCGGGCCGCCATCCACAGGTCTTCCGAGCGCATCGACAACCCGGCCGAGCCAGGCATTGGTCGGCCGGATGCCCGGGGCTGCCTTGTCCACATAGGCGGGGCAGCCGCGGCGGACACCGTCGAGGCCGCCATAGGGCATCACCAGCGCCTTTTCGCCGGAAAAGCCGATCACTTCGCAGGGGACACGCGTTCCCGGCGCGATCTCGATCTCGATGCGTCCGCCAAGGCTCATGGCGCCGATCGGTCCGGAGACCTCGACCATCAGGCCACGCACGCCCGTCACCCGGCCGAATGTCGTTACCGCATCGAGGTTACCGATTGTGGCGGCGAGGTCGGATAACCTGTCTATACCGTGCTTTGCGCCACTCATTCCCCGTCCCGTCAATCTTTCATTTACCTCTGTGATTAACACTGTGCATCGAGGCTGTGTCGTGTTGCAGGGGCTTTTTGTCCCTGTTCCTCGGAACAGTCCTCCGCGAAAGGCGATTTCGCGGGCGAAGGTCTCCCGATCCGTGTCAATTTCGACTCACCTCGACAAGGATCGTTCACTTTCTCCCTGGAAGCGCTTGCGCTCGGGAATCACGGTTTGTTAACCATTTTCCCAGTAGCGTGTCGCGTGGCGTTTCATCGGGCAAGCGCCTGGTCGTCCAGAGCCATGAGGGTTCGGATGAGAATGTGGTCGAGCTTGCCTCGGGGCGAAATTGGGGACGTGACATGCGGGTTCTGCTGATCGAGGACGATAGCGCAACCGCCCAGAGCATTGAGTTGATGCTCAAATCAGAGAGCTTCAACGTCTATACGACCGATCTGGGCGAAGAGGGTGTCGATCTCGGCAAGCTCTACGATTACGACATCATCCTCCTCGACCTGAACCTGCCGGACATGTCGGGCTATGAGGTGCTGCGCTCCCTTCGCGTCGCGAAGGTGAAGACGCCGATCCTGATCCTCTCCGGTCTTGCCGGCATCGAGGACAAGGTGAAGGGCCTCGGCTTCGGCGCCGACGACTATCTCACCAAGCCCTTCCACAAGGACGAGCTTGTCGCGCGCATCCACGCCATCGTGCGCCGCTCGAAGGGCCATGCGCAGTCGGTCATCACCACCGGCGATCTCGTCGTCAATCTCGACACCAAGACCGTCGAGGTCGATGCCGCCCGCGTGCACCTGACGGGCAAGGAATACCAGATGCTGGAGCTGCTTTCGCTCCGCAAGGGCACGACGCTGACCAAGGAGATGTTCCTGAACCATCTCTATGGCGGCATGGACGAGCCGGAACTCAAGATCATCGACGTTTTCATCTGCAAGCTCCGCAAGAAGCTCGCCAATGCGTCGGACGGAAAGAACTACATCGAAACCGTTTGGGGCCGCGGCTACGTGCTGCGCGAGCCGAACGATGTCGAGGAACGCATTCCGGCGTGATCGGTGTCATCCGGTCGTCACGATCGGATGCGACAAGAGATACAGCCTGATCGTCGGATGTACACGACAGGTTGACGGGACCCCGCCGAGAGGCGGGGTTTTTGTTTATGGCGGCAGCGGCCTAAAGCATCGGCCCGAAAGTCGATTGCGGTTTTCGGGCAAGCCGATGCAAGCACAGAAGGTTCGATCATCGACCGGATACGGTATCCAGTCCGATGATCAGAGGCGGGAGCCGGCCGTGGGCAGCGGACGCGGCCGGTCGAAGGGGTAGCCGAGACCGGGCGACTGAGCCTTGCCGGAGCGGCCGTCGCGGTAGAGGCCGCGATGCTGCTTGTCCGGAACGATGCTGGTGGTGATCCCGATCACCGTCTCTGCGGCGCCAAGCAGGAAGGCTCCATCCGGGGCGAGCCGCTGGGCCAGTGCGGCCATCACCCGCGCCTTGGTCGGAACGTCAAAATAGATCAGCACGTTGCGGCAGAGGATCACGTCGAAGAGGCCGAAATGGCCGCTCGAATCGAGCAGGTTATGCTGCCGCAGCTCGACCATCGCGCGAATCTGCTCCGAGATGCGCCACTTGTCGCCTTCCTGCCGGAAGTGCTTCAGCAGGAGTTGGATCGGCAGGCCGCGCTGGATCTCGAACTGGGTGTAGAGCCCGCCACGGGCGCGCTCCAGGACTTCGGCGGAAATGTCGGTTCCGACGATCTCGATCCTCCAGCCCGCCAGCTGCGCCGCCATCTCATCCAGGATCATGGCAAGGGAATAGGCTTCCTGTCCGGTCGAAACTGCGGCGCACCAGATCCGCAGGGAGCGGTGGGCCGCATTCGCAGCGAGTTTCTCGGGGAGGATCACATTGCGGAACAGATCGAATGGGGTCCGGTCGCGGAAGAACAGGGTCTCGTTGGTGGTCATCGCCTCGACGACGGCATTCTCCAGGCCGCGGTCGCCTTCGAGCCTGAGGCGCTGCACAAGCGGACCGAGCCCCGCGATATTTCGCTTTCGGCAGAGGATGCCGAGCCTGCTCTCGACGAGGTAGCGCTTCTCGGTGCTGAGGGAGAGACCCGAGCGCAGGTGCAGCAGCGTGCGCAGGAAGTCGAAATCGGCCTCCGTCATGCCGAGGATCCTCCACGCACCAGCGCACGAATGGCGAGGCCGATGCCGTCGAGCGCGACAACGGTGCTGGCATGGCGGGCGCGCACGACGGAGCCTGGCATGCCCCAGATCGTGCTCGACGTTTCATCCTGTGCGATTACGGCGGCGCCGGCGCGGCGCAACGCGCCCGCGCCATCCGTGCCGTCACTGCCCATCCCGGTCATCACCAGGCCGAGCGCGGCCGGACCGAGGTGATTGGCAGCTTCGCTGAAGAGCACATCGACGGCGGGTCTGCAGAAGCGTACCGGCGGCCCGTCGCCGATGCTCGCGACGATATGGCCGAGCCTGCGATCGATGCCGAGATGGCGTCCTCCCGGCGCGATATAGACCGTGCCCCTGCTCAGTCTTTCGCCATCGAAAGGCTCGCGTGCCCTGACACCGATCTGTCCGGAGAGCTGTTCCGCGAAGGACGCCGTAAAAAGCGGAGGCATATGCTGGACGACGAGCGTCGTCAGGTCCTGGAGGCCATCGCCAATATCGGTGAGGACCTTGGCCACGGCGCGGGGGCCGCCTGTCGAGGCGCCGATGACGAGGTAGCGCGGCATCATCGAGATCAGCGGCCTGAGATCCATGATGCCGCTCGGCAGACCCGGCTCAGGCGGGACTTCGCTGAAAGGCAGCAACGCCTCGTGCGAGGATTGTGCGATGCTGCTGAGCTTGAGCAGGAATTCGCTCCGGAAATCCAGCGACAGCGTCATGCCGGCGCGACTTTCGGGCTTGGGTAGCACGTCCATGGCGCCCATGGTCATGCCCTGCAGGGCGAGCCGGGCATTGCGTTCCGTCAGCGTCGTGGCCAGCAGGACGGCAGTCTTCGGGCTCTCCCTGACGATCTGGGGCAGTGCTGCAAGACCGTCGAGGCCGGGCATGTCGAGGTCGAGGACCATGATATCCGGGTGGTAACGCGTGGCATGCTCCACGGCCGTCTCACCGTCGCCTGCCACCGCGACGACGTGAAACTGGCCGCTCTCGCCGAGCCAGCGTGCGAACAGCCCGCGCACGACGACGGAGTCGTCGGCGATGACGACGGTCTTCGGACGTATGGCTGTTCTGCCATGGCTGGATGAGCGGGGGCTCATCATTCGGCACGACCCCTGTGCGTCGAGTGCAGGGCTGGCTGGGTGGGCCACCAATGGCCCGCCGAGAAATGGGCCGCGACGGCACGGGCCGCGGCGCGACGTGTCACAGCAGGCCGACCTGATGGAACTTGGAGGCGACGATCTCCTTGTCGAACGGCTTCATAATGTATTCGTCGGCGCCGGCGTGCATGGCGCGCGCGATATGGGCAATGTCGTTCTCGGTCGTGCAGAAGACGACCTTGGGCCGTTTGCCGCCTGGCATCTGCCGCAGGGTGCGCAGGAAATCATAGCCGTCCATGATCGGCATGTTCCAATCCAGCAGCACAGCGTCCGGCATCTCGCCCTTGCAGGCATCGATCGCCCGGGCGCCGTCCTCGGCTTCTGCGATTCGGAACTGGAGACCCTCGAGAATGCGGCGTGCGACCTTGCGGATCACCGCTGAGTCATCGACGACGAGGCAATATTTCATGGTCATTCTCCAGAATGGGCGGGCCGCGGCTCAGGCAGCCAAAGGCAGGTCGATCTTCAGCACTGCGTCGATGTCGAGCACGACGAGAAGGCGGTCTTCGAGGCGGTGAACGCCGGCTGCCAGGGAGGCCCAGGCGCGGTCGAGATGGACCGGCACGGGCTCCAGCGTGGAGTGATCGAGACGGATCACCTCGCCGACCGCGTCGACGATCAGCGCGTAGGCCTCTCCACCATGATCGATCCCCACCGCAACCAACTCCGTGGCTGCGCCCAAAAGGGGCTCCCGGCCGAGCCGCTTGCGCAGGCAGAGTGCGGTCACCACGCGCCCGCGCAGGTTGAGCAGGCCGATGATTTCGGGCGGGGCCAGCGGCACCGGCGTGATGCGGCTGGTATTGAAGACGTCCTGCACGCGGCCGATCGGGAGCCCGAGCAACTGCTCGCCAATGGTCACGGTGACGTAGTCGAGGGATTCCGTGAAGCCCGTCGCGTCAGGGGCGGGACGTGCGTTGCTCTGCTTTGAGTTCATGCCGCCTGCCTCAGTCTGGAGCGGTTGTCTGCCAGCTCGGCGAGCAAGGCACGGCGATCGAATTTCGCAACGATGGCGTCCATGCGCGCCTGCGTTGCGAGTGCATAGAGCTCCGGGGTGGCGAAGGTCGTCATGCCGAGGATCCGGAATGCATCGCCGTCTTCGCCGTCACGCAGTTCGGCCGCAAAGCCGAGCGCTGCTTCGGTGTAGCGGTCGAGGTCGATCAACACGCCGTTGAGCCCGCCGGCGACGACATGCTGGCGGGCGCTGGCGATATCGGCGGCCAGTGTGACGCGAAGTCCTGCGGCCTTCAGGACGGGGGCCAGCATTTCGCGCAGGAATTCGGAAGGCTCGACCATCAGGACATGCGCGCTGCTGGACACGCCTTCGCGGCGGCTGGCCCGCAACCAGTTCGGATCGCCCTTGGGCAGGTAGTGCGCCAGATCGAGGATCTCGGTGGCGCGCCCCCTGATGATCGCCGACCCGACGGCACCCTGGTCGAGCATGGCTTGCAACTCGACATCGAGAACCTCGTCAACGATGTCGACGATCGCGTCGACGGCGAGGCCCATGGTCAGCTCGCCTTCCGCGATGATGACGAGTGCCTGCAGGCCCTTGCTCTTCACCTGTGTCTCGCCGACGGGGATGATCGGCATCAGACGGCCGCGATAGTTCAACAGCACGCGCCCGCCGCTGATCTCGAACCGCTCTGCCTCGACCTCTTCCAGGCGTGTGACGAGCGAGAGCGGCACGGCTTTCAAACTGTCGGCACCGGCGCGAAACACCAGCATGGTCGTTCGCTCACCGACAGGGGAGTGGCCGTTGGCCGCGTTCTGCTCGGGGGCATCGGCAGAGGTCGTCGCTCCGACGAGGCTGGCGACGCCATTGGGGTCGACGATCAACACGACCGCGCCATCGCCTAGGATGGTGTTGCCGGAGAAGATCGGGATGTGACGCAGCTTCGTCGACATCGGTTTGACGACGATTTCCTCGGTGTGGAACACGGTGTCGACCAGAATGCCGAACTGACGTTCGCCGATCTGTGTCACCACGATGAACCCGTCATCTGCTGCCGCGGGACCGGCGTTCAGCAATCCGGCAAGTGCGATGATCGGCAGCAATCGGCCACGCAGCCGCAGGACAGGTGTGCCGTTGATCTGCTCGATGCGGTGATCGGCCCCGGCCTTCACGCGGACGAGCTCGCGCACGACGATCTGGGGGATGGCGAAGCGCTGTTCGCCGCAGGCCACGATGAGGGCTGCGACGATAGCGAGGGTGAGCGGGATCTTGATGGTCAATGTGGTGCCGGCACCCACCGTGCTGGCGATGTCGATCAACCCACCAATGGCGTCGATATTAGACTTGACCACGTCCATGCCAACGCCGCGCCCGGAGATCGCGGTGACATTTTCCGCGGTCGAGAAACCGGGATGAAATATCAGGCGGCTGAGCTGCGCTTCGCTCATGCGCTCGATCTCGCCCTCATGGGCAAGACCTTGCTGCAGTGCCTTGCGGCGAATGCGCTCGAAGTCGAGGCCGCGCCCATCGTCCGAGATGGAGATGGTGACCGAGCCGCCCTCGTGATAGGCGGCGAGGCGAATGGTGCCGTGGGCCGGTTTGCCAGCGGCGACACGGTCGGCAGGTGGCTCGATCGCGTGATCGGCGCAGTTGCGCACCATATGGATCAAGGGGTCCTTGATCAGGTCGAGGATCTGCCGGTCGAGCTCGGTATCGGCGCCTTCGGTGACGAGCTCGATGCGCTTTCCGAGTTCGCCGCTGAGGTCGCGCACGATGCGCGGCAGCTTCGACCAGGCATTGCCGATCGGCTGCATGCGGGTCTTCATCACCCCGTCCTGCAGTTCGGCGGTGATCAGGGACAGACGCTGGAGCGGCGCCTTGAGCGCGGCGTCATCCTGGCGACGCGAGATTTCGAGCAACTGGTTGCGGGTCAGCACGAGCTCCGAGACCATCGTCATCAGATGCTCGATCGTGTCGACATTGACGCGCAGGCTCGCCGGGCCCGCCGAGCGGCTCTCGCGGGGGGAGGCGTCTTCGGCGGCAGCGTCGTGGCGGGCCGCGCTTTCGATGCGCCCGTCCGGTCCGCGCTGCGGTCCGGGTGCGCTCTGGAAGACGAGGTCGAGGCCGTCATCGGTCGCGGACAGAGCGTGCCGGGCCAGGTAGGCGGCGACCGGATCCGATGGGTTGACCGAAGGGGACTGTGCCAGCTCCTTCTTGGCCTGGTCGGCCAGCGCCTGCAATTCGCGGATCAGGATCTCGTCGCTGCCGGTTGGCTCCTGGCCCTTGTCGGCCAGCTCCGCCATGATCTCCTTGATGCGGTCGATGGTTTCCAGAATCGCGGTCACCGCGATTGCGTTCACGGTTGCGCCGTCGCGGAACTGGCCCATCACGGATTCTGCCGCATGCGTCAGGGCTTCGAGGCGCGGCAGGCCAATGAACCCGCACGTGCCCTTCACGGTATGAACCAACCGGAAGATGTTGCGCAGGATGTCGCGATTATTGGGCTCCTGCTCGAAGCGCACGAGCTCCCTGTCGACGGTGTCGAGATGCTCGCCAGTCTCGCCAAGGAACTCTTGGAGCAATTCGTCCATGCCGAAGACCATTACCCACGCAACAATGCAGCGCCCATCTATGCAGCGGAAGGGTTTATGATCGGTTGAGACAGGACTGAAAGCGCGATGTTCCTGCGCTCTCGGCCGAAATGGCTCAGTCCGCCTTGTCGGCCGTGATCGTTACGGTGTCGCCGTCGATGGCGAAAGCGACCTTCATATTGGCCGCGCGGGCGACCATGCCGGCGTAAAGCGGCTGCACGGCGTGGGCGTCGATCGTGCCCGTCTCGGAGCGGCCGGCGAGCAGTTCCTCGACATGGGCCGGAATGCGGGCATGAGAACCGGTGGCGGTGATATGGAAGCTGCCCTGCTCGCCCTCCAAGGTGGTGCGGGCGACGAGACGTCCGCCGCGCGGCACCGCCTGCGTCGCGAGGATCAGCAGGTTGAGCACGAGCTTGACCTGATTCTTCGGCAGCAACGCGCGCGGGGCCTCCCAGTCGAGCGAGAGCTTGTCATCGTTCAGGAAGCCATTCGCGACCGTGCCGGCATCGCCGAGGTCGATCATCGCGCCTGCCGATCCCGCCGCGCCGAAGGCAAGCCGGGCGAATTGCAGGCGGGCGGACGCGCTGCGCGCGCTCTTCTTGATCAGCTCGAGTGCGAAATCGCGCATCGAGGGATCGTCTTCCTCCAGAACCTCGAGCGCGTTGACGATGGCGCCGACCGGGCTGATCACGTCATGGCAGACCCGGCTGCAAAGAAGCGCAGCCAGATCGAGCGGCTCGAGCGAGATGTCGGTCATGGCAGATGTCCTGGGAACAGCGTTTCGGGGCGCGCTCATGGCAAATGAAGCGCCGATAGGATAAGGTATGAGGCGATCTTGGTTTGCATGTGGTTAACTGTGTTTTGGCCAGCAGAACAGCGAATGGGCGCCCAATCCGCATGATAGCGCCCGATGATCCGCGCCTTTCCGACCGCAATGCGCTGGCTGAGAAGCTGGCCGAGGCGGCGCGCCTCAGCGGCGCCGTGCTTTTGGCCATGCGCGCTGCAAGGGATGTGCGGAGCAAGGCGGACGGTTCGCCCGTCTGTTCTGCTGACCTCGCCGCCGATCACGCCGCGAAGGCGGCCCTCGCGCGGCTGCTGCCGGATTTCCCCGTGATCAGCGAAGAGAGCGTCGAAACCGCTCAGCCTGCCCCCGTTTTCATCCTGCTCGACCCGCTGGATGGCACGCGCGAATTCCTGGCGGCTGGTGGCAGCTACTGTGTCGCTATCGCCATCATCAGCGGCACGCGGCCGATCGCGGGGGCGATCGCCGCGCCGGAGATCGGGCGGCTCTGGTTTGCGGGGGAAGATGCTTTTGCGCAGGCCATCGCGCCGGATGGCTCAACGCTCGGTGCGGCGCAACGCATCGTCGCCCGCCCCACTCCGGCGACCGGTCCAGTCGTGCTAGTCAGCCGCTTTCACGGAGACGCGCTCAGCAGCAGCGTTCTCAGCGCGATGTGCAAGAGTGAACAGATGCCGATGTCCTCGGCGGTGAAATTCGGCCTGATCGCCAGTGGCGAGGCCGATCTTCATGTCCGCGGAGGAACAACGATGGAATGGGATATTGCCGCCGGCGACGCGATTTTGACCGCAGCCGGCGGTGTCGTCCGGCAGCTCGACGGCAATGTGCTGCGCTATGGCGGCGCCGAGCGGCACTATCGCAACCCGTCCTTCGTGGCGGCCAGCAATGAGGGATTGGCCGGGCGCGCGATCGCACTTGCGAAGGAACTGACGCTTGTCGGCCAGACGGGTACCGTAGGTTAGATCACAGGACCGGATAATCGTATCCGGTCTCCTAACCTTCCATGGTCGCATCGGCTTGTCCGAAAACCGCAATTCGTTTTTCGGGCCGACGCTTCAGCGAGCGATCTGCTGGCTGACGCGCTGCCAGTTGGATTCCGCAAGTTGGCGCAGGGAGGTTTCCTGGGTGAAGCGGCGCCTATTCTCTTCGCTTCGAAAGAGGAAGAGCCGCGAACCAATGATCGCGAAGCGACGCGGGTCGGTCTCAACGACACGTCCATCGGCTACCGCGAGCGGGTCGAAGCCTGCAAAGGCTGGCTCGTAGACGCCGGGCGAATCACGAAAGGCTTCGCGGTTGCTGGCCGTGCTGAAGCGCCAGACTGCGCCATCATAGATCAGCTCATAGTCCGGGCGACCGGAAACCGCGCGACCTTCTGCCTGATAGGCAACGGGGTCGTATCCGCCCAATGCCAGCCCGGAACGGCTGTCGCGCTGCATTTCCTCGCCAATTGCAGGCAATTCCGGAAGGCCATGGGGCAGCGCCGCCGGCTGGGCCAGCACCGGCTGGACCGCGATGGCAAGGGCGAGGACGCCGACTGCGATCGAAATCCAGCGCTGCCATTTTACGGCCTTCATCACAGATTCCTTTGCTGGGTGACGACGGGGAAGCACCTCCGCGCAATCTTCACGGGTTGGATACTCTTGGGGCGTATCAAACTGGTTACTGAATTGTCGCGCATTCGCGTGATGCCGTGCCCCGCCGCGCATCCGGCCACCCGGCCGGGATGCGACGCCTAGCCCGGAGTTTCCTCAATGGATCTCACTCGCCGTTCTCTTCTGGCCGGTGCGGTTGTCTCGGCCACTCTTGGACTGAGCAGCCTGCCGGTCCTGGCGCAGAGCCAGAATCCGCAGCCCTTTTCCCAGACCGAGCTCGTCAGCTCCGGTCATCAGTTCTTTGGCAATGTCTCGCGCGGACTTGCGCTGACGATCGAGGAGGCGGTCCGGCGCTGGGGCGAACCCAATGGCTATGTTCTCGGCCAGGAGGCGTCCGGTGCCTTCGTCGGTGGCCTCCGCTTCGGCGAAGGCACGCTGTTCACGCGTAATGCCGGCGATCGGAAAGTGTTCTGGCAGGGCCCGTCCGTCGGCTTCGACTTCGGCGGAGAAGGCGCTCGCACCATGATGCTGGTCTACAACCTGCCGGTCGTCGATGCGCTCTACCAGCGTTTCGTCGGCATTGACGGCTCGGTCTACTTTGTCGGCGGCTTCGGCTTCACTGCAATGGCAGCCGAGGGCGTGACGCTGGTGCCGATCCGGACCGGCGTCGGCTGGCGGCTCGGCGTCAATCTCGGCTATCTCAAGTTCACGCCGCAGGCGACCTGGAACCCGTTCTGACCGGGAGGGCTCGTTTTGCTGGCCATGGCGCTGTTGTCATGGCAGGGTTTCGTTCTTGGAATCGTTCCTGATCGGAGCCCGGTGAATTGATCGAAGCCGTCATGCTCGTCACGCTCGGCTTCCTGACAGCCATTCTGCTGGCGCTGGCGGCATTGCCGGCGCTTGCCCGACGGGCCGACCGCCTGGCTCGCAAGCGGGCAGAGGCGGCGTTCCCGCTCTCGCTGGCGGAGATCGCAGCCGATCGAGACCATCTGCGGGCGGAACTGGCGATGCAGGCGCGGGCTCTCGAGCAACGGGCGGAAAGCGGGTTCGCTGCAAGGGCTGGGGCAATGGAAGAGCTCGGCCGCCGCGACATGGCGATCGGGCGGCTCGAACGGGAGCTCGGTGCCCGCGAAGAACGCATCAGCGGGCTCGAGGGCGATCTGGCGGCCACGCGCACCGATCTCTCCGAAACCCGCGACGCGCTGGCCAGGGAAATCGCAGCGGCGGCGCTGGCCAGTGGTACGATCGAACAGCGGATCCATGATCTAGGTGCATTGGAGCACAGCCTGAACGAGGCCAGGCTTGCGTTACGTGGCACTGGCTCCGATCTCGATGCACGCACCGGAGAGCTGGCAGAATTGCGCGCGACGCTCGAGCAGACCCAGGCACTGCTTGCGGAGCGTGAGGCCGAGCTCGCGCAATCCCGCCAGGAAGGCGATGCTCATCGCGTTGCGCAGGTCGAAGGCCGCACGCGCATCATGGTGATCGAGGGAGAGCGCGGCGAGCTCGCAGCCCAATTGGCGGCGAGCCGGCGCGCCGTCGATCAGGCGACGGCCGCGCTCAAGGCGATGACGACCGATCGGGATAGCGAAAGACTGCGCGCCGACGCCCTGGCCGCACGCGCGGTACAAGCAGAGGCAGGCCTTGCGGCGGCGGATTCCGGAGCAGTTGAGGTGGCTGCGGAGGCTGGTCGTCTCGCGGCGCTCGCCCGCAAGGTCGAGGAGGAGCGCGACCAGCAGGTGCGGATGAAGCAGGAACTCGAAGCGGAGTTGGCGCAGGAGAAATCCATGAACGCGTCCAGAAAACAGCGGGCCGCCGAAGAGGTCGCGCAGGCCCAGAACGAGTTGCGGGCTCGGGATGCCCGGTTTGAAACCGAGCATGCGGAAGCGCAGACCCTGCACGGGGCACTGGCTCAGGTGCGAGCCGAGCTTGCGCGCACCAAGCAGGAACTGTCCCAGTTGCGACGCGAGGCGAAGCCCGTCAATGATCCGGCTGCGCGGAGCGACAATGCCGCCCTGCGGCAGGAGATCGTGCGGATCGCCGATCAGCTCCTGGCGCCGCCGACGAGCCGGGAAGCGGCGGAATAGCGCGCAATCCCGCGGAAAACCGTTTCCACCTTGGGCGCTTGATGCTTTAGGAAGGCGCGCAGGCTTTTCGCCGCGTCCAACAGCTCTGGCCTGAGACGGTGCCGTGACGGATAAGACACTCGATATTCTCTGCATCGGCGAGCCGCTGGGCGAGTTCAATGCGACCCGCGGCGAGGCCGGTTCGTTCCGCTTCGGACATGGCGGGGACACCTCGAATTGCGCGATCGCCGCGGCGCGGCAGGGTGCCAGCGTCGCCTATGCCGGCGCTTTGGGGGATGACAGCGCAGGCCGCTCCTTCCGTGAGCTCTGGGCCAGGGAAAACGTCGATGACAGCCATGTCACGACCCATCCGACCGCGCCGACCGGGCTCTATTTCGTCGATCACGGACCGAACGGGCACGTGTTCTCGTATCTGCGTGCGGGGTCGGCCGCGAGCCTCTGCGGACCGCGCGACCTGCCGCTCGACTTGGTTCGGTCGGCCAAGGTGGTGCAGGCATCGGGGATCAGCCAGGCGATTTCGGCAAGTGCCTGCGATGCGGTATTCGAGGCCTTTGCCGCGGCTCGTGCGAGCGGCGTCACCACGGCCTACGATACCAACCTGAGGCTGAAGCTCTGGCCGCTGACCCGGGCGCGAGCGATCATCCATGCGGCCTGCGCCATGGCCGATATCGTGCTGCCAGGCTTTGACGACGCGACCCAGTTGACCGGCCTGAGCGAGCCGGATGCGATCGCGGATTTCTATCTCGGCCTTGGCGCAAGGATTGTCGCGCTCACGCTGGGCCACGAGGGCTCGCTGGTTGCGACGCCGGAGCGGCGTCAGCGCTTCGTGCCGATCAAGGTCGACGCCATCGATGCGACCGGAGCCGGCGACTGCTATGACGGGGCCTTCCTCGCAGAATATGTGCGCACGGGCGATCCCTTTGTCGCTGCCGCCTACGCCAATGTCGCGGCGGCACTTTCCACGCTGGGTTATGGCGCAGTCGCGCCGCTGCCAAGGCGCGCCGATGTCGAGGCGCGGATGGCCGTTGAGGCAAGGGCTTGATTGAGATGAACGTTCCGATCCTGAGCCAGGCCGGCGATCTGCTCGCCGGCTATGACGTGCTCATCAGCGATGTCTGGGGCGTCGTGCATGACGGTGTCTGGGCCCTCGAACCCGCTTGCGATGCGTTGATCAAGTTCCGGCAGCGTGGCGGGGCAGTCGTGCTGCTCTCGAATGCGCCCGGTCCCTCGGAGCAGATTGCCGGCGTTCTCGACGACAAGCGCGTTCCGCGCGAGGCCTGGGATCGGCTGGTGACCTCCGGCGATGTGACCAAGGCGCTCATCGCAGCGAGCCCGACGCGGCAAATCTATCATATCGGCTGGCAGGCGGACCGGGCCGTGTTTGCGGGCCTCGATGTCAGTCTCGTCGACGAAGCGCAGGCGGAGCTCGTCGTTGCGACGGAGCTGAACGACTATCGGCGCGAGACACCAGAGGATTACCGTCCGCTGCTGACGCGCTTGGCGGCGCGCAAGCTTCCCTTCATTTGCGGCAATCCCGATCTCGTCGTGCATGTCGGCGAGGATCTGCTGCCCTGCGCCGGAGCGCTTGCGACGATTTACGAGGAACTTGGCGGTTCGGTCGCCTGGGCCGGCAAGCCGCATCGTCCGGCCTATGACCTGGCGCTTGCTGCGGCCCGGGAGGCTCGGGGCGGCCGAGCGATCGAAACCGACAAGGTTCTGGTGATCGGCGATGCGGTGCGGACCGATCTCGCTGGGGCTCGCATGATGGGCTTCGACAGCCTCTTCGTCGCCGGCGGCATCCATCGCGAAGAGACGATCCTGGATGGAGAGGTCGACCCGGCCGGTGTCACCCGCGTCCTGGCCGGGCAACCGGCCATGCCTGTCGCGGCCATGGCCGCGCTCGCCTGAGCGCGCTTCAGACCGGAGGCGCCCGCTGCGCCTTCAGCCAGGCTCCGATATCGGCGTAGAGCCCCTCGAAGGGGCGGAAGACGAAGCGGATCTTCGATCGGCCTGGCGGCACAGCGACCGCCCGGAACAGGACATTGGCGCGAAGCAACTGAGCTGGCTTGCCATCGACTTCGACCTGCCACCAGTGATGCCAGACATCATTGAGCACGACATAGCCGCCGCGCGGTGAATCCGCCTCGAGAGCGACTTCGGTGGTGCCGTAATCGACGATGCGGACCGAGCCGGGCTGAACCGGCCCGGCGGGCACGGGCGGCGGGGCCCTCTCCAGCAGGACCGTGGTTCTCGGGTCGAAACCTGCCGGCCATTGGCCGCTTGCCAGGATCGCGCCGAAATCGGCCCGCTCGGCCTTCTCGACAAGCAGCACGCGCGGCAAGGCGCGCGGGTTCTCGTAGACATAGGCATCACGCGTCCTGGCGATCTGAACGAGGTCGCCAGGCTTCAGGGTCTTGTCGATCTGTTCGACGGGGACGCCGGTCGCGATGAAACGCAGGCCGAGCATGTCGGCGAGCAGTGAGCGGTAACCCGGCATCAGCGGCGAGAACGTGCGTTGGTCCGGCAAGGCGACATGGTCGCCCGCGCCCGTGGCCTTGCTGTAGAGACCGAGCCTGAGGGGATTGTAGCCGAGCGTATTGTCGAGTTGATGGACGAGACTGGCGTTGGGCCAGTGGAAATCGATGCCCGCGAGCTCGATGCGGTCGCGGCGGTCCGGCGCGGCGGTGCGGGCCGTCTCACGCTTGAGCAGAGCAATCGTCTCGTTCGTGCTGTCGGCGCGCAGGACGTCATAATTCTGCGAGGGTAGGGCGGTGGATTCGCTCGGACCGTTGTTGACGGAGAGATCCACCGTCAGCGTCGCCGCCAGCAAGGCAGCGGCCGCCAGCGTTGCCCCTCTCAGCGCGAGCCCGCGTGCTGCAACCAACGCGCCCGTGCTCAAGAGGGCGCAGAGCAGCGCCGTGACGAGCGGGATCGTCGCGACACCGACACGTCCGACGGTCCAGGCGAGCCAGAGGGCAAGCCCAAGGGCGCCGGCCAGGAGCGCGGCCTCGACGAGCACCTGCCAGAGCCGCGTCCGTGGCGCCGTGTCGGTCATGACGAGATGGGTCAGATAGCCGCCGAGGATCGCAAGCAGCGCCCCCAGGATGAAGAGCGCGTCGGCAGGCCGCCGGTAGAAGCTCACGCCGGGCAGCGCCTCGAAGATCAGCCGGAAACCGGGTGTGTAGCGACCGAGTGCGTAGACCAGCACCAGCAGCGTTGCGATGGCGAGCGCGATGATCTCACGCCGCAGCAGCGCGCCACGCACCAGTCCGACGGTCAGGATCAGCAGCATCGGCAGGAAGCCGAGATAGAGCTCGCCCATGTTGCGGGCGAGATAGAGATCGAGCGGTCCGAACCGCTGTTCCCAGGCAGGACTCGGCGGCCCCCAGAAGTTCTCGAGCGGCCCTGCCGCGCCATAAAGATTGGCGATCAGCCCGGTGAGCAGGGATGCAGGGTGCAACGAACCCTTTCCGGCACCGATGAGATCGATGGCGGGACGGTTCGATTCCTGGGCCAGGAAGGCGGTGAGCAGGATCGGAACGGTCGCGACGAGGATGGCGCCGAGCGACCCGGCGAGGAGCGGGAGGATGCTTGCGCGCAAGGCCCGCAGCGGTCTGTCGGCCATGGCAATGGCGGCGATCACCAGCCCGGCCAGGACATAGACGCCGAGCAATGCGACCTGATCGCGGCCAAGCACCATGAAGCCGGCCACGATGCCCGCTGCCAAGCCGTAGATCAGCGAGCTGCGTTCAAGCGCACGCGACAGCAGCAATAGCGTTATGGCGAAGTAGCCGAGACTGAGCACCTGCCCGATATGTTGGATGCGCCAGGCTGCCGAGGCGCCGAAGGCGAAGGCGAGAGCTGCAACGACGGCACCGGCCGGATGCCAGTTGCGATCTCGAAACAGCAGCACAACCGCGAGGGCGCCCGCCAGCAAGGTGCCGAGCACTGCGCCGTCGCTCCAGCGAAAGCTCGGGGCCGGATTGAAGATCGCGATCAGCGCGAAGGGGGGTGAAAAGATCAGGGATTGCGGGTCGGCGACCTGCGGCGATCCGGCAAAGACATAGGGCGTCCAAAACGGAGAAAGGCCGCGGTTCAGCGCCGTCGCCAGGAATTGCAGCTGTGGGTGAAAATGCGCTTTTGCATCCCAGGGAATGGTGACGATTCCCGAAAGCCAGGGCCAGGACAGAGCCAGCCAGGCGCAGAATACGATGCAGAACACGCTGGCCAGCGGCCAGCGTGTCGAGGGAACCGGAGGGGGGGCGGTGCCGGGCTCGGACATCAGTGAGCTCTGCCCGAAGCTGCAGCCTCGATCAATCCGTCGGGGCGGCGCGAGCCATCAACGCGTCCATGTCGATGAAGTGACCGGCACGGTCCCGCTTGGAGGCGAGATAGCGGACGTTGTGGACGTTCGGCCGGCCGAGCACGCGCTGGGTTGCGGCGACCTCGAGGCCTGCAGCCTTGATCGCGCCGATCTTGAGCGGGTTGTTGGTCAAGGCGGTGACGCTCGTCACGCCAAGCTGCTTCAGCATCGTGGCGGCAAAATCGAAATGGCGCTGGTCGAGGTCGAAGCCGAGCACCTCGTCTGCGTCATAGGTATCCCAGCCCTGACTCTGCAGGCGGTAGGCGCGCATCTTGTTGGAGATGCCGTTGCCGCGGCCTTCCTGGTCCAGATAGAGCAGAATGCCACCCTCGTTCTCTGCCATCCACTGCACGGTCTCGCGCAGCTGGTCGCCGCAGTCGCATTTCAGCGAACCGAAGAGATCACCCGTCAGGCAAGCTGAATGCAGGCGCACGGGCACGGCCGTGTCGAGATTCGGCTTGCCGACGATGATCGCAACCTGATCGCGCAGGCCCTCGCCGCCGCGGAAGACGACGAACTCGGTCTCCGGCGCACCTTCCAGCGGCACCGGCGCCCGCCCAACGATCGCCAGCGATGCGACCTGTTCGCCCCGGTAGGCGTTGATCGCTTGAATGGTGACCTCGACCAGCGGCTCTCCGGCGATCTCGTCAGCTGCGACCGGAACAAGGATCGTCGCTGGCAAAACCAGCGAAAGCCTGGCGAGCTCGATCGCGGCTTCGTCGAGCGAACCGGCTGGCGCAACGGGCGCATCGACCTTGGCGTCGATCTTCAAGGCAAGGGTTTCGATCCGGGCAAGATCGAGCGTCGGCATCGCCAGGATGCCGGTCTCGCTCCGGCCCTTGGCTCCGAGCCTGCGCAAACGCGCTGCGCTGAGAATGAGGTGCGCTCGGCCGCGGGCAAGTTCGTCTAGACGCTGAGCCAGATCAGCGTCCGCGAGCTCCGCGGACAGAGCCAGAGCCAGATTGACGCCATCGCGCAAGAGCACCGGTCGGGCGGCGCGGAATTCGGCGATCGCACGATCGACCGTCACGAGGCTGGTTTCTTGCGAGCGGCCGAAGAGCGTACGCGACCTAGACATCGGCGACTTGGGCATCGAACTGTCCGTCAGATTGCACCGGCGAGCGGCGGAGGAATGTTTATTCTACGATCAGGAAATCGCTAGGGATGCGCGACTGACCCCGGTTTCGAAACGTTCCCGGGGGCAGACGGTTCCCGTTGCCAAAACCCTCACGTCGGCTGAACTTAGCAGCCATCCAATCTGTTGCCGCCAGCTGTATAGGAAGGTGAGATTGAACGCGAGATGAATGGGCGAAGGTAGCAGCATACCCAATCACAGGAAGCCATGGGAGAGCAGGGTGATCAGTCACGACGCCAAGGCCGCCAAATCGGGCATGGGAGAGATCTACAGCCCGGTCGCGCGGGGGTTCCACTGGCTGATCGTTGCGCTCGTCCTCGTGATGATCCCGCTTGGCCTGGCGATGACCTATCGCGRCAAGACGCTGGATATCTGGGATGCACTGACCAATTCTCTCTACAGCGCGCATAAGCTGATCGGCTTCACGCTGCTCTGGCTGATGGCCGGGCGACTGGCTTATCGCCTGCTGCATGGCGCCCCGTCCGACGAGCCGACCCTGCTGTGGTGGCACAAGGCCGGTTCGCATCTGGTGCATTGGCTGCTCTACGGCCTGCTGCTCATCGTGCCGATCCTGGGCTGGATCGGTGTGTCGCTCTTTCCAGCGCTGACGATCTTCGATCTGTTCGATCTACCGGCACTCGCTGCGCCGAACGAGGATATGGCGAAGAGGGTGCTCAATATCCACGGGTGGCTGGCGCTCGGCATGGCCCTGCTGATCGCAGCGCATATCGCAGCCGTGATCTATCACCGTTTCATCCGTAAAGACGGTGTGCTGCGGCGGATGTGGCCGGGATCGCGCTAGCCGACCCGCTTCAGACGGGCCGGGCCCAGAGGTCCTGATGGCCGACGAGCCCGGACACGGTCGCGCGCTTGGCCTCCAGCCAGTCTGCGACCGTGGCGGGGTCGACATGGCCGGTTTCGGTGACCGCCTCGGCGATGCCCTTGGTCAGGGCCTCCGCCAATTCGCGCTGGCTCTCGTCGATCAACCACGGACTTTCGCCGGTGGAAACCGCGAAGCCGGATTTGCGGAAAGCCTCGGCCATCGCCTCCGTAGCATCCGGTCCAGCGGCTGGACCAAAGCCTTTGTCGCTGTGCTGATGATGGTGGAAGGCCGCCAGGACCCTGGCGTCGGCGTCATGTTTCGGCTGCCACTGCTCGCGACCGTCATAGGTCAGCACCGTGTAAAGCGGGACGTTCTGGCTCACGAGTGCGGCGACGAAGCGTTCGAGCCATCGCTTCGAGGTGAGGTCGAACAGGGCTGCGGCGGTCACCAGATCGGGCTGCCAGCCCAGGACCCATTCGAGATCCTTGTTCAGGTCCGCCTTGCGGGTATCGACGGTGATCGTCTTGCCGCCCTTGCTCAGAACGAGCTCCTCGCCCTGCTCGCGGACGTCATCGGCCCAGGCCGCGAGGCGCTCGCGAGCGACGCCAAGCAGGCGCTCATCGAAATCGACGAGCGTCCAGTGCTGCCGGGCGGGTAGCGCGGAATAGGTACCGCGTAGGTTGGAGCCTGCGCCACAGCCGAGATCGACGATGGTGAGCGATGGACGGCTGGAGAAATGGGCGCCAACGGCTGCAAGCAATTGCGGGTTGCGTGCCGAGTGATCGGCCGGCTCGCGCAGGGCCAGCCAGTCTGGAGAAAAGCCGCTCATGCAAACACCTTTCGGCAGGTCTCGGCGACGATCGTCGCGGTGTCTTGCCAGCGAGGCAATGTCTCGGCCGCGGCCCAGGAGGCATCGGCGAGGCGCTTTCTGCCAGTCGGTTGAGCCAGAAGCTCCCTCAACGCCCTGGTCAATGCGCCGGCATCGCCGGGAGCAACCTTGATGGCGGCGGCATCCGGCACTGTTTCAGCTGCTGCGCCGCCGGTGGTGCACAGGATCGGCAGGCCTCGCGCCATCGCTTCGGTCAGCACCATGCCATATCCCTCGAAGAGGGAGGGCATCACGAAAGTGTCGGCCTTGTCATAAGCCTGCGCCAGCTCGGCCTCGCCGACGGCCCCCGCCAGCGTGATCCGGTCTTGAAGCCCGGAAGACGCGATCTGTGCCTTGAGCGCGAGCGTTGTCGCGGGTGCACGGTCGGCTGCGCCGATGATCGTGAGCCGCCAGGCAAGGCCCTGCAGCGGGCGCAAGGCCTCAACCAGGATGTCGTAGCCTTTGCGCGGGACGAGGGACCCGACCGCGAGCAGTTGCAGCGGCTCGTCCGGGCGCCCGCCGGCAGCACGCGGTGCCCGATCGACGCCGGGTTCCGCCACTGCGATGCGCCCGGCGGGGACTCCGAAATCGGAGACCAGAAGGCGCTTGGTCGCCGGACTCGTGACGATGATGGCGCTCGCATGACGCAGGGCGGCGGTTTCGCGCGCAATCAGCGCTCGGGCCTGCTCCGTTTCAAGTCCGGTTTCGAAGCCGAGGGGGTGGTGCACCAGCGCGACCACGCGACCGGCCAGGCCGGCTGCGATGTTTTCCGGAAAGGCTCCATAGGCCAATCCGTCGATCAGCAGGACGTGATCGGAAGGCTGTGACAGAAACAGCCGCCGGGTCTCGTCGAGATCCTGCGGCGTCGGGTTTGGGAAGGAACCGGGGAGGGGGAGATGCCGCGCCGCGACGCCGTTCGCGCGCCATTCCCGCAGGAGGCGACGATCATAGCCGTAGCCGCCCGTAGGCAGGTCGATCTCGCCGGGGATCGCGAAGACGATCTCGCTCACGCGAGGGCGCCCTCATAGCTGGCGCGGGCGAGGTCGGTCTCATGTAAGGTGACGCGGATGCGGGACAGCCCGGCGCCGTCCTCGCCGAGGGCCCCCGACTTCGCGGCTCCAGCGATCGCGTCGAAGATGTATTTGCAGAGGAATTCGGTGGTGGTGAGCACGCCGGAAAACTGCGGCAGCGTATCGAGGTTCTGATAGTTCAACGGCTTCAGCGTCTTGTTCAGCACGTCGAGCGCGGCGCCGATATCGACCACGACATTCTGGCGCGTAAGCCGCTCGCGGAAGAAGGCGACATCGACCACGAAAGTTGCGCCGTGCATGTTCTGCGCCGGGCCGAAGAACGGATCGGGCAGCGAGTGGCCGATCATGATGCGGTCGCGGACTTCGACGGAAAACATTTGCAACTCCCTTGAGCCGGCGCGTCGGCAGGCTCCTGTCTTGGCCAACGCGCCTGTGTCAGGTCAATAGCGCAGCACTGCCGCAAGCCCGCGCCAATCTGCTGACAGCACGCCGGGAAGCTGCGCCGGAGCGTCGGCGAAGAGGATTTCCTGCGTGATCAGCCCGTCCAGACGTTCGTCGGCGAGGAGGGCCATCGCGGCCTGGGCGCGCCTGGCGTAGTCCCATCGGGAACGGCGCGAAGGTGAGACCTGCCCAACCTGCGAGGAGACGATCTGCAATCGCTTGGAATGGAAGGCGCCGCCGAGCGCGGCGGGCACAACGCCCTCGCCATACCAGCTCAGCTCGACGATGCGGGCCTCGAAACCGGCCGCTGCTATCGCCGTGGCAAGCCCTGGCGCCGAGGCGCTGGCATGGAAGACGAGATCGGCGTTCTCGGGGGTGGCGCCGGGCCGGGCGAAACCGAAGCCGAGCTGTTCCGCCAGCGTCGCGCGGCCGGGGTCGATATCGACCAGGGTCACATCGGCACCGGGCATCCGCGCCGCAATCCAGGCAACCAGCAGGCCGAGCACGCCGCCGCCGACGACGACGATGCGGTCGCCGGGACCTGATGCGGCATCCCAATGCGCGTTCAGCGCTGTTTCCATATTGGCGGCGAGCACCGCGCGGCGAGCAGGAACGGCATCGGGCACAACCGTTAGGCGTTCGCGCGGCGCCACGAAATGGCTCTGATGCGGATGGAGGCAGAACACCGTCTTGCCAATGATATCGGCCGGCCCGTCTTCAACCAGCCCGACGGCACAATAGCCATATCTGACCGGGAACGGGAACGCTCCTTCCTGGAAGGGCGCGCGCATGCGCTCGTGCTCGGACGGCGGCACGCGCCCCTCGAATACCAGGCGCTCGGTGCCACGGCTGATGCCGCTCCAGAGCGTGCGAACAAGGCAATCACCCGGTCCCACCGGGGGCACCGTAACGGTGTTCAGGGCGCATTCACGCGGCGCCACATACCAGAGGCCCATCGCCGTCGAACTTGCGCCGGCTGCGAATGCCGGCTTTAGCTCCTGCGCCATGTTGAGCAGACCCTCGCCTTGCACCATCGCATGACGGAAACCGCCATGAACCAGCGCCCCGCTCCGACCACGTTCCAGCCGGCGGCGCAAGAGGCAGGCGATGCGCTGCCGGGGCTGACCCCCGCCGGGCTGCAGACGATCGGCGTGCTGCGGGCCCGCCGACTGCTGGTTCTCGTGCTCAATCTCGTCACGCTCGCCGGCCTTCTCTTCGGGGTGTCGCGGGTGCTGGGAGCGGGCGGCTGGACGCTTGCCGATATGGTGATCTTCGTCGCCTTCCTGTTCGGCGCTCCCTGGACCGTGCTCGGCTTCTGGAATGCTGCAATCGGGCTCTGGCTGCTGCATGGGGTCGAGGACGGGCGCGAGCAGGTTGCGCCGTTCGCCGCTGACGGCGATGTCGCGACACCGTTGGCGGTTCGCACTGCAGTCTTGATGACCCTTCGCAACGAGGACCCCGCGCGGGCCTTCCGTCGCCTGCGCGTGGTCAAGCAAAGCCTTGACGCGACAGGGCAGGGCGGCTGGTACGACTATTTCGTGCTCTCCGACAGCAATGATCCTCGTGTCGCCGCTGCGGAGGAGGCGCTCGCCGAGGGGTGGGCGAGCGAGCTCGGCGAGAGCGGCCGGGTGACCTATCGCCGCCGGACCGACAATGCCGGCTTCAAGGCCGGCAATGTCCGTGAATTCTGCGAGCGCTGGGGCGATCGCTACGAGCTGATGCTGCCGCTCGACGCCGACAGCGTGATGTCGGGCGAGGCGATCGTCAGGCTGACCCGCATGATGCAGGCCCATCCGCGGCTCGGCATCCTGCAGAGCCTTGTCGTCGGCATGCCGAGCAGGTCGGCCTTCGCTCGGATCTTCCAATTCGGCATGCGTCACGGCATGCGCCCTTACACGATGGGCTCGGCCTGGTGGATCGGCGAGTGCGGGCCGTTCTGGGGGCACAACGCCATGGTGCGGATCGCGCCCTTCCGCGATGAATGCCATCTGCCCGTGCTGCCTGGCGGCCCGCCGCTGGGCGGGGCGGTGATGAGCCATGATCAGGTCGAGGCGACCCTGATGCGCCGCGCCGGCTATGAGGTGCGCGTGCTGCCGGAGGAGATGGGAAGCTGGGAGGAGAACCCCCCGACCATGCTCGAATTCGCCAAGCGCGATCTGCGCTGGTGCCTGGGCAACCTGCAATATCTCAAGCTGCTCGATCTGCCGGGCCTGAAGCCGATGAGCCGCTTCCAGCTCGTCTGGGCGATCCTGATGTTCCTCGGCCTGCCCGCCTGGACGCTGATGATCGCGTTACTGCCCTGGAAGGTGCTCGAGGATGGCAATATCGCCGGATACCCGGCGGGGCTCGCGGCTTTCCTCTACGTGATGTTCTTCACGATGTATCTCTCGCCCAAGCTGGCGGGCTTTGCCGATATCCTGCTGACCAGAGGAGGCACGAAGCGTTACGGCGGCACGGGCCGTTTCATCGCCTCGTCGCTGATCGAGATCGTCTTTGCCTTCCTGCAGGGAGCGGTCTCGACCTTCCGCACGACGCTGTTCATGATCGGCCTAGCCTTCGGGCGAGCGAAGATCGGCTGGAACGGCCAGTCGCGCGACGCACACGCGTTGTCCTTTGCGACGGCATTCGCAGGTTTGTGGCCGCATCTGCTTTTCGGGCTCTATATCTTCGTTACGCTCGCCATCTTGTCGCCAGCGGTGCTGCTCTGGTCGCTGCCGCTGACTGCCGGCTATGTGCTGGCGATTCCCTTTGCCATGCTGACCGCCGCACCGGCGCTGGGCGAATGGTTCGTCGCCCGCGGTCTCTGCGGTATCCCTGAGGATTTCGATGCTCCGGCCGAACTTGTCGCCATCCAGGCGGAGACGCACGCGTGACGGGGGTGACCTATCCCAAGGGTACGGCCAAGGCGATTGCGCGCTCGCTCAGGGTCTATCATCGTGATCGCGAACGCCACGCGGCAATGGATGCGCTCTATGCAAGTTTCCTGAAGCCCGGCGATCTCGCTTTCGATATCGGAGCCCATGTCGGCGACCGGATTTCCTCCTTCCGTCGGCTCGGTGCGCGGGTTGTTGCGCTGGAGCCGCAACCCGGCCCGGCGCGCGCCATTCGCCTCATTCACGGTCGGGATCCGAATGTCACTCTGGTACAGGCCGCCTGCGGCGACCGGGCCGGTACTGTGACGCTCAGGATCAACAGTGCGAATCCGACCGTCTCGACCGTCTCCGAGCAGTTCGTCGGTGCCGCCCGCGGCGCCGAGGGCTGGGCAGACCAGGTCTGGGATCGCCAGATCACGGTGCCTTGCACGACGCTCGATGCTCTGATCTCGCGCTATGGCGAGCCCGCCTTCATCAAGATCGATGTCGAGGGTTTCGAGGCCAATGTCCTTGCCGGGCTCTCGCGGCGGGTGCCGGTGATCTCGTTCGAGTTCACCACGATCCAGCGCGATGTCGCTGAGGGCTGCCTCGCGCTGCTCGAGACTATGGGGCCGTACCGTTTCAACGTTGCACTCGGTGAAAGCCAGTTCCTTGAACTCTCCGAGGAGGCCAGCGCCGAAGCAATGGGCGGCTACCTGCGTGATTTGCCGCATTCGGCGAACTCTGGCGATGTCTACGCTATCCTGCAGGGCTGAGCAGCGGGCATCGTCGCATTGCTCAAACTGCCGGCCCCCCGCCGGACCAGCACCGCTGCCGCAAGGAGACGAGCCGGCCCCGATGCCTGCCCTTCGTCGCCGCCAGGACGCCGAGGACGGAGTGGACCAGCCCGATGAGGAGCATCAGGGCTCCGGCCAGCAGAAGTTGTATTTGCACGCGTTCCCCGATGGCGCGAGTCAGCCGTGAACCACTGCCTGTCATCGGTTGAAACGACCGCCTGCTGAGCCTCCGTCTCTGCAGGCGCATGCTTTCATCGGCTGCCCGCACGCCCTAAGAGGGAACCAGCCAGCTTGCATTCATCAGGCCTTCGCCATGCTGGCGTCGAAAGCCGTTTTCGAAGGATGGTCATGTTCAGCCTCGCCCGCCCAATCGCTCTCTCGCTCTCTCTCCTGCTTCTCGCCGCGCCGGTGCACGCTGCGGGCGATGTCGCTGTCGAGGTGAAGAACGAGTCGGAGCCGGTGCTTTGCGCCGAGAAGGACAACGTCACGATCAAGGCGATCTCGCCTGAAGTGCGGCGGTTCCAGATCGAGGCGGCACATCCGGCCTATATCGCCGGGCTGGTCCGCGATAACTGGGACGCAGACTGGACCGCCTGCGATATGACCGGCGACCCCGTCTTCACCGCGCCGACACCGCCGCGCCGGGTCACCTTCTACGAGAGCATCGATTATTGGCTCGTCGGTTACACCTTCCCGACCTTCTGGCGGCCGTCGGACACCACTTTCAAGGTTGGAGACCGGGTCGAGAAGGGCCTGCATCTCGTGCAGCTCTGGAAGCTCGGCAAGGACAAATCCTATGAAGTCCTCGTGGTCTACCCGCAGGACGGCTACTGGCGCGCCCGGCCGATGCCGCCGCAACATCTCGGCTTCTCCTCCTACGGCTCATCCTTCCTGTTCGGACCGATCGAACAGGATGGCGCACGGCCGGTGGTGAACATCAAGGAGATCGAGTTCGACCCGAAGACGACCTCCTTCAAGATGAACTTCAAGGATGGCTCGGCTGCGACGCTCAAGCTCGACAGTGTCGACGAGAACCGCATGGTGCTGGATGCCGTGCTCGACAAGCCGGTTACCGGCGGCAAGGCCTTTGTGGCGCTGCGGTCGATGTACGTCACCGAGTTCAACAACGACGTCGCCCGCATCGCCATACGCGAGCCCGGAGCCAAGGGCTGGCGCGAGGAACTGCTGATGCCCTTCAGCGGCGGCAAGGCGAGCGATATCTGGATGGGCCGCACGACCCACTCGCGTCACAATACCTCTTCGCCGGACATGGTCTTCCGCAATTTCTCCAGGGATCCGAACCCGCCGGCGGCGCCTGCCAAGAAATAGCAGCGCTCCCGAGTTCCCTCGCGATGTCCCCGGGCCCGCTGGTCATCCGGGATGACTTCGCGACGAGGAGGCTGATCTCCCATCGGAACGCAAAGCTCCTCTGTTGCGTTCTCACATGACGCAGGGCGTGCAGCCCGATAGGTTGGCACGCGTTTCGTTTGCCTGAGGATGCCATGCCGCGTTTTGCCGCCAATCTGTCGATGATGTTCAACGAGTGGGAGTTCCTCGACCGCTTCAAGGCGGCCGCGGAGGCTGGCTTCGAGGCCGTGGAGTTCCTGTTCCCCTATGAACACCCTGTCGAGCAGGTGAGCCTTGCGCTGGCGGGGGCTGAACTCGAGCAGGCGCTGTTCAATCTGCCGCCGGGCGACTGGGCCAAGGGCGAGCGCGGCATGGCCGCCATTCCGGGCCGGGAGGCGGAGTTCCGCGCCTCCGTCGAAACCGCGTTGACCTATGCGCATGCCACCGGGGTCAAGCGCCTGCACATGATGGCGGGACATGCCGATCCCGTGGATCCGGCCGCCCAGGCGGCCTATCGTGCTTCGCTCGCCTATGCCGCTGACAAGCTCGCCGAGCATGGCATCGATCTCCTGCTCGAGCCGATCAACGGCAAGGATATGCCGGGCTATTTTCTCAATGATTTCGATGTGGCCGCGGCTTATGTCCGCGAATCCGGGCGGCCTAATGTCAGGCTGCAGTTCGATATGTATCACTGCGAGCTGATCCACGGCGACGTTTCGGGCAAGCTCAAGGCGCTCTATCCGCTGGTCGGCCACGTCCAGATCGCCAGCGCCAATGGCCGCCATGAACCGGACGCGCTTGGCCCGGATTATCCGCGTCTGTTCGCTGAACTCGACGGTCTCGGCTATACTGGCTTTGTCGGCTGCGAGTACCGGCCAAGGGCCGGGACGCTCGAGGGGTTAGGCTGGTTCTCCGACTGGAAAAAGCAGGCCTGAGCGATGCGCGCCGAGCCCTTTGCCTACCCGGTCCTCGTTGCTGATATTGGTGGGACCAATTCCCGCCTTTCGCTCGTGCAGCACGCCGGTGCACGGCCTGAGCCGCTGGCGCGTATCCAGACCGGCAGTTATCCGACACCAGATGCAGCGCTGGCCTCAGTTCTGGCATCTCTCGATCCACGCCCTCGCTCGGCGGTTCTTGCGGTAGCAGGGCCGCTCGATGGACGTACTGCCCAGCTGACCAATGCCAATTGGCATTTCGACGGGCCTGGCATGGCCGCCGAGCTTGGGCTGGTGCAGGGGCTGCTGGTGAATGATTTCGAGGCGCTCGCCGCCTCGCTCGCTGTCTTGAAGCCGCAGGACATGGTCACCTTGGTGCCGGGGCAGCCCGAGGCGGAGGGAGTGCGTCTCGTGCTCGGACCCGGGACCGGCTTTGGTGCGGCAGCTCTGGTCAGCCGGAATGGCAGGGGCGCATTGATTCCGACCGAGGCCGGGCATATCGGCGTCGGGCCCGAGGATCAGGCGGAGGAGAAGATCTGGCCGGCGCTGGCGGCCGGTCTGCCGCGCGTCACGGTCGAGGCGCTCTTGAGCGGTGATGGTCTGGTGCGCCTGCATCGCGCCATCGCCAGCGAAACAGGCATGGAGGAGGCGCGGGTCAGCGCCGCTGATGTGACGACACTGGCGCTCGACGGCAACCCTGCCGCGCTGATGGCGGTCATCCGCTTCTGGCGCTTGCTGGCGCGTGTTGCCGGCGATCTCGCCCTTATCTTCAAGGCGACCGGTGGCGTCTATATCGCCGGCGGAATCGTGCCGCGCCTCCTGCCGCTCGCGGGGAATGCCGCGCTTCATGCCATGTTCAATGGCAAGCCGCCGATGGAGGAACTTGCGGCGCGCTTCGCCCTGCACGTCATCACGGCACCGGACGCTGCCGAGCAGGGGCTTGCAGCCATTGCGGAATCTCCGGCCCGCTTTGGTCTCGACGACAAAGCCCGATTGTGGTTTCCGTGAACGGCGGGTAGCAGCTACGCTTCGCGATCAGCGCAGAGCGCCGCATTCTCTCGTCAGGGCTTTTCCGCTCCTTGTCCCAGCTCTATGGCATCCAGGTTCTGCGCGCCTTCGCGGCATTCATGGTCGCCGTGCATCACGTCCAGCCGGACGCGCTTGCTTTGGCCCAGCGCTCGGGTGCGAGTTTCACGCCCTCCCATCTCGTGCCCTGGATGGCTGGCGTCGATATCTTCTTCGTCGTCTCCGGCTTCATCATGGTGCATGCGTCCGGCGAGCTCTTTGGTCGCAAGGATGCGCCTCGCCTGTTCCTGACGCGCCGGCTTGCCCGCATCGTGCCGCTCTACTGGGCGGCGACGACGCTGTTCCTGCTGGCGGGATTGCTGCTCCCCGGTGCGCTCAATTCGGCTGCGCCCGATCTCGGGCAGATTCTGGCATCCTATCTGTTCTGGCCGGCCGTCTCATCTGCCGGTCTCGTCCAGCCCGTCTACTCGCTCGGCTGGACACTGAACTACGAGATGCTGTTCTACGTGCTGTTCGGCGCAGCGCTCCTCCTGCCGCGGGCCGCAGTCGTCCTGGTGGTGACGCTGGCGCTCGCGGTGCTGGTTGCGACCGAGGCTCTGTCTGGCCCCCTGCCATTGCCATTCGGCTTCTGGGGGCAGCCGATCGTGCTGGAATTCGCCGCCGGGATGGGGTTGGCCCTGTTGAGGCGGCAGGGCTTTCGGCTCACGGGTGGGCCGCGCTGGCTCGTTGCTGCCCTGGGCGTCGCGATCCTGCTGCTGGCAGCCTGGCTTCCCGGGGCAGACACGCCCTGGATGTCCTTCCTGCTGCGGGGTTCGGCTGCCATGCTCCTGGTCGCGGCGGCGTCATCCGGCAGCGGCAATTCGGCGCCATCGGCCCTTGTTCGCGGCCTTGCCGGTCTCGGCGATGCTTCCTACGCGCTCTATCTCGTTCACCCATTTGCGATCCGGGCGCTTCGCGAAATCTTTGCACGTGTGGCTCCGGGCTGGCCCGGCCTCTATGTCCTGACGGCACTCAGCGCCTCGGTGATCGCTTCGGTGCTGATCTATCGCTGGTTCGAGCGACCGGCGACGCGCTGGCTCAGGAAGCGGCTTGAGGCCTAATCGCGCTGCCGTTTCAGGCGCATTCCCTTCAAAGACTGGCCGACGATGCCGCCGGCCTTACGCCTCTCCTCGCGCTTGGCGACAATCGCCGTGACATCCTCCGGCTGCGGAAAATAGCCCCGCTCCATGACTTCGAGCGTGTATTCCTCATAGGTCAGGCCGAGCTCCTCGGCCCGCTCCTGACGTCGCAAAGCGATAGCGGGCGGCTTCTTCCAGGCCTTGCGCGACGCAAAGCGCCAGTCGAAATAGCGTCCGATCTCGCCCTTGCCCCATTCCGGCTGGCGCTGGGCCGTGTCTTCGAGCGGCGGGCCGCCATTGTCGCCGATCCTGGCATTGCGGGCTCTGCGGGAAGGAGGGCGGGTCACGGCAGTCTATCCATTAAGAGATACGTTTTGTACCCTATAATGGATATTGCATTGCGCAAGGGGCCGTGACGCCGTGGCGGAGTGACAGGCCGGGCGTGCCAGTCTATCCCGACCGCTCGACAATCAACGGGTATCGAATGGCTCCTCTGCTCCACCTGCGCGACGTCGCCCTGACCTTTGGCGGCCAGCCCCTGCTCGAAAGCGCGGAGATCGCAGTATCGCCGGGCGAGCGGGTCTGCCTGGTCGGCCGAAACGGCTCGGGCAAGTCGACGCTGCTCAAGATCGCGGCCGGGCTGGTCGAGCCCGACAGCGCCGAGCGCTTCCTGCAGCCGGGGGCGACTGTCCGCTACCTGCCGCAGGAGCCGGATTTCACCGGCTACAGGACGTCGCTTGCTTATGTCGAGGCTGGCCTCGGCCCTGGCGACGATGCCTACCGCGCCCGTTATCTCGTCGAGGAGCTGGGCCTGACCGGAGATGAGGACCCGGCCACCATGTCGGGCGGCGAGTCTCGTCGGGCGGCGCTGGCGCGTGTGTTGGCGCCGGAGCCCGACATCCTGTTGCTCGACGAACCGACCAACCATCTCGACCTGCCGGTGATCGAGTGGCTTGAACAGGAGTTGAAGTCGCTGCGCTCCGCCATGGTCCTGATCAGCCACGACCGGCGCTTTCTGACCTCGCTTTCGCGCGCGACGATCTGGCTCGATCGCGGCCAGACGCGGCGCATGGATCGTGGTTTTGGCGAATTCGAGGCCTGGCGTGACGAGGTGCTGGCGCAGGAGGAACTCGACCGGCACAAGCTCGACCGCAAGATCGCGCGCGAGGAGGACTGGCTGCGCTACGGCGTCAGCGCACGTCGCACACGCAACCAGCGCCGCCTCGGCGATCTCCATGCGCTGCGCGACCAGCGCCGCACGGCGCGCGGTGCGGTCGGTTCGGTCCGGCTCGAGGCCAGCGAGGCCCAGATGTCGGGCAAGCTGGTGATCGAGGCGATCGACGTCGCCAAGGCCTATGACGACAATGTTGTGGTCAAGAATCTCTCGCTGCGCGTGGCGCGCGGAGACCGGATCGGCATCGTCGGACCGAATGGCGCTGGCAAGACCACGTTGATCAACCTGCTGACCGGAGCGCTGCAGCCGGATTCCGGCAAGATCAAGCTCGGCGTCTCGCTCGAAATGGTGACGCTCGACCAACGCCGTGAAAGCCTCGACCCGGCGACGCCACTCGGCGATGCTCTGACTGGCGGCGGCTCCGACCAGGTCATGGTCGGCGGGCAGCCGCGCCATGTCATCAGCTACATGAAGGACTTCCTGTTCCAGCCGATCCAGCGCGGCACGCCGGTTGGAGCGCTCTCGGGGGGCGAGCGCGGGCGGCTGATGCTGGCACGGGCCCTGGCAAAGCCATCGAACCTGCTGGTCCTGGACGAGCCGACCAACGATCTCGATCTCGAAACGCTGGACCTGCTTCAGGAGTTGCTGGCGGACTACCAGGGGACGGTGTTGCTGGTCAGCCATGACCGCGACTTCATCGACCGTGTGGTTTCCGCGACGCTGATCTCGGATGGGGACGGAATCTGGACCGAGTTTGCGGGTGGCTATTCCGACATGCTTGCGCAGCGTGGCCGCGGCGTCGGCGCGAAGGCGCGTGCTGTGGCGGAGAAGGCCGTTGCTCCAGCCGCCAAGCCGGCTGCTGCCGCGACGGTGGCATCCAGCAAGCGGAAGCTCTCCTTCAACGAGAAGCACGCACTGGAGACGCTGCCGAAGCGCATCGAGGCCCTTCAGGGGGAGGCCGCCAAGCTCAACACGGCTGTCTCCGGCGATCTTTACACGCGCGATCCCAAGCTCTTTGCCAAGGCAACGGCCCGGCTGGACGAGGTCACACGCGAGATCCACCAGGCCGAAGAGCGCTGGCTGGAGCTCGAGATGCTGCGTGAGGAGATCGGCTAGACCCAGGGTCCTCCGGCCTGTCTGTCGTGCGATCGGGCCGGCCATAGGATTTCGGTATCCGGGCAATCGCAAAAACGCATTTTTGGCCGGCCGCAAATCGTCCCAATGTCATCACCTCAAAGAAGATCACGAGGAAACAGCATGAGACTGAAGGGCAAGACCGCGCTGGTTACCGGCGCTGCGCAAGGGTTCGGCTTCGGCATCGCCGAAACCTTCGTGCGTGAGGGCGCGCGGGTGGCTGTACTCGATATCAATCGCGAGAAGGCGCAGGAGGCGGCAAAGGCGATCGGCCGCAAGGCATTTGCCGTCGCGTGCGATGTCGGCAAGGGAAAGAGCGTCGATGCGGCGGTCGCGAAGGTGATCACCCGGCTCGGCAGGCTGGATATCGTCGTCAACAATGCCGGCATCAGCCACCGTAACCAGCCAATGCTTGACGTCTCGGAAGCGGAGTTCGACCGCGTCTTCGACGTCAACGTGAAGTCGATCTACCTGATGGCCAAGGCGGTCGTGCCCCATTTCCGCGAGCATGGCGGCGGGGTGATCCTCAATATCGGATCGACTGCGGGCTTGCGTCCGCGCCCCGGGCTGACCTGGTACAACGGCTCCAAGGGGGCGGCGAACCTGCTCTCGAAGTCGATGGCCGTCGAACTCGCGCCTGACCGCATCCGTGTCAATGCGATCGCGCCTGTTGCCGGCGAGACGCCCCTGCTTGCGACCTTCATGGGGGAGGACACTCCCGAGAAGCGCAAGGCTTTCACCAGCACGATTCCCTGGGGCCGTTTCTCGACGCCGCAGGACATTGCCAACGCGGCGCTCTTCCTATGCTCCGACGAGTCGGAAATGGTGACGGGCAGCGTGCTTGCGGTGGATGGTGGCCGCTGCGTTTGAGCGGTTTCCTCTGCCAGACCTCTGAAGGGCGCCGCCATGCGGCGCCCTTTGTCATTGCGCCGCGGCTCTCTCCATGGAGAGCGGGGCGTCAAACCGGCTTGGCGTGAAGCGCAATTTCCTGACGCATCCTGACGGTGCCGTCGGGCTCGAAGCCACGTTGCTCGACGCTGATCGAAGGAGCCTTGGCATCGCCCTCGATCTTGATGAGATGCCAGCTCGCCATTTCGCCATGACCGAGCGGCCCGATCGAGGCCGAGGGCACGCCGACGATGGGGATATCGTGATCCGGCCCCGGCCGCCAGGCGAGTGAGAAGCGGTGGTTATGGCCGTGCAGGACGAGGTCGGCCCCCTTGCGTCTCAGCATCGACTCGAAAGCATCAGCATCGAGCAATTCGCGGGTGCGCCGCGCGCCGCCGAGATAGGGCGGATGATGGATGAGCACGACGCGGATCAACCCGGCCGCCTTGGCCCGGTCGAGGAGAATCTCCGCCTTGGCGATCTGCTCGCGCCCGACGCGGCCCGTCGCCATCAGAGGCAATGTCGGAATGCCGGTGTTCAACCCGATGAGCGCGACCGGCCCGCGCTCGCGATACCAGGGATACCCGATCGTGCCATCATCGCTGCTGGACCATGGGCCCAGCAGGGTCGCGAGTGGCTTTAGCGAGGAACGGGCATAGGCATCGTGATTGCCCGGCACGAAGCTGACATCGGTGCGCGCACCCAGCGTGTCGAGAAAGGTGACCGCGGTCTTGAATTCGTTGGGAAGGCCGATATGGGCGACATCGCCGGTGCAGGCGACATGATCCGGCGCCTGCGCGCGGATATCCGCGACGATCAGCGCCAGGATTTCCATGTCATGGGCGTGCCGGCGCTTGCGGCGCCAGTTGACATAGCCGGTCGCGCGCTTGCCGAGCAGCTGATGCAGTGAAAACTCGGCAAGCGGGCCGAGATGCGGGTCGGACAGGTGCGCGATCTTGAACACGCCCTGCGCTTGCCCTCAGAGCATGGCAGCCGTCAAGCGCATCCGCGCGTCGGCTCGCCTCAATCCGTTCCCGAACGCGATCAGGTTCGAGCCCAAGGACTCAGTTGAACGAGTCGGTGAGTTCCGAAACGATGCGCGGGTCGGTGAGGGTGAGGGCGGGCTTCCAGACGAAAGCGCGCTTGGCCCGGAGGCGAGCGGTGATGAAAGCGAGAAGCATTGTGGTAACCCCAGCGGTGATGGCGGTGGTTTCTACCTGCTTTGCGGCGCGTTTGTGACGTAACGGCAGTACAAACGGTGGTCTGTTATGCGTTATTTGCATAGGCAAATACGCGGTAGATGAGAGGAGCGCGAGGCGTGTCGCATGGGCCCGACCCCAAAACTGGCGGCGGAACAGGGCATGCCCGCGAGCCGCGCCCCATCTCGAGGCCCGTTCGCCGGCTGCTGCATCTGTATTTCTGGCTGACACGCGGCATGACGCTGGGCGTGCGCGCGGCAGTGCTCAGGGATGAGCGCGAGGTCCTGCTGGTGCGCCATACCTACACGCCGGGGTGGCATCTGCCGGGCGGCGGGGTGGAGACCGGCGAGACTTTGCGAGACGCGCTCGACAAGGAACTGCGTGAAGAGACGCTCGTCAGGCTGACCGGGCCGCCGCAACTTCATGGCGTCTTCTTCAACCGAACGGTGTCGCGCCGCGATCATGTCGCGATCTTCGTGGTACGGGAGTTTGTTGTGGACGGTATCAGGCAACCGGATCGCGAAATTGCCGAGGCCCGTTTCTTTCCGCTCGACGCGTTGCCGGACACCACCACAGCGGGAACCCGCCGCAGGCTCGACGAGATATTCGGCAGGCGTCAGCTTACTGCCGATTGGTGAGATCGGTTTCTGCGGGAGAGTGTGCGTGCTTAGGCTCGCCTCTCGCCAACCATGATCTCAACGCAAACAGTCCACGGCGTCGCCGATCCTCTCATCCGCCAGCGCTTCGCCCTGCCATCAGCGCTCGCGAAGCGAGACACGAAACAGCTCGTCATTTCCAACATGGACGCCCGCCCGTGCCTCTGCTACAGGCGATTCATGGCTGACCGGCAAGACCTCTCCATCCTGCGACGACCGGCGCGCTGAGCGCGCCCTTCCGCTCGGCTGCTTCACGGCGCCTGAGCTTCTTGCCCCGCTGCCCGTTCGCAGGTTTGCCGACGCCATGACTTCGCTTCCCCTGACCATTCGCCACGAACTCCCCGCCGATCATGCTGCCATCGAGCGCCTGCACGAGCGCGCCTTCGGTCCCGGCCGTTTTGCCCGCACGGCATTTCGCCTGCGCGAGGGCGTGCCGCAGGACCCGGCGCTATCCTTCGCCTCGCATGTCGGAACCTTCCTGGTCGGTTCGGTGCGGGTGACCCGCGTCTCGGCGGGTGGGCAGCCGGCGCTGATGCTGGGGCCGCTTACCGTGGATCCTGCCTTCGAGGGACGCGGTATCGGCGCTGCCCTGATGAACGCTTCGATCGAAGCCTCGCGGGCGGCCGGACACGACCTCATCATGCTGGTGGGGGATGCACCCTATTATGCCCGCTTCGGTTTCAAGCCGATCCCCCCGGGCCAGCTGACCTTGCCGGGACCGGCCAATCCCGCCCGCTTCCTCGCTCTCGAACTGGTCGAGGGCGTGCTGGCCAGGCGCAGCGGGGCGGTCATGGCGTTGCGTCCGGGCTCCGCCTGAAGCGCCGGCCGGTCTCGCCGAGCCAGCCGGCCACCAGAGCGCCAAACAGCAGCGCGAGGCCGATCAGCCCGATGAACACAGGCGAAATCGAAACGCCGCGCACGATGCCGGAATCGCTGATGCGCAGGCCGATCCAGTCCGCACCAGCGAACTGACTGCCCGAACGGACCGGAACGATGCGCGGCACGGACACGCTCGAGCCGCTGTCCTGGCCGATCCGGCGGGAGGAGCCGCCCGTCGCCTCGGCAAGCTGCTGAAGCTTCGCCGGGTCGCTGACGACCTCCATGAGTTCGCGCGGGTTCTCCGGGCCGACACTGGCAAAGGCCGTCAGATTATCCCCTGAGATGCGGTGCAGGCCGAATTCGGTGGTCGGGACGCGGGCGCTGAAGATGCCGGGCCGTCCGGCTTCCAGCTGAACCGTGCGCGACGTGCCATTGGGGTCGGTGACGACAATCGGGGAGGGGGCGTCGCCGAGCGTCTGGCGCTCGATCTCGATGGTGCGGCCGCGGGCGGTTGCGCGGAGCGCCTCTTCCTCGAGTTCGGGTTCCTTCATCAGCCAGTGGCCGAGGCGGCGCAGCAGGTCGAGATGCGGGCCGCCATCGCGGAAGCCTCGAGCCCAGAGCCAGGCATGATCGGAGAGGAAGAGCGCAACGCGCCCCTTCTGCTCACGGCTGAGCATGAGCAACGGTCTGTCACCCGGCCCGGTCATGATGGTCGAGCCTGTGCGGGCGCGGGCGCCGACCATGCGCAGCCACTCGCCCCAGCGCGGCGGCTCGACCTCCGAACCGGGGAGGTCGCGGGTGACCGGGTGGCGGCGGCCGGGTTCGCTGACGCGGGCGCGATAGGCCTCGTCGATGACGGTGCCATCGGGCAGGGCGGGCAGGATCTGTCCGAGCGGGGTCCGTGCCAGCGACTGCGAGCCGGAATACTCCGGACCGGCTGCGACCAGCAGGGCGCCACCCTCGCGCACATAGCGGACGATGTTGTCGAAGTAGAGCAGCGGCAGGATCGACTGGTTGGCGTAGCGGTCGAAGATGATCAGGTCGAATTCCTTGATCTTGACCTGGAACAGCTCGCGCGTTGGAAAGGCGATCAGCGAAAGCTCGTTGATCGGCGTGCCGTCCTGCTTCTCCGGCGGGCGTAGGATCGTGAAATGGACGAGGTCGACATTGGCGTCGGCCTTGAGCAGGTTGCGCCAGGTCCGTTCGCCGGGATGCGGCTCTCCGGAGACCAGCAGCACGCGCAGCTTGTCGCGCACGCCCTCGATCGTGATGACGGCGCGATTATTGGCAAGCGTGAGCTCGTTATCGAGCGGCGCCGCCTCGATCTCGACGACATTGGGCCCGCCGCGGTCGATCCGAACCGGCACCTGCACGATCTGACCCGAGGTGACCTCGCGGCGAGCGACGATCTCGCCGTCGCGGCGGATCGTCAGCCCGGCGCGGCCGGGGCCGCCCTTGTCGACGACGCGCAGGCGAATGACCTGATCCTTGCCGACGATGCCGAAGCGCGGCGCATCGACAAGTACGATCCGGCGGTCGATCTCGGCGTTTCGGCCGGTCGTGAGAATGTGCAGCGGTGCCTTGAGACCCAGGGCCTCGGCATTGGGAGGAGCGTCATGAGCGAGGCCGTCGGTGATGACGATGGCGCCGGCGACGCGCTCCGATGGGACATCCGCGATGCTTGCGGCCAACGCCTCGAAGAGACGGGTCCCGTCTCCCGAGCCCTGCATGTCGGTGACGTCGACGATGCGTGGCTCGACGCCCGGAACGCCGCGCAATTGCCGTTCGACATCGGCCAGGGTGGCTTCGGTCTGCGCGGTCCGGTCGGCGAGGCGGTTCGAGCCGGAGCGATCGACCACCACCGAGACGACGTCCTTGACCGGTTCTCTGTCCTCGAAGACGAGTGACGGGTCGGCCAGCGTGAGCGTCAGCACGATCAGCGCGAGCGCGCGCAGGATGGCGCTGCGGCCGGCGAGGACGAGCGCGGCGCCGGCAGCGAGAGCAGCCAGCAACGCGAGCCCGATCAGCAGTGGCAGAGGCACGAGCGGGGCGAAGGAGAGGCTCCACATGGTCTATTGCCCCAGACGCTCGAGCAGGGCCGGCACATGGACCTGGTCGGCCTTGTAGTTGCCGGTGAGCGCGTACATCACGAGATTGACGCCGGCGCGGAGCGCCATTTCGCGCTGGCGGGGATCGGAGCCGGACACCGGTACCAGCCCTTCGCCGCGGCGATTTACGGCCCAGGCTGAGGCAAGATCGTTCGAGGTGATGACGATCGGCGAGACGCTGTCGCCGGCCCGCGCCGGCCGACGCCCGTCTTCGCCGGCGGGCGGCAGGATCTCGACCCAGGTCGTGCCGGTGTCATAGCGACCGACGAAACCGTCGAGGATGTAGAAGGTCTTGGTCAGCACGTGGTCGCGCGGGATCGGTTCGAGCTCGGGAATGTCCAGCGTCTGCAGCATCCGCTTGAGCTGATCGCCCTCGGGCGTGCTGCCCCCATCCGGGCGGGCGCTCATGGCATCGCGCGTATCGAAGATCACGAGCCCGCCGCCCTTCATATAGGCTTCGAGCTTGCGCAGGGTTTCGGGCGCCGGAATCGGGCGCCCGGCGACCACCGGCCAGTAGAGAATCGGAAAGAAGGCGAGCTCGTCGCGGGCTGGGTCGAGGCCGACCGCTTCGCCGGGTTCGAGTGCGGTGCGTGCGCCGAGCACGATATTGAGGCCTGCAAGCCCCGCCTTCGACATGTCATCGACCGCCTTGTCACCGGTCAGGACATAGGCGAGGCGGGTGACGGCACCTGCGGCGAAAAGTTCGCGCGGGATCGGCGGGCGGGTGTCCTCCGGTGCCGCCGGGACAGGTTGGGCGAGGGCCGGCGCGGCCGAAAGGGCGGCGGCCAGCGCCAACCCAAGCAGGACCGCGGCGGCAGCAGCCTTGCCAGCGCGCGTCACGCGCAGTCGACCGCCGAGCCAGAGCGTCGCCAGCGTGTCGAGGATCAGCAGCAGCAGCGCGATGACCAGGAGCTGGGGCCGGATGTCCTGCGCGACCGGCTTGTCGATCGGCAGGATCGGCGCGCCGAGCGAGGCCAGATCGAGCGCGTGCAGCGTGTCGGCGGGAGCCAAGGCATTGACCGCGAGCGAACCGTCGGCCGGGCCGTAGATGCCGGGGGGGTGGGCCAGGGTGGCACGTCCGGTGAAGGTCCGCGGTACCGGTTGAGCCGTAGCCGGTGGTGCTCGGAAGGAGCCCTTGCCGTCCAGCACGCGGGTCGGCGAGAGCGTCTCGACCTTGGCATCCTCGGCCTGGGCCTCGGCCGGGCCTGTTCCGGCCAGCGCCACCACCTTGCGCAGCATCTCGACGAAGAGGCCCGACAGCGGCAGGTTCGACCAGGTGGTGTCGGCGGTGACATGCATCATGGCGATCACGCCATCGCCGCGGCGTTCGCCGGTGACCACAGGCGTGCCGTCTTCGAGCGCAGCCCAGGTCTTGCGTGCAAGATCCGCATCGGGCTCGGCCAGAATCTGGCGATTGACGCGGACGTCGTCGCTGATCTGCGTGCCGAAGAACGGGCTCTCCCGGGTGAAGGGGGCGAGCTTGCGCGGAGTGTCCCATGAGAGGCCGCCGCCGAGCGTGCGCCCGCCGCGGCGCAGCCGCACGGGGGTCAGCTCGTCGGAGGCGGTGGCGAGGCGCACGCCGGCAAAGCGCAAGAGGACACCGCCTCGCTCGACGAAACTGCTGATCTTCGTCGCCGTCTCCGGGTCGAGGGCGCCGATATCCGCGAGAACGAGGACCGAGAGGTTTTGCGCGAGCAACTCGCCGACGGGGTCGTTCGAGCCGGGGCGCGGTTCGCGGATCTCTGCGAAGGGTGAGAGGGCGCGCGAGACGTAATAGGTTGGCGACAGCAAGGGCTGCGCCGTATCGGTGGTCGTTCCGGACACGATACCGACGCGGCGCCGTTTGGCGCGGTCGTCGAGCAGCGCCACTGCACCCGCACTTGGTTCGCCCACGACCTCAAGCCGCGAAACGGCATTGCGCACCTCGATCGGAAGGGTGAGTCGGGCCACCGTCTGCGTTTCCGTTGGGCCAAAGCCGAATGGAGCATCCCCCAGTGGCAGACCCTTCAGATCGAGTGCGCGAACCTGGCCGCTCGCGGGGGCGCTGGTGGCTGGCCGCAGCACCTTGACCGTCAGCGCGCCGGAGAGGTTCTCTGCGGCCGTCAGCGCGAGCTGGTCGGCGGGGGTGGCGTGGATGGAAAGTCGACGTGCATCGGCTTCCTGCTTCAGGCGCGCCAGGAAGGCGCCTTCGTCGGTCAGGCCGAGCCCGTCGGAGACCCAGACGATTTCGGCGTCAGGCGTGGCGCGGAGAAAAACCTCGATCCGGGGCAATTGGGTGGTGCGGTCGGGCGCGTGCGGCTGCAAGGCCAATGCACGCAGCTTGTCGAGCGCCGCGCGCGGTTCCGACAGCGTGACCTCGCCCGGCGTTTCCGCGAGCCCGACGATCGCCACCGCACGTCCCTCGCGGCCTGCAGCATTGACCCGCGACTCCGCCAGCGCCACACGCTCGGGCCAATCGGTCGCCGCGCCGAAGCCGTTGTCGATCAGGAGCAGCACGGGCCCGCGCGTGGGCGCCGTTGCGACCGGTGGGTTCCAGACCGGGCCGGCAACGGCGATGATGGCGAGTGCCGCAATGGCCATCCGCAATGCCAACAACCACCAGGGTGTATGCGCCGGCATTTCACGCTTGGCGATCAGGTCGGCCATGATCTTGAGCGGTGGAAAATCGATGCGGCGCGGGCGTGGCGGCGTCACTCGCAGGATCAGCCAAAGCGCTGGCAGCAGCGCAAGCGCGGTCAGCGCGAGCGGGGCGGAGAAGGCGATGGGCAGCTGCGTCAGCATTGTTGGCGCCCTCCTAGCGGCCCTGGCCGCCGCGCGAGGCGGCGATCAGGCTCGCAATCCGGAGTACGCCTTCGCTGGCGGGCCGGTCGGTCCGATGCAGGGTCAGCGTCCAGCCCGCCTTGCGGCAAGCCTCCCGAATGATATCGCGATGGGCTTCGAGGCGCCGGCGATATTCCTCTCCCCAGGCCCCGGCATCGCCGACGCGCAGAGTGAGGCCGTCTTCGAGGTCGAAGAGCTCGGCCTGGCCGCTGAAGGGGAACGTTTCTTCGATCGGATCCGCGATCAGCAGGATATGGCCGCGCGCGCCGCTGCTCGCCATGGTCGCGATGCGTTTGGCCAGGGACTGCGCCGGCGAAAGTCCGTCGGTGATGATGATGGCGTCGGCCAGGCGTGGAAGCGGCGCGTCCGGCGGCAGATCGGCGGTCTCGCCCTTGCGGTCGATCACGAGCGCTTGTGCCAAGGTCTCGACGATACGTCGCGAGGCGAGCGCCCGCGTCAGGCCGAGATGCCCGACCCGCTCGCCGCCTTCGACCAGGGTTTCGGCCAGGGCGAAGCCGGCCACAAGCGCGCGGTCGACCTTGGAGGCCATGGCGAGCGACGAGGAAAAGCCCATCGAGGCCGAGCGGTCGATCCAGAGCCAGATCGCATGCGAGGCCTCCCATTCGCGCTCGCGGACGAAGAGATGGCCGTCGCGCGCCGAGCGGCGCCAGTCGATGCGTGACGCGGCCTCACCGGTCACCAGAGGGCGGTACTGCCAGAATGTCTCGCCGGGGCCGGCGCGCCTGCGGCCGTGGATGCCATGCACGCTGGCTGAGACGCGCCGGGCCTCGAGGATCAGGCGCGGCAGGCGCGCCGCGAGATCGAGGGAAGCCTTCAGGACCGGCGGGGCCGGCTGGCGTTCGGATGGGCCGAGGACGCGCGTGCGCAGCATCACTGAAGTCCCTATCCCAATCGTTCCACGAGCCTCGCGATGACGCTCTCGACCGTCTCGCCATCGGCGCGTGCAGCGAAGGTGAGCGCAATACGGTGCTTGAGCACGGGGGTGGCGAGCGCGACGACGTCATCCACGGACGGTGCGAGCCGGCCTTCGACGAGCGCGCGGGCGCGGGCGGCAAGCGTCAGGGCCTGGCTGGCGCGCGGGCCGGGGCCCCAGGCAAGCTTGCTGGTCAGCGCCGGATCGCCATCGCCGGGGCGAGCCGAGCGCACCAGATCGAGAATCGCATCGACGACGTTCTCGCCGACCGGCAGGCGACGCACGAGGCGCTGCGTCGACATCAGCGTCTCTGCCGTCATCGCCTGGACCGGCTTGTGCTCGGTGGCACCGGTGGTCTCGAGCAAGATGCGCCGCTCGGCCTCGCGGTCGGGGTAGCCGACGTCGATCTCGAGCAGGAAGCGGTCGAGCTGGGCTTCCGGCAGCGGATAGGTGCCTTCCTGCTCGATCGGGTTCTGGGTTGCCAGCACGTGGAACGGCGCAGGCAGGTCGTAGCGTTCACCGGCGACGGTGACGTGATGTTCCTGCATGGCCTGCAGCAGCGCCGACTGCGTCCGCGGGCTGGCGCGGTTGATCTCGTCGGCCATCAGCAGCTGGGCAAAGACCGGCCCCTTGATGAAGCGGAAATGGCGCTTGCCGTCGGCGCTCTCGTCGAGCACCTCGGAGCCGAGAATGTCGGAGGGCATCAGGTCCGGCGTGAATTGCACGCGTCTCGCGCTCAGGCCGAGAACCGTTCCCATCGCCTCGACCAGCTTGGTCTTGGCAAGGCCGGGCACGCCGACGAGCAGACCGTGGCCACCAGCGAGCAAGGTGATCAGCGAGAGGTCGACCACCTCCTGCTGCCCGAAGATGACCTGGCCGATCTCGCGGCGGGCGGCGCCGATGGCGCCGAGCGCAGCTTCAGCCGCTTCGACGATCCCGGTATCGAGATTGACGGGTTGACCGGCCTCGCTCTTGCCGTCCGTCGCACGGACTTGCGCCACCATGTCGATCTCCTTCACCCTCGTCATCGCGCCTTGCGCTGCTTCACGCCCCGCAAGCTTCCCGAACCGATGACTGTGGACGGGCTATCCAACCGGCTCAAGGGGCTACAGGCTCTGGTGCACAGAACTCGGCTTCACGATTATGTAGAGTTCAAGGCGAAACGGGTCATGCAACCAATATGCCGCGGGCGGCGATTTCAGGTAGTTCGATGAACCATTCAACGCAGGCGATGGAGCGATTGCTGGTCGCGCTGAAGGACAGTCGCACGCGAGCCTTGCCGCCCGTCGAACGCTGGAATCCACCCTATTGCGGCGATATCGACATGCGGATTGCGGGGGATGGCACGTGGTTTTATCTCGGAACTCCCATCGGCAGGCCGTCGCTGGTCAAGCTCTTCTCCTCCGTCCTGCGTCGCGACGGCCGCGATTATTTCCTGGTGACACCGGTCGAAAAGGTCGGGATCAAGGTCGACGACGCGCCGTTCCAGGCGGTCGAGATGACGGTCGAGGGGACAGGCGACGAGCGCGCCATCGCGTTCCGGACACTGGTTGACGATATCGTGAGCGTGGGCCCGGAGCATGCGATCCGCTTCGTCCGGGACACGCATGACGGGCTCAAGCCCTATGTCCATATTCGCCGGGATCTCTGGGCGAGGGTTACGCGGGCCCTGACCTATGACCTTCTGGCCCTTGGCGAGATCAGGCCGGTCGATGGCGTCGGCATGTTCGGGCTGGCCGTCGCCGGTGCATTCTATCCGGCCGTGCCATCCAGCGAAATCGAAGGACTCTGATGCAGGCTCTGAAGCTGACGGCGGCAGAGATCGTCGCCCTTGCCGGGGCGCGGCTGCGCCACGAACCGCCGGACCTCGGCGACCTGATCAGCAGGCCGCGCGGCGACCATGATCTCCAGCCGGAAGCGATCGAGCCGCCGGACGAGGCGGCCGCGATCCAGGCCGCGGTGCTGATCCCGATCGTGCTGCGCGAGGACGGGCCGACCGTATTGCTGACCCGGCGCGCAGCGGCGTTGCGCAGCCATTCCGCCCAGGTCGCCTTTCCCGGCGGACGCGTCGATGCCGTCGATGGCTCGCCGGTGGTCACGGCGCTGCGCGAGACGGAGGAGGAGATCGGTCTCGCCCGCGAACATGTGCGCGTCGTCGGCTTTCTCGACGCCTATCTCACCGGCACCGGCTACAGGGTCGTGCCTGTCGTGGGGCTGATCGCGCCGCCATTCGCGCTGACGATCAATCCGCACGAGGTCGACGAGGCCTTTGAGACGCCGCTCGCCTTCCTGATGGATCCCGCCAATCATCGCCGCGAAGGTCGGGAATGGAAGGGGCGCTATCGTACCTACTATGCGATGCCCTTCGGAGATCACTATATCTGGGGTGCAACCGCCGGCATGATCCGTAACCTTTACGAGCGACTCTCCGGCTAGTCTGATTGGATGGCGCGCCCATGCTGCGTTCGGTGACAGAAGAGGTTCTGCTCTTCGTCCTGCCCTTTTGTATCTTCGCAAGCTATCTGATCGTCAGGCGGCGGAACCCCTTCGACGTCGAACACTGGGACGGGCACGTGTTCTGGCTGTCGGTCGTGGGGCTCGTGATCTCGATCGGCTTCGTCGCCTATACCGGTTGGATCGCTCCGCGCAGCCAGGGCGCTTATGTGCCGCCTCATATGGAGAACGGGCAGCTCGTCCCTGGCCAGTTCAGATGAACGAAGCGCAGCGAGCTCGGGTCGAGCGCTTTCTTCAGCGGCCGGGGGTGACGGAGGTGCTGGCTGCGTTCAATGGCGGGGGCGAGGACACGCGCGTCATTGGCGGGGCTGTCCGCGACCTGCTGCTGGGAGAGCCGGTCGGCGATGTCGATCTGGCGACGACGGCATTACCGGAGGAGACGATCCGGCGCGCAGCGGCGGCGGGTTTCAAATCGGTTCCCACGGGAATCGAGCATGGCACGGTGACCATCGTCGCCCATGGCGTTCCCTTCGAGACCACGACGCTGCGTCGCGATGTCGAGACCGATGGTCGCCGCGCGAAGGTGGTCTTTGGGCGCGATTTCGCAGAGGACGCGATCAGGCGGGATTTTACGGTCAACGCGCTTGGGCTCGGGCGCGACGGCACCGTTCACGACTATTGCGACGGACTTGTCGACCTTGCGGCGCGTCGTATCCGCTTCATCGGCGATGCGAACCTGCGCATCCGCGAGGACTATCTGCGCATCCTGCGCTTCTTCCGGTTTCACGCGCGCTATGGCGAAGGAGCACTGGACGCGACGGGACTGGCGGCCTGCACGGCCGGCCGGGCCGGGCTCGACGGGCTTTCGCGTGAGCGGGTGCGCGCCGAGTTGCTGAAGCTGCTCGTTGCGCCGCGCGCGGCCGACGCATTGTCGGCGATGATGGGAGCGGGGCTTCTTGTACCGGTGATCGGCGGCGTGCCCCGGCTTTCGCGCTTCGCGGCGATTGCGGCAGGCGAGCCCGCGGGAACAGTCTATCCGGCTTTCCGGCTCGCAGCGCTGGCGGTTGGCGTGCGCGAGGATGCGCTGCGCCTGCGGGACGGGTTGCGGCTGTCGAACGAACAATTCGACAGGATCGAGCGTATCGCGCTCGCCCTTGAGGGGCTCTCGGGGCGTGCGACGGATTGTTCGATCGCCCTGCTGCGGCACCTGGCGCATCGCGTCGGCGCGGATGCGGTCGCCGGCGGCCTCGTTCTGCTCACGGCCAACGAGAGTTCTCCGGGGCGCTCCAAGGTGCAGGCTGCAATTGCCGAACTCGGGCAAACGCCGCCCTTCCTCCTCAGTGGTCGCGATGTGCTCAAACGCGGTGTCGCCGCCGGTCCGGATGTCGGGCGCGTGCTCGATCAGGCAAGGCGCGACTGGATCGAAGCGGGATGTCCCGGCGAGCGGACCCAGCAGTTTGCCTTTGTCGAAAGCGCAATCGCGCAACGCGAGCGCTGAGAGCGCTCAGGGCCAGCGTACGGTCGGCGGCAGCGAGGAGAGGATCGATGCGACATTGCCGCCGGTCTTGAGGCCGAAGATCGTGCCCCGGTCATGGAGCAGGTTGAACTCGACATAGCGACCGCGCCGGACCTGCTGTTCGTAACGCTCGGCCTCGGTCCAGGGCGTGCCGATATTGGCCCGCATGATCCGCGGATAGATGTCGAGGAAAGCTTTGCCGACCGCCTGGGTGAAGGCGAGATCGGCCTCAGGCTCTCCGGACCAGACATAGTCGTAGAAGATGCCGCCGATGCCGCGTGGCTCACCGCGGTGCTTCAGGAAGAAATACTCGTCGCACCATTGCTTGAAGCGGGGGTAGTCGGCGACTGGGGCGAAGCTTTCGCAGGGCGCGCGCATCGCGGCGTGGAAGGCGACGGCGTCGGCGTCCTCCTGCGTGCGCCGGCTGTCCAGCACGGGGGTCAGATCGGCTCCACCACCGAACCACGGCTTCGTCGTCACCACGAAGCGGGTGTTCATATGCACCGTCGGTGCGTGCGGATTCCAGGGATGGGCGATCAGCGAGATGCCCGTGGCATGGAAGCGCGGATCCTCGGCCGCGCCCGGGATCTGTCCCGCAAATTCGGACTGGAAGGTGCCGTAGACGGTCGAGACGTGGACGCCGACCTTCTCGAAGACGCGGCCCTGCATCATCGACATGACGCCGCCACCGCCTTCGGCGCCATCGTGGTTGCGACGCTGCCAGGGCGTCCGCTCGAAGCGGCCCGGAGTGCTTGCCTCGGCTGGGAAGGGGCCGGTGGCTTCATCCTCCAGCGCCTCGAAGGCCGAGCAAATCTGGTCGCGCAGGGCCTCGAACCAGGCTGTCGCGCGCGGCTTCATGGCCTCCGCGAGTGCGAGGGGAGAGGTCGTGGAGGCGGGGTCAGTCGCTCGGGTGGTCATCGATCCGTTTCCGTTCCGCTCGCCGCGAGGGTCGTCATCCGCGGTGACGAGGGATTTCGCGCCTATCTCGGATAAGCGTCCAGCTGCCGCAAGGCCTCTCCCATAACCACGGCTGCGGCAATTGCGACATTGAGCGAACGCAAACCCGGGCGCATCGGCACATGGACGCTGCCGTCGACGGTTGAGTAGAGCTCGGCGGGGACGCCCGCCGATTCGCGTCCGACGAGCACGATGTCGCCGGGAGCGAAGGCAAAATCGGTATGGGCGGTGGCCCCATCCGTCTCCGCCAGGATCAGCCGGTGGCCGCCCGCAAGCCGCCATGCATCGAAGGCCTTGAACGAATCATGCCGGGTGATCGCGGCGCGCTCGAGATAGTCCATGCCGGAACGCCGGAAATGGCGGTCCGAGACGTCGAAGGCCGCGGGTTCGATGACGTCGACCGCGATGCCGAGGCAGACGGCCATGCGAATCATCGTGCCCGAATTCTGCGGGATATCCGGCTGGTAGAGGGCGAGGCGCAACATGCGCTGCTGTCATGCGGTGACGTCATGACATGCGTCAAGCCTCTGGCCGCGACCTGACTGCTGCCCCATATGTCGCCAAGATTTCGTCGTCATGCCGGTCCATGGAGGGCGGTACGCCATGTTCGCCTCCCTGTTCCGTTTTCTCGAAAGCCGCATCGACGTCTTCGCGCCCTTTGACGAGGGCCAGACGCCGCCCAAGGGCGTGTGGCCATTCATGTGGCACCACATCAAGGGCGTGAAGGGCTGGATGGCCCTGATCATGCTCACCGGCCTCGGTTTCAGCGGCATCGAAGCGGCGATGTACCTGATGGTCGGCTGGTTCGTGGATCTGTTGGCGACCCAGTCGCCCGAGACGATCTGGCGCGATCACGGCGCGGTGCTGCTCGGCGCGGCCTTCCTGCTCGTCGTGGTCCGCCCGCTGATCTATTTCGCCAATCATGCGATCGTGGACCAGGTCGTGGTGCCGCAGATCACCAATCAGATCCGCTGGCGCAACCATGTCTATACGCTTGGCCATGCGCTCTCCTATTTCCAGAACGATTTCGCGGGACGGCTTTCGGCGCGCGTGATCCAGGCGGGGCAATCGATCCGTGGCGCGACGATCGAGGTCATCGACGATCTCTGGTACGCGCTGATCTTCGCATCGGTGGCGATCGGCTTCTTCGGCTCGACCAGCCTCTGGCTGGCACTTCCGGTCATCGTCTGGTTTGCAGCCTATGTCGTGCTGCTGATCTATTTCGTGCCGCGCGCGAAGAAGCGCTCCGAGGCGAACTCGCTGGGGCGTTCCTCGACGACCGGGCGCATCGTCGATTCCTATACCAATATCCTGACGGTCAAGCTCTTCGCCCGCGCCGATGCCGAGCGCTCTTCGGTCCGCGACTCGCTGTCGCGCTGGAACGCCTCCTTCTTGCATTTGTCGCGGCTGATCACCGGTGTCAGCGTCATCCTGCAGACCATGAACAGCCTGCTGGTCGTGACGACGGCGTGGATCTCGCTGCATCTCTGGAGCCAGGGCATCATGTCGCCCGGAGCGGTCGCGGCCGCGATCGGCCTCGTGCTGCGGCTGGTGCAGATGTCGAGCTGGCTGATCCATCTGGTGCGCGGCGTGTTCGAGAATATCGGCTCCGTGCAGGAGAGCATGGAGACGATCGCCAAGCCGCATGACCTGACCGACGTGCCGGATGCCAGGCCCTTGTCGGTCGGCGAGGGGGCGATCCGCTTCGAGCAGGTCCGCTTCAATTATGGCCGCACCGGCGGTCTGTTCGAGGGGCTCAACCTCGATATCCGACCAGGCGAGAAGATCGGCCTCGTCGGCCCGTCGGGCGCCGGGAAGTCGACGCTCGTCAACCTGCTCTTGCGACTCTATCCGCTGGAGGCCGGTCGCATCCTGATCGATGGGCAGGATATCGCCCGCGTGACGCAGGACTCGCTGCGCGCACAGATCGGCATGGTGACGCAGGATAACTCGCTGCTGCACCGCTCGATCGGTGATAATATCGGGTATGGCCGGATCGATGCGACCGAGGACGAGATCATCGAGGCGGCCAGGAGGGCATCGGCGCATGAGTTCGTCGCGACCCTCAGCGACCAGGATGGGCGCAAGGGGTTCGAATCGCGTGTCGGCGAGCGCGGCGTCAAGCTCTCGGGCGGCCAGCGCCAGCGCATCGCCATCGCCCGCGTGCTGCTCAAGGATGCGCCGATTCTGATTCTGGACGAGGCCACCTCGGCACTTGATTCAGAGGTCGAGGCGACGATCCAGGAGCAGCTCACGGCGCTCATGCAGGGCAAGACCGTGATCGCGATCGCGCACCGGCTCTCGACCATTGCGGCGCTGGATCGGCTGATCGTGCTCGACAAGGGGCGCATCGTCGATCAGGGCAGCCATGCCGAACTCGTCGCGCGTGGTGGCCTCTATGCCCGACTCTGGGCACGCCAGTCGGGTGGTTTCCTGGCCGTTGCCGACCCGGAGACAGTCTCGGCCTGAGTCCCCCTGAGGGCAGGCCGCGATGCACATTGCCGCCGCCCGGAACAGTAGACTTCGTCCAAAGTGCATGCCAAAGAGCGCGGCGGCGACGCGCCGCCGCATTGCGGCTGCGAAGGGGCGCACCTATGAGGGGCGTCAGACGATAATTTACAGCCGTTCCAGGCTGGGCGAAGAGCAGAGGAATCGATCGTGGCTCACGCGACCGAGACGACCCAAACCACCCGCCGCGACTTTCTGATGCTGGCGACCGGCGCTGCCGGTGCCGTCGGTCTCGGTGCTGTTGTTGTTCCGCTCGTGAGCCAGTTGGCTCCGGACGCGCAGACCATTGCTGCTGGTGCGCCGATGGATGTCGATCTCGGCCCGATCGCGGAAGGCCAGGCCATCAAGCTGTTCTGGCGCGGCAAGCTGATCTTCGTGCGTCACCGCACCAAGAAGGAGATCGACGAGGCGCGTGCGGTCAATGTCGCGACGCTGCCCGATCCTCAGACCGACCAGGCCCGCGTCAAGGAAGGCCACGAGCAGTTCCTCATCGTTTACGGCAATTGCACCCATCTTGGCTGCGTGCCGCTCGGCAATTCCCCCGGCGATCCGAAGGGCGACTACGACGGCTGGTTCTGCCCATGCCACGGTTCGCACTACGATTCGTCGGGCCGCATCCGCAAGGGGCCTGCGCCGCTCAACCTGCCGATCCCGCCCTATGMGTTCAACGCAGATACGAAGATCCGAATCGGCTGAGCTATGCGCTTCTCCATGATTTCCAATGATACCGAGAAAGCCTTGAGGCATTCGTCATGAGTGGTCATAGCACCTACGTTCCGAAGACCGGCTTTGAACGCTGGCTCGATGCCCGTCTGCCGATCGTTCGCCTCATGCACGATTCGGCCGTGTCCTACCCGGTTCCGCGCAACCTGAACTACCTTTGGACCTTCGGCGGCATCCTGGTGTTCATGCTCGTCGCGCAGATCGTGACGGGCGTCATCCTGGCGATGCACTACACGCCGCATGCGACCATGGCCTTCAACTCCGTCGAGCACATCATGCGCGACGTGAATTTCGGCTGGCTGCTGCGTTACCTGCACTCCAACGGCGCCTCGATGTTCTTCGTCGCCGTCTATGTCCACATCTTCCGCGGCCTCTATTACGGGTCGTACAAGGCTCCGCGCGAGGTGCTCTGGATCCTCGGCGTCGTCATCTTCCTGCTGATGATGGCCACCGCCTTCATGGGCTACGTGCTGCCCTGGGGGCAGATGTCCTTCTGGGGCGCCACCGTCATCACCAACCTGTTCTCGGCGCTGCCGGTGGTTGGCGAGACGATCGTGACCTTCCTGTGGGGCGGCTATTCCGTCGACAACCCGACGCTGAACCGCTTCTTCTCGCTRCACTATCTGCTGCCGTTCATGATCTTCGGCGTCGTGATCCTTCACATCTGGGCGCTGCACGTCGTCGGACAGAACAACCCGACCGGCGTCGAGGTGAAGAACGTCCAGAAGGACACCGTGCCGTTCACGCCCTATGCGACCATCAAAGACATCTTCGGGATGGTCTGCTTCATCTTCGTGTTCGCCTATTTCGTGTTCTATCAGCCGAACTTCATGGGCCATGCCGACAACTACATTCCGGCCAACCCGGCGGTGACGCCGACACATATCGTGCCTGAGTGGTACTTCCTGCCGTTCTACGCGATCCTGCGCGCCATTCCCGACAAGCTCGGCGGCGTTCTGGCGATGTTCGCGGCGATCGCGGTGCTGGCCTTCCTGCCCTGKCTCGACACCTCCAAGGTGAAGTCGATGAGCTACCGGCCGGTCGCCCGGGTCCTGTTCTGGGCGTTCCTCGTGGTCTGCATCGTGCTCGGCTATCTCGGCGCCATGCCTGCCGAGGAGCCCTACGTGACCTACTCGCGGATCTTCACCGCGCTGTATTTCGGCTACTTCATCTCGCTTGTGCTGGTCGGCATCTTCGAGAAGCCGGCGAAGCTGCCGAACTCGATCGCGGACTCCGTGCTGGCCAATATCAAGGGTGGCTCAGGCGCGAGCCTTGCGGCTGCCACCGCCTCCGAACCGAACGCCAAGGGCTGACGAAAGATGAGCACCACCCCGTTTCGCCTTGCCCTGGCGGGGCTCAGCTTCGGCCTTGCCCTCACTGCCAACGCGCTGACGGCTCAGGCCGCCGGCGACCGTGTGATCCCGCCGCAGCAGAAGTGGTCATTCTCGGGTCCGGTCGGCAAGTTCGACCGTGCCCAGCTCCAGCGCGGCTTCAAGGTCGTCAAGGAGGTCTGCGCCAGCTGCCACGCGATGAGCCTGATCCCGATGCGGACGCTGTCGCAGCCTGGTGGTCCGGAGTTCACGCCCGGGCAGGTCACCGCGCTGGCGGCGACCTATCAGATCAAGGACGGCCCGAACGACCAGGGCGAGATGTTCGATCGTCCCGGCCGTCCGGCGGACCGTTTCCCGTCGCCGTTCCCGAACGAGCAGGCGGCGCGGGCCGCCAATGGCGGAGCCTACCCGCCGGATCTGTCGGTCCTGGCCAAGGCCCGCACCTATGAGCGCGGTTTCCCGCAGTTCATCATCGACATCTTCTCCCAGTATCAGGAGCAGGGGCCGGACTATATCGCGGCGCTGCTGGCCGGGTACAAGGAACCGCCGCAGGGCTTCCCGCCGCTGCTGCCGGGCCAGAACTACAACACCTATATGCCGGGCCACCTCATCGCGATGCCGCAGCCGCTCCAGGACGGGCAGGTCGAGTATCCGAAGGGGCCGGATGGCAAGTCGCCAGTTCCGGAGACCGTGGCGCAGTATGGCAAGGACGTCGCGGCCTTCATGGTCTGGATGGCTGAGCCGCATCTCGAGGCGCGCAAGCGCATTGGCATGCAGGTGATGCTGTTCCTCATCTTCTTCGGCGGTCTGCTCTATTACACCAAGAAGAAGGTCTGGTCGCGCATGCCGGATGGCTCCACCGCGCACTGACCACCTCTGAGATTGGGAAAAGGCCCCGGAAACGGGGCCTTTTTCGTTTGGCCTTGCGCAGCTGCGGCTGTGCAGCCCTTTGTACGGCCGTCACAGAAGCCTGCTCCTGTCCGGCCAAACTGAAAGGAAGCGATCATGAGCGAAGCTGTGCTCGGAATCATCGGTGGGTCGGGCATCTACGACCTGCCGGGCCTGACCGATCTGCGCGAAGAGCGTGTCACGAGCCCCTGGGGCGAACCCTCGGATATCCTGCGCATCGGCCGGATCGGCCAAACCAAGATCGTCTTCCTGCCGCGCCATGGTCGCGGCCACGTCCTGCCGCCCTCCGAGATCAATTACCGCGCCAATATCGACGTGATKAAGCGAGCGGGCGTCACCGATCTCGTCTCGCTCTCAGCCTGCGGGTCCTACAAATCCGAGCTCTATCCCGGCCTGTTCGTGCTGGTCGACCAGTTCATCGACCGCACCGTGCGTCGCGCCAGCTCCTTCTTCGGCAAAGGCTGTGTCGCGCATGTCCCGATGGCGCGCCCGGTGGGTCCGCTGCTGCAGGCACGGCTCGCCGATGCCGCTACGGCCGAGGAGCTGCCCTTCGTGCGCGGCGGTACTCTGGTCACCATGGAAGGCCCGCAATTCTCGACCTATGCGGAGTCGCTGACCTATAAGGCGCTCGGCTACGACCTGATCGGCATGACAGCGATGCCCGAGGCCAAGCTCGCCCGTGAGGCCGAGATCACCTACGCGACCGTCGCGATGGTGACGGATTTCGACTGTTGGCACCCGGAGCAGTCCTCGGTGGATGTCACCTCAGTCGTGGCAGTCCTGAAGGACAATGCCGAGAAGGCGCGCCGGCTGGTTGCGCGCCTGGCCGCGGATTTCCCTGCCGAGCGCGAGCCTTGTCCGGCTGGCTCCCATCACGCGCTGGACGGCGCCATCATCACGGCGCGCGAATTTCGCGATCCGACCCTCGTGGCAAGGCTCGACGCGGTTGCGGGCCGGGTCCTCTGACTGCTGTGTGATATCGGAAGGCCGCCGGTCGAGCGCCGGCGGTTCCCTTCGCGCGGCCACGGCGCTAAGAGAGCGCGTCGCCACAGCGAGCTGTTTCCGCATGGACCGTGATACCCTCCTCGACCTGAAGAACGCGATCCGCTCGATTCCGGATCACCCCAAGCCGGGCATCATCTTCCGGGACATCACCACCCTGCTCGGCGATGCCCGGGCCTTCCGACGTGCGGTCGACGAGCTCGTCCAGCCTTTTGCCGGGTTGAAGATCGCCAAGATCGCCGGCATCGAGGCGCGCGGCTTCATCCTCGGCGGGGCGGTGGCCCATCAGCTCTCGGCCGGCTTCATCCCGGTGCGCAAGAAGGGCAAGCTGCCGCACGAGACGGTCAGCATCAGCTATTCCCTGGAATACGGCACGGGCGAGATCGAGGTCCACAAGGACGCGGTCTCACGGGGCGAGCGCGTCCTGCTGGTCGACGATCTGATCGCGACCGGGGGCACTGCGGAAGGGGCGGTCAACCTGCTGTCCTCGCTGGGCGCGGAGGTCGTGGCGGCCTGCTTCATCGTCGATCTGCCGGATCTCGGGGGGGCGGATCGGGTCCGCCGCCTCGGCGTCCCCGTGCGCACGCTCGTCTCCTTCAGCGGACACTGAGCCCATGAAGATCGGCGGCAAGGCCTACCGGACGATCTGGCTCGCGCAGGATGGCTGGCGCGTCAGCGTGATCGACCAGACCAAGCTGCCCTTCCGTTTCGAGACCGTCGCGCTTGGGAGTGCCGAGCAGGCCGCCGAGGCGATCCGCAGCATGGTTGTGCGCGGAGCACCGCTGATCGGCGCTACAGCCGCCTATGGCGTCGCCCTGGCCATGCGCGCGGACCCGTCCGACCAGGCGCTGGAGGCGGCTGTCGCGCTGCTTGGTGCGACCCGCCCGACGGCGGTGAACCTGCACTGGGCGCTGGAGCGGGTGAGCGCCAGGCTGGCAGGCCTGGGTCCAGCTTCGCGCATGGCAGCGGCCTATGACGAGGCTGCTGCGATCTGCGACGAGGATGTCGCGCTCTGCCGCGCGATCGGCGAGCACGGACTTGGCGTGATCCGCGGCCTTGCGGCGGGCAAGGCTCCGGGCGAGCGACTCAATATCCTGACCCATTGCAATGCCGGCTGGCTTGCCACGGTTGACTGGGGCACGGCGCTGGCGCCGATCTATCTGGCGCATGATGCCGGCCTGCCCATCCATGTCTGGGTCGATGAGACGCGGCCGCGCAATCAGGGCGCTGCGCTGACGGCCTATGAACTCGGCGCCCATGGCGTGCCGCATACCGTGGTCAGCGACAATGCCGGCGGGCATCTGATGCAGCGCGGGCAGGTCGACATGGTCATCGTCGGAACCGACCGGACGACCGCGACCGGAGATGTCGCCAACAAGATCGGCACGTATCTCAAGGCGCTGGCAGCGCATGACAACGGCGTGCCTTTCTATGTCGCCCTGCCGTCCCCGACGATCGACTGGCGGCTGTCGGACGGGCTCGGCGAGATCCCGATCGAGGAGCGGTCGGCACGCGAGGTCACCCATCTCGCGGGCCTGGGCGAGGATGGCGAGGTCGGCCAGTTCCGGGTGGTGGCGCCTGGCAGCCCCGCCGCCAATCCCGCCTTCGACGTCACCCCGGCGCGCCTTGTCACCGGCCTCATCACCGAACGTGGTGTGGCCCCTGCGAGCTCCGAGGGGCTTGCTGGTCTCTTTCCTGATCTGGCGCGCGGAGCTGCGACATGAGTGAAATGGCGCTTCGCGCAGAGATCGTCGCGGTCGCCCAGGCGATCGACAAGGCCGGGTTCTGCCCATCGAAATCCGGCAATGTCTCGGCCCGCTTCGAAGGTGGCTTGCTGATCACCCCGTCCGGCCTGCCCTATGCGCAGACAAGGCCGGAGGATCTGATCCATCTCTCGCAGGATGGCACCATCCTGAATGGCTCACGCAAGCCTTCGTCCGAATGGCCATTCCATGTCGAGATCTACAAGGCGCGCCCGGACGCCCAGGCGATCGTGCACACGCATTCGCCGCGCGCCACCGCGCTGTCGTCGGCAAGGCGCGGCATTCCGGCCTTCCATTACATGATTGCGCTGTGCGGTGGGGCTGATGTGCGTTGCGCTGAATACGCGACCTTCGGCACACCTGAGCTTGCCGAGAGCGCCGTGAAGGCGCTTGAGGGGCGCAAGGCGGTGCTGCTTGCCAACCACGGTGTCATCGCGCTTGGACAGACTCTCGCGGGCGCACACACGATCGTCGCCGAGGTCGAGAATCTCGCGGGGCAATATCTCGACCTGCTCGCCTCCGGCTTGGAGCCGGTCATTCTTGACGAGGTCGAGATGTCGCGCGTTTCCGCGAAGTTCGCCGGCTACGGCAAGGTCGGCTGACGACCGGAGGCGTTTTGGAGCGCAGTCCGACATGGTCGGGCTTGGCCCGGTCATGTCGCTTGGGACGCTTCAGATCGCGCCGCAGATCAGGCCGGTCTGCGCTCGATGAAGACGCAGCCCTCGAAGCTGAAGACCTCCTCTCCATGCTGGTTCACACCGGCATTGCGATGGAAGAACAGGCCCCATTGCGGGCGGCTGGCGCTGGCGCGGGTTTGAATGACAGTCGAGCTATAGGTGATCCTGTCGCCGACAAAGACCGGTCTGGACCAGCGCAGATTCTTGAAGCCGGGGGAGGGGCCGAGGCGTGGCGCCTGTCCGGGCGTGGCCGCGAGCTGGCGTTTGCGGTGAGCGACCATCGTTGCCATCCAGACCGAGGCTGTATGCCAGCCCGAGGCGGCGAGACGCCCGAAGGAACCGCTGCGCGCCGCAACATCGTCCATGTGGAAGGGCTGCGGATCGAAGGCGCGGGCGAAGGCGACGATTTCCTCAGGTGTGAAGACGAAGCTGCCGAGTTCATGGCTCTCGCCGATCTCGATTTCCTCGAAGAAGGGCGCCGGTTGCGTCTCGCCAGCGGGAATTTCGAGCAGGCTCAGCGTTCCCGGCTGCACGTAGCGGGGCGGGTGGGCCAGCCAGTCGCCCCTGGGCTGAGCAAAGCCCGAGCCCTTGCGACCGAACATGATCCAGTTGGTCTGCTCGAGGACCGGCTCGTCGCGCTGGTTCAGGAGCTCGAACCGGAACTTCACCAGGCCCATCTCGGGGCGTGAGCGCGATTCCTTGGTTTCAATCACGCTGCGCCGTGCGCTGAGGACATCCCCCGGCAGCACGGGCCGAAGCCATTTGACCTCTTCGATGCCGGGGGCCCCCATCGAGGCGGCCTCCAGGACGAAGTCCTCGGCGAGCAGCCGCATCAGCAGCGAGCAGCTATGCCAGCCGGACGCGATGAGCTGGCCAACGAAGCTCTGTCTCGCGGCCGCCGGATCGGTGTGGAAATCCTGCGCATCGTAGCGCGAGGCATAGGCGATGATGTCGTCCTGCGAGACGGCGACCCGGCCGCTCTGCTTCACCTCTCCGACGACGAAGTCCTCGAAATAGCGCATAGGTCGCTCGCGGTCCGGCTCAGTTGGCGAAGCGGAAATGCAGCACGTCGCCATCGGCGACGACATATTCCTTGCCCTCGAGCCGGAACTTGCCGGCTTCGCGCGCACCACTCTCGCCCTTGTGGGCGATGTAGTCGTCATAGGCGATGGTTTCGGCCCGGATATAGCCCTTCTCGAAATCGGTATGGATCACGCCGGCGGCGGCGGGGCCCTTGGTGCCGTTCTCGATCGTCCAGGCGCGGGCTTCCTTCGGGCCGACGGTGAAATAGGTGACGAGGTTCAGGAGCGCATAGCCGGCGCGGATGACGCGGTTGAGACCCGGCTCGGCGAGGCCGACCGCGTCGAGATAGTCCTTCTGCTCTTCGGCCGGCAGGACGGCGATCTCGCTCTCGATCTTGGCCGAGACGACGACGGCGACTGCGCCTTCCTCGGCAGCGCGGGCCTTCACCTTCTCGGAGAAGCCATTGCCCTTGTCGGCGCTGGCTTCCTCGACATTGCAGACATAGAGCACCGGCTTGGAGGAAAGCAGGCCGAGCATCTCGAAGGCCTTGCGTTCCTCGGCTGCGACCTGGACGAGGCGTGCCGGCTTGCCGTCGCGAAGCAGGACGAGGCAGCGGTTCATCAGGTCGGCCAGTTCCTTGGCCTCCTTGTCGCCCGACTTCGCCTTCTTCTCCAGCGGCTGCACGCGCTTCTCGAGGCTCTCGAGATCGGCGAGCATCAACTCGGTCTCGATGGTCTCGATATCGTCGATCGGCGAGATCTTGCCCTCGACATGGGTGATGTCCCCATCCTCGAAGCAGCGCACGACATGGGCGATGGCGTCGCATTCGCGGATATTGGCGAGGAACTGGTTGCCGAGGCCTTCGCCCTTGGAAGCACCGCGCACGAGCCCGGCGATATCGACGAAGGTCAGGCGCGTCGGGATGATCTCCTTCGAACCGGCAATGGCGGCCAGCTTTTCCAGCCGGTCATCGGGTACCGCGACGTCGCCGACATTCGGCTCGATCGTGCAGAAGGGATAGTTCGCCGCCTGTGCCGCAGCCGTCTGCGTCAGTGCGTTGAACAGGGTCGACTTGCCGACATTCGGCAGGCCGACGATACCGCATTTGAAACCCATGATGGCTGGTCCGTTGCGTCGCCGCCGCAAAGGGGCGGTCGCGAGATGATGATTGGAATGTCCAGGGCCTTATTGGGGTCCGGGCGGCAAAAGACAAGATGGCAGGGGCCAGGGACGGCTCACGCGAACGTGCATGGCGAGGCACTGCGCAGGAGCGCAGGACTTCGCGAGACGGCGACCTGTCTGCGCCGGTCCTTTCGACGGAGCTCTTTCATGCGCGCGCACTCTGCCAGTCTCCTCGCCGCAGCTCTCGTGCTGACCAGCAGTATCGTGCAGGCTCAGGCGCCGGCGACACGGGTGCGTGGCACGGTCGAGAAGCTCGAAGGCTCGGCGCTGACCGTGAAGACGCCCAGCGGCGAGGACGTCGCGGTCGCCCTGGCCCCCGGCTACTCGGTTGGCGGGGTGGTCAAAGCCAGCCCAAACGACATCAAGAAGGGCAGCTTCGTCGGCGTCGGTGCGCGGCCGCAGGCTGACGGCACGCTTCTCGCCGTCCAGGTCCTGATCTTTCCCGAGGCGATGCGCGGGACGGGCGAAGGGCACAGGGCCTGGGGCGTCTTGCCAGACAGCACCATGACCAATGCGACCGTGGCCGAGACGGTTTCGCGCGTCGATGGCGCCAATCTCGTCCTGACCTATCCCGGCGGCGAGCAAAAGGTAACGATCACGCCCGAGGCCAATATCATCATGGCCGCACCCGCTGAAGCGTCCGAGCTGTCGCCGGGCGCGCAGGTCGCGTTCACGGCGACGCGCCAGCCCGGCGGCGGTCTTCTTGCCAGCCGAGTTACGATCGCGAAACAGGGCGCCCAGTTGCCGCTCTGATCCATCGCCCGAAAAGTGGATTGCGGTTTTCGGGAAAGCCGATGCAAACACGGAAAGGCTCGTTCATCGGACCCGATACGAGATCGGGTCCGATGAACGAGCCTTTTAGTCCTCGGGTTTCTCGCCGAGGCGCTTCACCGCGGCATGGCCGCGCGCGTCCATGAAGAGATGCACCTTGTTCTGGAAGCCAGCATCATCGCCCGCGGCGAGCAGAGTGGCGTAATCGGCACAGGCCGTGCAGAGATCCTCGACCCAGGGCTGCTCAGCCTTGCCGAAATCGTTCAGCACATAGGCATGGACGAGGGCCTTGTCGCCGGGATGGCCGATTCCCATGCGGACGCGGCGGTAGTCGTTGCCGATCGCGGCCGTCATCGAACGCAGCCCGTTATGGCCGGCATTGCCGCCTCCGAGCTTCACGCGCAGCTTGGCCGGAGCGAGATCGAGTTCGTCATGGAAAGCGATCACGTCGGCGGGGGCGATCTTGAAGAAGCGAGCCGCCTCGCCGACAGCGCGGCCGGATTCGTTCATGTAGGTTTGCGGCTTGAGCAGGATGACCTTCTCGCTACCGATTGTCGCCTCGCAAGCCTCGCCCTGGAAGCGCGAGCGCCAGGGGGAGGCCTGGTATGTGCGGGCAATCGTCTCGACCGCCATGAAGCCGATATTGTGGCGGTTGCGGGCATAGCGCGCGCCGGGATTGCCGAGACCGGCAAAGATCAGCATGGCAGGTCACTCCGGCAGTCGGGAGGGGCTGGTGGTCCTGTGCCTCCCTCCAAAGCAAGACGGCCGGGAAACCCGGCCGTCCAAGTGGTCTCGCGAAGGCAGCGCCGAAGCGCGGCATCCTCAGGCCTTGGCGGCCTCGGTGCCTTCGGCTGCGCCCTCGGCAGCAGCATCCTCGATCACCGACGGCGCCAGGATCGTGACCAGCGTCAGGTTCTCGCGGGTGGTCAGGCTGACGCCTGCCGGCAGCTTGATGTCGTTGACATGGACAGACGTGCCAACGCCCAGGCCAGCAACGGAGACGTCGAGGGCCTCGGGGATGTTCTCAGGCGCGACGTCGATTTCGACGTTGTGCTCGACGATCTGCAGGGTGCCGCCGGACTTCAGGCCCGGGCAGGCCTCCTGATCGACGACGTGAACCGGAACCATGACCTTGATGGTCTGGCCGGCTGCGACGCGCAGGAAGTCGACGTGAATCGGGAAGTCCTTGACCGGGTCGAGCTGGTAGTCGCGCGGAATGACGCGCGTCTTCTTGCCGCCGACATTGATCTCGAAGATCGTGGTCAGGAAGTGGCCGCCATAGATCATCAGGCGGGTCTGGTTGGCGTTGAGCGCGATCGCCTGCGGGGCTTCGCCCGCACCATAGATCACGGCAGGAGTCTGGCCTTGACGACGAACTGCCCGGGCGGCCCCCTTGCCGACCTGGGTGCGCGCCGAAGCCTCGATTTGCTTCACGGCGGTCATGATGATGGTCCTCGTTTTCTTGATAAAGACACGGCCGCCCGATGGCGGCCGTCTTGGTCTCGCGCCCGTGCCTCCAAGGGTGTCAGTCGAGCGCGAGGAGGCTCATAGGCGAAAAAGCGGGAAAGCTCAACCCGGGGACGGGCGCTTCCGCTCAGGCGGCGACCAGTCCCAGCCGCTCGTCACGCCGGCGCAGCAGGTGCATCAGCGGCAGCGCCAGCAGCACCATCCAGGCCTTGCCGATGATCTGGCCCGACAGGAAGTCGAGGCTGCCGAAGGCGAGCCAGAGGAAGACGATGCTGTCGATGACGAGGCCGACAAGGCTGGATGCGATCACGGCCGTGACGAAGCGGCGGCGCTGCAGCGGCGTGTAGACGGCGAAGTCCGCGAGCTCCGACAGAAGGAAGGCCGCGACCGAGGCGACGACGATCGCCGGCGGAGCAAGAAAGCCGGAGATCGCGGCGCCGACGAAGATCGCGCCCAGCCCGACCTTGGCACCGAGGCGGCGCTGGACGATGTCGCGCAGCACGAGTGCGAGGCCAATCATCAGCACGCCGCTCGGCGCCTTGATGCCCGGCGCGACCGGCACGAGGCAAGGACCGTTCGGCACGCAGACCGTGCCGACATTGCCGAGCATCCAGTTCGCGGCGGGGATGGTGAGCGTGAAAAGGACGAGGGCGACCAGCCCTTCGGTCCAGCGCTGCTGATCAGGAGTCATAGGATGGTCCAGTGTCGTCCGGTGAACAGAGAAAGCCAGCATAGCCCTTCGCCCGCAGCTCGCAGGCGGGGCAGGTTCCGCAGCCATAGCCCCAGGAATGGCGTGTCGTCCGGTTGCCGAGATAGCAGCTATGGCTGTCCTCGACCACCAGATCGAGCAACGTCTCGCCGCCAAGCTCGCGGGCCAGCGCGAAGGTCTGCGCCTTGTCGCGCCACATCAGCGGCGTGTGCAGCACCAAGCGGCGATCGAGCCCGAGATTGAGAGCGACCTGCATCGCCTTGATCGTGTCATCGCGGCAATCGGGATAGCCGGAATAATCGGTCTCGCAGACGCCAAGCACGATGTGCCTGCAGTTACGGCGATAGGCCAGCGCCGCGGCGAAGGTCAGGAAAATCAGATTCCGTCCCGGCACGAAGGTCGTCGGCAACCCGGTATCGGCGAAGGCGATCTCGCTCTCTCGCGTCAGCGCCGTCTCGGAAATCGTGCCGAGCGCGGCGAGGTCGATGATGTGGTCCGGCCCGAGCCGCTCGGCATAGGCCGAGGCCAGGGTGGGCAGCTTATCGCGAATCGCGAGCCGACATTCCAGCTCGACGCGGTGGCGCTGGCCGTAATCGAAGCCGACTGTTTCGACCGAGCCGAAGCGTGCAAGGGCCCAGGCGAGCGTGACGGTCGAATCCTGCCCGCCCGAGAACAGGACGAGTGCGCGGCCTTCGCCGGTCGTGGCAGCCGTCATCATACCATCCCGTTCAGTCGAACAGGCTGGAGACGCTCGATTCGCTCGCGGTGCGCTCGATCGCCTCGCCCATCAGGTTGGCAATGGAAATGACGCGGATGTTGCGCGCCACCTTCACTGCCTCGGTCGGCATGATCGAATCGGTGATCACCAACTCCTTGAGCTTGGAATTGGCGATGCGTGCGACTGCGCCGCCCGACAGCACGCCATGGGTGATGTAGGCGTAGACTTCCCTGGCGCCTTCCGCGAGCAGCGCTTCGGCGGCGTTGCAGAGCGTTCCGCCGGAATCGACGATATCGTCAAGCAGGATGCAGGAGCGGCCCTCGACCGAGCCGATGATGTTCATCACCTCGGATTCGCCCGGCCGGTCGCGGCGCTTGTCGACGATGGCGAGCGGAGCGTCGATGCGCTTGGCCAGTGCACGGGCACGGACCACGCCACCGACGTCCGGTGAAACGACCATGGCGTTCTTGTAGTCGAGCCGTTCCTTGATATCGCGGGCCATCAATGGCGCGCCGAACAGGTTGTCGGTCGGGATGTCGAAGAAGCCCTGGATCTGTCCGGCATGGAGATCGAGCGTCAGAACGCGGTCGACGCCGGCATGGGTGATGAGATTGGCGACGAGCTTGGCCGAGATCGGCGTACGGCCCGAGGCACGGCGATCCTGCCGGGCATAACCGAAATAGGGGATCACCGCGGTGATGCGCCGTGCCGAGGAACGGCGCAGGGCATCCGTGATGATCAACAGCTCCATCAGGTGGTCATTGGTGGGGAAGGAGGTCGATTGGATGACGAAGACGTCCTGCCCGCGAACATTTTCCTGGATCTCGACGAAGACCTCCATGTCGGCGAAACGCCGGACCTGGGCCTTGGCAAGGGGGATTTCGAGGGAGGCACAAATCGCTTCGGCGAGCGGCCGGTTGGAGTTTCCGGCGACGACTTTGAACGAAGAGGGCATGCCGTGGCGCACCGTGAGGACTGGCGGGGGCGGGAGTCGTGAGACCGGCTGAATTCGCAGCGCTCATAACAGCGCCATGACAATGAGTCGACCGCTGCACTGCAAAAACAGTGCGCGAATCACGCCTCACCCCACTGCGTTCAGCGGGATGCCTCGCTCAGGAGCGCTTGCCGCTGGTCGCAGCAGCCGTCTTGGTTTTCGCCTTGTCCTTATCCTTGGCGCCGTCCGCGGCAGGTTTGTCCGGCACCGGAGCGGTCACGAGGAAACTCGCGATCGCGTCCATCGAATCCGATGCTGCCTTGGCGACGATGGTCTGGTCGATGCTCGACCAGGGATCGCCGCCGCCGCCGCGCCTGCCGAGGCTCTCGCCCTGCACGCGCTGGGCGCGCTTCTTGCTCTCGTCATAGACGTCCCAGACGAAGGCCAGCGCAGTCTGGCCGTCCTCTGTCGGCTGGGCGGTCAAATAGCCGCGAACCCGGAAGCGCGCGGGTGCGTTGCCGGCGACGATCTCCATCTTGCGTTCCGCCGCCGCCTCGCCGAGCAGGCTCGCAAAATTCGTGGTGACCTGGTCGGGCGCACCGGAGATGCTCTGGACCGAGACCGGGACGCCGGGCGCATCGACGCGCGGACGCGCGGCCGTGCTGGTGGTTTCCTGGCAGCCTGCGAGCGCAAGCGCGAGAGCTGGCCCCAGAACGGGGCCACTTAAACGACTAAACATGACGCCTCCCGCTTTTTGCGTACGGGTTTGCTGAGGATTCCCTGCGTGACTCTTGTAGGGTCAACGGATCGCGAGGTCCAGATCGGGCAAGTTCAGGTTTTCTGCGCCTTTATCGCCGACGAGATAGGTGCGGCCGAGGCACATCGCGGTCTCGCTCGCCGAATCCATCAGAATCATATGGGCGAACATCACCATGCCCGGAACGATCGGCCAGTCGCTGCTCTCGTAGAACATCGGCCAGTCCATCCAGCTCGGCGTGAACTTTGCGCCAAGCGAGTACCCGCAGGCATTGAGTCGGTGGCTGGAAAGACCGTGTTCGTCGAAGACCCGGGCATGGGCGGAGAAGACATCGCCTGCAGTCCGCCCCGGCTTCAGTTCAGCCTCGCAGGCGAGGAGCGCCGCCTTGGCGGCTTCATGATAGCTGATATGCAGCGGGCGGGGCTCCCCGACCACGACGGTTCGCATGATCGCAGCATGGTAGTGTCTGTCGACGCCCGCGAATTCGAGCGTGATCTGATCCTGCGCGTCGAGCGTCCGGCGGCCCGACTTGTAGCGGCAAAGCAGGGCGTCGCGGCCGGAGCCGATGATGAACTCGTTGGCCGGATAGTCGCCGCCACCCGCGAAGATCGCATTGTGCTGTGCGGCCAGGATCTCGCCCTCGTCGGCGCCGGCCCGGATCAGGTCGAGCGCCGCCCTGTCGGCGGCGTCCGAGAGAGCGGCCGCGCGCCGGACACAGGCAATCTCTGCCGCCGATTTCACGGCGCGCAGCCGTGTCACGATCGTCGAGCTATCGACGAGAACGCTGATATCCGTGAAGGCTGCTTCCAGCTTGCGGCCGTTTGCCGCGACAAGGCCGTAGGATTCAAACTCCACGCCGATGCGCTTGCCGGCCAGGCCGAGATCCTGTGCCAGCATGAGCAGGTCACGCGCAGGATTCGCGTCGCGGCCATCCTTCCAGATGCGGATATCGGCCAGATTCGAGGTGTGCTCGGCCTGGCGCAAATCGGCAGAGCGGGTCAGCAACGCCATGCTGCCATCGGCCTTCACCACCAGGCACTGGAAGAAGCAGAAGCCGAAGGTGTCATACCCGGTCAGCCAGAACATCGATTCCTGCTGGAACAGGAAGAGCGCATCGAGCCGATCGGCTTGCATGGCTAAGAGCAGGGCATCGCGCCGGCGTGCGAATTCGGCGGGAGAGAAGTGCAGGGCCATGGCTCGCGAATCCCCCGTGCTGACGTGGTCCTCATGTTTAGGCCGGGCTCGCTCGGGCTCAAAGGACGTGGACGATGTGCCGCTGCGATTGCGGGCGAGGCCTTCGTCGCCCATATCAGGCGTGCTATGGAGCGCCGGCATCCGGCCCTGGAGATTGATGATGGCCACGACCTCGAACCGTATACTCGACGATCTCGCTCGTCTGGTCACCGACGCCGCGGGAGCCGCCCAGGGTGTGCGCCGTGAGGTCGAGACGGTCGCCCGCACGCAGATCGACCGCCTCCTGCGCGAGATGGACGTCGTGACACGCGAGGAGTTCGAAGCCGTGCGCGAGATGGCGGTTCTGGCCCGTGAAGAGAATGACAAGCTCGCCGCACGGCTGGCTGCACTCGAGGCTGGGCGCGACAAGGGCTGAGCCGGCCCGTGTTCCGGCTGTGGACAGCAGCCGGCAGGGATTGAGCCCAACCCCCGAATCCGCCGAGCCTGCATCAGGTGTTGGGAGCGTCGTCGCGCCTGCGCTATCGTCGAAGGAGAGGTGATTCGCCGATCGTATCCACTTGGGGTGCGTTTGGCGGTCAGGAGGCCATGTAGCGGCTTCCGCAGTCTTGTTGCGTCCCGCGCTTCCCCGTCGCCGTGTTCCCGTTCTCGAACGAGCTGGACCCGCATTCCCGCGGGGAGCTGGCAGTTGGACCCTGGGCATGATGGACCTTGACCTGGACGCAGAAGCCGAACGGCCTGCCAATCCTCTCGACCTGATCGAGCGCCTCGCCGCACTCAATAACTGGACGTTCGACCGCGACAGCGATGACGAGCTCTCCGTCTCCGTCACCGGAGGCTGGTCGGACTATCATGTCGCGATCACCTGGCTCTCCGAAGTGGAGGCGCTCCACATCGCCTGTGCCTTCGATCTCAAGGTGCCGGAGCGGCGGCGCGGCGAGGTGTTGCAACTTGTCAGCCTCGTCAACGAGCAGCTCTGGCTCGGCCATTTCGACCTCTGGAGCTCGGAGAACGTGGTGATGTACCGCCACGCGCTCCTGCTTTCGGGCGGTGCGGAGCCGACCGACGAGCAGGCCGCCGCCCTGATCAAATCGGCGATCGACGCCTGCGAGCGCTATTTCCAGGCCTTCCACTTCGTGGTCTGGGCCGGCAAGAGCGCGCGTGAGGGGCTCGAGGGGGCGATGCTCGAAACCGTCGGGGAAGCCTGAGACCCTGGTTTCGTCATGCCCGGGCTTGACCCGGACATCCGTTGCCGCTTCTGGTCGTGCGATGCCCGGTTCCGGGCTGCGCAAGACGTCACATATCGTTCCTCGTGAGGCCTCCATGTCCCGTTCCTTGCCGCAAACCCTTGTCCTCATTGGTGCGGGCAAGATGGGAGGCGCCATGCTCGAGGGCTGGCTGCGCATCGGCATGGATCCGACCGGGATCACGCTGATCGACCCCAAACCCTCGGACGAGATCGCGACGCTGGCGGCCGAGAAGGGCATAGCCCTCAACCCTGAGTCGCGCGCGGTGCCGCCGACCGAGGTTCTCGTGCTCGCGACAAAGCCGCAGATGCTCGATACGGCAGCGCCCTCGGTCCAGGCGTTCATCCAGCCGCAGACCCTGCTGATTTCCATTCTGGCCGGCAAGACGCTCGGCGATCTCTCGGCGCGCCTGCCCAATGCCACGGCGATCATTCGCGCGATGCCGAACCTGCCGGCTTCCGTACAGCGCGGCGTCACTGCGGCTGCCGCCGGACGGGGCGTCAGTGCTGATCAACGGGCGATGGCGGATGCGCTGCTCGGCAGCATCGGAAAGGTCGAATGGCTCGCGACCGAAGATCTGATCGACGCGGTCACGGCCGTTTCGGGCTCCGGTCCCGCCTATGTCTTCCATCTCGTCGAGTGCCTGGCGGCGGCTGGCGTCGCAGCGGGACTTCCGGCCGAGACGGCCGAGCGCCTGGCGCGGGGCACCATCGAAGGAGCAGGGGAGATGCTCTATCAATCGCCGCTGTCGCCGGCGACCTTGCGCCAGAACGTGACCTCGCCTGCCGGAACGACGGCGGCAGCACTCGAAGTGCTGATGGCCGATAACGGACTTGCGCCGCTGATGCGCCGCGCCGTGGCTGCCGCGAAACGTCGCGCCGAAGAGCTTTCCGGCTGAACGGCCTTTCCTCGGCCGTGATCCAGACCTACCTTTCCGTCATCGCTTTGCGAATGGAGAGGTCCGATGGCCCGCAAACCTGCTTCCCCCAAAGCTGAAAAGCCTGCTGCAGGCGCGCCGCCCGCCGACTCGCGGAAGGCGGTGGTGGACGCGCTTTTCAATCTTGCGGCCGCGCGGCCGTGGGACGAGATCGAGCTTGGCGATATCGCTGGCGAGGCCGGCGTCTCGCTTGCGACATTGCGCAACCTGTTTCCGTCCAAGCTCGCCATTCTCGGCGGGCTGACCCGTATCGTCGACGATGCGGTGCTCGCCGGCCAGTCCGATGACCTCGCAGACGAATCCTACCGCGAGCGGATGTTCGACCTGGTCATGCGCCGCCTCGATGCTCTTGCCCCTTACAAGGCCGGCCTGCGGCGCGTGATGCCGGCGCTGCGGCGCGATCCCCTGGCTCTCGCGGCTCTCAATCGCGGTGCGGTCAATTCCTGGCGCTACATGCTCGCCTCGGCGGGGATCCCGACGGAGGACGCGCTGGGAGGGGTGCGCGTGCAGGGCGCGGTGCTGCTGATGGCACGTGTCGCCGATGTCTGGCTCGACGATGACGAGCCCGAACTCTCCCGGACCATGGCCCGTCTCGATCGCGAACTGAAGACTGCGAGCTGGGTGATGTCGCGGGCCGAGGATATCCATCGGCTCACGGCTCCGTTGCGCGGACTCGCCCGTGCCTTCTGCGGAGCCCGTCCGCGGGTTCGCCGCCGGGAGCGTGGCGAGGATGGCCGCCGGGGCGAGGATAACGAGGATTTCGCTCCGGCCATCTAGCATCGCCGCGCGCCAGCAAAATGAGGCGAAAACGGGGCAGAATTAACAAGGCCTTAGTTGTTGCCCGGGGAGTGTGAAGAATCACACCTCGCGAGGCTTACTCGATGCCGTTTCTGAAGAAGCTTGCTGCCTTGTCCATCGGCCGTTCGTTCGGTCTCATCGCCATTCTCGCGGCCGTCCTCGCCATCGGTGGGGTGAGCTTCACGCTCGTCCAGGCCCGCAGCGAGATGATCGCCCTCAAGCGCGCCGAGATGAAGAACGCCGTCGAGGCGGCTGCATCGACGGTCAACAGCTATCTGGCGCGGGCTGATAAGGGTGAACTGAAGGAAGCCGAGGCGAAGAAGATGGCGCTCGATGCCATTTCCGCAGCGCGCTTCGACAACGGAAACTACTATTTCGTCGTCAATTTCGACGGCATCAGCGTTCTGCATGCCAATAAGAAGATCGAGACGACGGACATGATGCCGTTGAAGGATGCGACCGGAAAGTTCTTCGTCAAGGAGATGGTCGAACTCGCCAAGGCAAAGGGCACCGGATTTCTTGACTATTTCTGGCTGAGGACGGGCGACAAGGAGCCTTCTCTCAAGATTTCCTATGTCGTCTCCGTTCCGAAATGGAACTGGGTCGTCGGTTCCGGGCTGCATGTCGACGATGTCGACGCGGCCTTCCGTGGCATGATGCTCGACGTGGCCAAGGTCCTGGTTCCGCTTGGTCTGCTCATGCTTGGTCTGGTCGTGTTCCTGAGCCGCCGCTCGTCGAGCATGCTGACCTCGCTCGCGGATACGATGAACGAACTTGCGACCGGCAAGCTGCAAAACCCGATCGCGCATCAGGAGCGTGGAGACGAGATCGGCAGCATGGCGCGTGCTCTCGTCGTCTTCCGCGATGCGGCTCTGGCGAAGGAGGAGATCGAGGCCGACAAGCAGCGCGTCGAGGCGCAGGCGAGCGCGCATCGCGATGCCGCCGACCTGGATCGTCGCCGCAACGAAACCGAGCGGGCCCAGAGTTCCGCCCAGCAGGAAACGGTTGTCCGTGCGCTCGGGGCGGGTCTTGAACATCTCGCCGAGGGGGACCTGACCTACCGGATCGCGGATGTCTTTGCCGCCGACTACGTCAAGCTCAAGGACGACTTCAATGGCGCGATCGCCCGGCTGCAGGAGACGATGCGCCAGATTGCGACCAACACCGAAAGCATGAAGGCAGGCTCGGGCGAGATCAGCCAGGCGGCCGATGACCTCGCCAGCCGGACCGAGCAGCAGGCCTCATCGGTGGAGGAGACGGCAACCGCGCTCGACGAACTCACCGCCACCGTACGGCAGACCGCCGAAAGTGCGCGCCTCGCAAGCCAGGCGACCACTCAGGTCAAGACGGAGGCCGAGCAGTCGACCCAGATCGTGCGCGACGCAGTGTCGGCCATGGGCGGCATCGAGAAGTCTGCGGACGAGATCTCGCAGATCGTGGGTGTCATCGACGAGATTGCCTTCCAGACCAATCTGCTGGCACTGAATGCCAGCGTCGAGGCGGCGCGCGCGGGCGATGCCGGCAAGGGTTTTGCCGTCGTCGCGTCCGAGGTCCGGGCACTGGCGCAGCGTTCTGCCGAAGCGGCCAAGGAGATCAAGGGACTGATCACCGCTTCGACCGTCGAGGTCGACAAGGGCGTCGCACTGGTCGGCCAGACCGGCAATGCCCTGCAGCGGATGGCCGGCGAGATCACCCGCGTCACCGCGCTGGTTGCCGAGATTGCGTCGGCAGCCCAGGAGCAGGCTGCTGGACTCCAGGAGGTCAACAGCGCCGTCAACGAGATGGACCAGGCGACGCAGCAGAATGCCGCCATGGCGGAAGAGTCGACGGCCGCGGCGCATGCGCTGTCGCAGGAGGCTGATCGCCTCGCGGCTCAGGTCGCGCGCTTCAGGCTTGGCGGAGACGTTGCCGGCTTGCAGGATATGGCACGCAAGATGGCGAGCGTCGTCCCGCCCGCTCCTCGCGCAGCCGCCCCGAGCCGCAAGCCTGCCGCCCAGCACAGGGCGGCGCCCGTCCGCAAACTCGAGCCGAGCGCACATGATCGCGCCTGGGAGGAATTTTGAGTACGACGTCCGAACCGCCGGAGACGATCAGCTTCGACGATTTCCTCAAGGTCGACATTCGTGTCGGCACCATCGTCGAGGCACTGCCCTATCCCGAGGCACGCAAGCCGGCGTTCAAGCTGGTGATCGATTTCGGCGGTGAGATTGGTCTCAAGAAATCGTCGGCGCAGATCACCACGCACTATCGCTGCGAGGATCTTCCGGGCCGGCAGGTCCTCGCGGTGGTCAATTTCCCGCCGCGCCAGATCGGAAAATTCATGTCAGAGGTCCTGACGCTCGGCATGCCTGACGGTAACGGCGAGGTGGTGCTGATCGGGCCCAGCCTCGCTGTCCCTAATGGTGGCCGGCTCTTCTGACGAGGGCTCAGGCAGCGGATCGGTCTCGCTGCCACGTCCCGGTTTCCAGTGTGGTCGGCGCCGGTTCGGCTGCCGACCAGTTGAAGGGCAGTGCGCGCTTGCGCCGCCAGGCGCGTGCGATGCGAAAGCGCCAGAGCCGCTGCGAGCCGCTTAAGGTTCCGAGCTCCGGGCCGCTCCAGACGATCTCCGTTTCGCCCTGAAGCTGAATGATGTCGCCCATCGCGAAGTCGGGAATGAGCAGCGCGGCGCGCGGCTCCAGCAGCAGATTGCCGAGTGTGTTGAAGTAGCTGTTGCCGGTGAAATCCGGGATCGTCAGGACGTCGCCGTCGATCCGGACAAAGCCCGGCCGGCCGCCGCGATGCGAAATGTCGACACTCGTGGCTGATCCGCCCTGCGGCCCGGACGAACTGGCGATGAACAGGGTATCCACGGCTCCGATCACGGTCCGGGCAGCCGCGTCCAAACGGGTCAGTGGCTCCGCCACCTCCGGCGAGCGGGCAATAGCTGTCGGGACGCGGGTCTGGATGTACTTCGCACAGTTCCCGAAGCTCTGTGAGACCTCGAACGACAGACCGTCGGGATCGCGTGCGGCAATGATGCCGTTGGCGCGGTTACGTCGCCTCGTCGTGAAGTCGAGGCCAAGCAGACCGACGGGACGGTCCGTTTCCAGCGCTGCGGCCGCCGGATCGGCTGCCGAGGGCAGCGCAGCGATGCGCAGGCGGGTTGGTGCGGGGCTTTGCACGAAGCCGGCTTCTCCGCTCAGCACGGTTGCGATCGGCCAGCCATCGCGACCGAGCCCGCCGATGAAGAGATAGGGCAGGAGCGGGAAGAAGGTCCTGTGCTGATCCGGCATGAGGCTGCGGATGCCGGCTCCGCGCGAGAACTGGCCTGCGCGGGCCTGCGCTTCGCGTTCACCTCGATGGAAGGGGGACACGTCCATGGCGCATCATCCCTTGGCGGGAAGCGGGGAGGGCGGAATCGGCTTGAAGAAGGGCAGAGCCTCGATCCGCGCGGTCCAGGCTCTCACTGCCGGGTAGGGCTCGAGCGAGATGCCGCCTTCCGGAGCGTGCGCCACATATGAATAGCAGGCAAGGTCGGCCAGTGTCGGCTGTTCCGCCGCGAGGAAGGCGCGCTCCGCCAGGTGACTTTCCATGAAGGTGAGCAGCCGCGAGGAGATCTGTTCGGCGCGGGCGGCATCGTCCTTCAGTCCAAACTGGGTGATCAATCGCGCAGTCGAGGGACCATGCATGACCTCTCCGGCGGCGATCGAGAGCCAGCGCTGGACCTGGGCCGCGGCGAGCGGCTCGCTTGGCAGCCAGGCGCTGTCCGGAGCATAGCGCTTCACCAGATAGACCATGATCGCGTTGCTGTCGGCCAGCGTCAGCGCCCCGTCCTGAAGCACCGGGATCTGGCCGAGCGGATTGAGCGCGAGAAAGGCTTCGCTCCTGCGCACATCAGCCGGAGCCGAAGCGAAGCGATAATCGAGTCCGAGAGCCAGCAGCAGCAGCTCGACGCGATGGCCATGGCCAGAGAGCGGCGTGCTGTGAAGGGTGATGCCGGTTTGTGACATGGGGTGACCTCCCGAGATGAGGTCGCAGTCTGTTTGTTTCAGTTCCTGAGCGAAACACGCTATCTTTGAAAGTCAGAATTCCATGGATAGGAACATTGATTGGACCGCCTCGACGAATTGGCGATCTTCGTCGCCATCCTTGATACCGGCAGCCTCGCGGGTGCGGGCCGGCAGCTGCGCCGTTCGCGCCCGGCGGTGACGCGGGCTCTTGCCGGGCTCGAGGAACGCGTCGGCGCACGCTTGATTGCCCGTACCACGCGCCAACTCACTCCGACGGATGCCGGGCGTGCGCTCGCGACCTCCGCGAGGCGGATGCTGGCCGACTACGAGGCGTCGATGTCGGGTGTCTCCGCGGCCCCGGTTCGTGGCCTGCTGCGCGTCACTGCCCCGTTGGCCTTCGGCCGGCGCCATGTCACGCCCTTGGTGACGGAGTTCCTGGACCTGCATCCCGAGGTACAGGTCGAGCTCGTTCTGGCCGACCGCAATCTCGACATGATCGATGAAGGGCTCGACGTCGCAATCCGGATCGGTCCATTGCCGGATTCGCGGCTGGTCATACGCAAAGTCGGCGAGGTCAGACGCCTCCTGGTCGCGGCTCCATCCTATCTCGCAAGCCGTGGCATGCCGTCGCGCCCCTCGGACCTGCTGCAGCATGACACCATTGCCAGCGTGGCAGCAGGGCAGGGCATGCTCTGGCGTTTTGGCGGATCGGCACGCGGGTCGAGCGTGGCCGTCGCGCCCCGGTTCATCGTCAACGAGATTGAATCGGGCCTGATTGCGGCCCGCGCCGGTCGCGGGCTGGCACGGCCGCTGTCCTACCAGGTGGCAGACGACATTGCCGCGGGAACATTGGTGCGGCTGCTGCGCGATTTCGAGCCGGCCCCGCTGCCTGTGCATCTCGTTGTTCCGAGCGGGCAGCATCTGGCGGCGAAGGTAAGGGCCTTCCTTGATCAGGCGGCCGCGTATTTCCAGCGCCTCGGCGCGATCCGGCCCGAAGGCGTGTCGTGAGGTCCAGCAAAGCCCGCGATGGCCGAGACGACAGCGCTTCCCCGCGGGTCCGCGGGGCGTGATGTCGCGCAGATCAGACCGGAAGTCGGACGGTGGCGCGCAGGCCGCCCAGCGGCGAGTCCGCCAGGATGATGTCGCCGCCATGGGCCCGGGCGATGTCTCGGGCAATGGCAAGACCGAGGCCTGTGCCGCCGCTGTCGACATTGCGGGCCTCATCCAGCCGGAAGAACGGACGGAAAACATCCTCCCGCAAGCCGGCGGGGATGCCTGGGCCGTCATCGTCGATCATCACGATCAGATAGCGGGCGTCGTGGGTAGCACGAATGGCGATGCGATCGCCGAAGCGCGCTGCGTTGGAGACGAGATTCGTCAGCAGGCGGCGGATCGCGTCCGGTCGAATCACGACCAGCGGGTCGCCGACGACTTCGAGCTCGGTCTGATGGCCTTGCCGTTCGGCATTGACCTTCAGATCTTCCAGAAGGGCGCGGATATCGGTCTCGACCGCAGCCTCGCCGACGTCGCCGCGGGCGAAGGCGAGATAGTCCTCGAGCATACGGCTCATCTCGTCGACATCCTTCTCCAGCGCGTCGATCTCCGAGGAGCGTTCGAGAAGTGCGAGTGAAAGCTTGAAGCGAGTCAGGATCGTGCGCAGGTCGTGGCTGACGCCGTTGAGCATGGTCGTGCGCTCGCCGACCGAGCGTTCCACGCGGCGCTTCATTTCTATGAAGGCGTTGCCGGCACGCCGGACCTCGCGCGCGCCGCGCGGCCGGAAATCGGAGTCGCGTCCCTTGCCAAATGCCTCCGCAGCGTCGGCCAGGCGCAGGATCGGCCTGATCTGGTTACGCAGGAACAGCACGGCGATGGTCAGCAGGATCAGCGATGTGCCGATCATCCAGATCAGGAAGATATGGCTGTTCGAGGCATAGGCCTGACTGCGCCGCGTCAGTACCCGCATCACGTTCGGCCCGAGCTTCACCCTGATCTCGATCAGGCTGGAGCGGCCGACCGTATCGAGCCAGAAGGGCCGTGCGACCTGCTGGCTCAGTTCCGTCGAGAGCGCACTGTCGAGCAGCGAGAAGAACGGGCGGGGGCCCGGTGGCGGCAGATCGGCGTCCGGGATGATGTCGACATCCAGGCCGAGGCGCTCCAGTGCGATGCGACTGAGCACGCTTGCCTGCGCATCCTGCGGATAGCTCTCATAGACGTCAATCAGCGCCGCGATGTCGGCCGAGACGGCCGAGGACAGGCGTTGCGTCACCGTCTGCCAGTGCCGCTCCATGAAGACATAGGCGATGACCGACTGCAGCAGCACGACCGGCGCAATGACGATGACGAGGGCGCGCGGATAGAGGCCCTTCGGCATGTAGCGACCGATCATCCGCAGCGGCCGGCCGCCGAGCTTGAGCACGGGCCTGAGCATGCGTGCGAGCCCGACCCGCACATGTCCCATCGCGGCCCCGACCCGCCGAAGGCCGAGGCCGACTGCCTGAGCCAAGCGCATGCCACGCGCGCCGACTTGCATCGATTCAGCCCCGATCCGTGACCAGCCGGTAGCCGACACCCCGAACGGTCTGGAGATAGAGCGGGTCTGCCGGGTCGCGCTCGATCTTGCGGCGCAGCCGGTTGATCTGGACGTCGATGGTGCGGTCATTGGCCGCCGAGCCCTGCGCCGCGAGCTGTTCGCGCGGGACATGCTCACCCGCGCGCTCGGCCAGGGCCGTCAGGATCTCGCGCTCGCGCTCGGTGAGCCGGATCGTTTCCTCGCCATGGCGCAATTCGCCGCGGGCGAGACCATAGATGAAGGGGCCGAAGCGGACGAAATCAGGGTGGCTGCCCGATTGCGGGGCATCCACGACGATGGTTCGCTTGAGGATGTTGCCAAGCCTCAGGATGAGCTCGCGCGGCTCGAAAGGCTTGGTGAGATAGTCATCGACGCCGATTTCCAGCCCATTGATGCGGTCGGCGCTGTCGGCACGCGCGGTCAGCATCAGGATCGGGGCGTTGGAACCTCCGCGGAAACGACGGGCAAAGTCGAAGCCGTTCTCGCCGGGCATCATGATGTCGAGCACGATGGCGTCGAACACGAGATGGGCAAGGCGCGAATCGGCCTCGGCCGCATTGGCGGCCGTGGTGACACGGTAGCCGTGATCGCCGAGAAAGCGCGCCAGCAGGTCGCGCAGGCGGCGGTCGTCGTCGACCACGAGGATATGCGGGGCCTCGTCTGGGACCGGCTTCAGGGCCTTGGCTGCGGTCATCGGGCTTGGTCCTCTTCGTAGCCGGAGCGCGATCCCCGCCGCCGGGAGACCAGGATCCCCCGGTTTGGCGACGGTGCCATGTCCGGCTTGGATGCTCTTCGCCGCGCAGCTCACACCGGCGTAGCGAGAAAGCCCAGTACCTTCTTGCGTTCGGCGGGATCGATCAACCCCGCGAGATAGCGCGCCACCTGCTCGCCTGCCTCGGGGCCGACGGCGCTGAGCGCCGCATTGATCCGTTTGCCCTGGAGACGCGCCAGCCTCACGGCCAGCTCCTTGCCGGTATCCGTCGGATAGAGGTTGCGCTGGCGCTTGTCCTGCGTGCCCATGCGGGACTCGACGAAGCCGGTCTCGACAAGCTCCTTCAGCACGCGGTTAAGGCTCTGCTTGGTGATCTGCAGGATGTCGAGCAGTTCGGCGATCGTCAGGCCCGGGCGCCTCTGCACGAAATGCAGCACGCGGTGATGCGCCCGGCCGAAGTCGTAATCCGCCAGGATGCGGTCGGGGTCGCTGACGAAATCGCGATAGGCGAAGAAGAAGAGCTCGATCAGGTCGTAGGGTACGTCCTCGGCGGGCGCGGGCCGGGGCGCATCGGTCGATCGGACTTGCGTGTCAGTCACGAGGCGCTCCATATTTTACGTCAGCCATGTTGACATATCTCAGACGGAAGATTACCGGTCAAGCATCCGGGGCGACTGATTATGTCGCTTTCGGTTGCTGCAGCGCAGTAATTGTTCAGTGCTTGCGCGCCCTACGCCCTTGTGGCCCAGTTCGGCGCATGAAGACTCGCAGAGGAGTTGCCCCATGTCTGTCATTCCTTTCGACCAGCGCGACGGCGTGATCTGGTTCGACGGCAAGCTCGTGCCGTGGAAGGACGCCAAGGTGCACGTACTGACCCACGGGTTGCATTACGGCTCCTGTGTCTTCGAGGGCGAACGCTCCTATGACGGCGTCATCTACAAGTGCACCGAGCATTCGCAGCGCTTCCACAAGTCGGCCGAGATCATGGATTTCGCGATCCCCTATTCGGTCGCCGAGATCGACGCAGCCAAATATCTCTGCCTCAAGGAGAACGGCCTCAAGGATGCCTATCTCCGCCCGGTCGCCTGGCGCGGCTCGGAGATGATGGCTGTGTCCGGCATGAACAACAGCATCCATACCGCGATCGCGGTCTGGGAGTGGCCGAGCATGTTCGACATGGCCCAGAAACTGAAGGGCGTGCGTCTCGACGTTGCCGATTATCGCCGTCCCGACCCGGCCTGCGCGCCGGTCCATGCCAAGGCTGCCGGACTCTACATGATCTGCTCGCTCTCCAAGCACAAGGCGGAGCGGGCCGGCTATGCCGACGCGATGATGCTCGACTGGGAAGGCAATGTCGCCGAATGCACCGGCGCCAATATCTTCTTCATAAGGGATGGCGTGGTTCACACCCCGACCGCCGACAGGTTCCTGAATGGCATTACCCGCCAGTCCGTGATCGATCTGTGCCGGGCACGCGGTTTCGAAGTGGTCGAGCGGCGCATCCGCCCGGAGGAGCTCGAGGGCTTCTCGGAATGCTTTATCACCGGCTCGGCCGCCGAGGTGACGCTGGTCTCCGAAATCGGGCCCTACAAGTTCATCACCGGCAATATGGGCAAGGTGATCATGGAAGATTATTCCGCTGCGGTGAGGCCAGCCTCCAAGGCAGCGTGAGCGATCGAACAAAGGCCCGGTCGAGAGACCGGGCCTTTTGCTATTTGGCGAGCTTCACGTCGCTTCGATAGAGCGTCGGCCAGTCCTCCGGATCCACGCCGCGGCATTCCGGCATCTCGCTCAAGGCGGTCAGAACGAAGCCCGAGCCGGTCCAGGCATAGTTGCCGGCACTGCCGCAATCCCCGATGCCGCGCGCCTTGCCGAAGAAGCCGACCTGTCCGGTCGCTGGGTCGAAGCTGGCATTGATCAGGAGATTGTCGCTGTTGGCGCCGGGCTGAGGGAAAGCGACCTTCCTGGCCTTCGCGACATCAGTGCCGGTCACGCTCCAGAAGCCGGTCGTGACATTGTAGGGGCCGCGCGAGCAGAGCAGGCCAACCAGCTTCGTGGAGGCGTCAAGCGACCAGACGCTGTCGGAATCCGAGTCCGCGTCGCCGCCGTCGTCGCAAAGGTCGGGGTCGCGCTGCTTGAGGTACTTGCGCAGCGCAACCACCATGGCGTTCGTCGCCTTGGCGTCGGGCGCAGGAAACCCGGCAGTCGCCCGCGCGGCGATTACAGGCAGGGCCGGCGCCGCAGGCACGGTTGTGGCCGGGCCCTTGCGGATCAGTGCACTCGTGCCGCCAAGCCTGCCCTGTTGTTCGTCGATCCAGAGCATGGCGGCGACCGAACCCGCGAGCGAGATGTCATAGCTCTTGCCGGCAAGTTTGGCCGTCAGCCGGGTCGCCTTTCGCGCTGCGGCGATGAGGGCCTCGGTATCGGCGTCGGACAGCAGAAGGGTTGCGCTGTCCTCACCGTCGCGACGGGCGGGCAGGCTCTTGCCTGCGGCGGGGAAGGGGGCGCCATCCAGAAGCAATTGTACGGAGAGCGGCGCCTTGAGCTGCTCGCCTCTGAGACGGAGGGAGAGCGAGGCTGCACCGGCCGGTCCGGCCGAGCGCTCGAGCTTCAGGAAGCCGATATCGCTCGCTGCTTCCGCGGGCAGCGACAAGGCCGTGCAGCCCTTGAGATTGTCGCATCCGGCGATCCAGTCACGGAAGGTCTTGATGCCGGTTTCGGCGGCTTGGGCGTGGCCCAGGCCGAGCAGAGTGGCTACGCCGACTGCGGAGATCAGCGGGCTCTTCTGTTGGCCAGACATTCATTCAGTTCCAGCGTGCTGCGGCGGTATCATCGTCGGCCTTGGCTTCGACCCATCCGCCGATGGTGCCGTCGCTCAGGTGCTCGCGCTTCCAGAAGGGAGCCCGGGTCTTGAGATAGTCCATCAGGAATTCGGCTGCCTCGAAGGCGGCGCGGCGATGGCGTGATGCGGCGACCACCAGCACGATCTGTCCGCCCGGCCTGATCAGCCCGTAACGATGGATGGCGACCAGACCATTGAGCGGCCAGCGCTCGACTGCCTCCGCTGCCACGCGCCCGATCTCGGCCTCGGCCATGCCGGGATAATGCTCGAGCTCGAGCGCTGCCAGTTGGCCACCTTCATCGCGACAAAGCCCGGCGAAGGTGACGACGGCGCCGATATCGGTCCGGTCGCGGGTCAGCGCCGCGACCTCGGCGTTGAGGTCGAAATCCTCGCGCTGGATGCGGACGACCGGAGTCATGGCGTGGGCCCGGCTTGCCTCAGCCGCCCGTCATCGGCGGGAAGAAGGCGATCTCCCTGGCGCCTGCGAGGGAGGCTTCCGGCTTGACATGGACATGGTCGATGGCGGCGCGCACGATCGCGGCATTCTCGAAGGCCATCTCGTAGCCTTCGTCGCGCCCTCTCAGCCAATCCACCAAGTCAGCCACGGTCCGTGCCTCGTGGGGCACCTCCACAGTTTCTTCCGCAACGCCGATGCGTTCGCGGACCCAGGCGAAATAGACGAGCTTCAGGGTTCGGGTCTCGGCCAGACTGTCGATCATGATGCGCGCTCATCCTCATCCACCAGATGGCGGATTCCGGAGTTAAGATAATCCCACCCGGTATAGATGGTCAGGATTGCCGCCAGCCACAGCATGACGATGCCGATCTGCGTATTATACGGCAGAACCTTGTCGCCGGCGGGGCCGGCAACGAGGAAGCCGAGCGCCAGGAGTTGCGCCGTAGTCTTCCATTTCGCCACCTTGCTGACGGGAACGCTGACCTGCAGCTCGGCCAGGAACTCGCGCAAGCCCGATACCAGGATCTCGCGGCAGAGGATGACGATGGCCGCCCAGAGCGACCAGCCATAGATCGTGCCGTCTGCGACAAGCATCAGCAGCAGGGCACAGACCAGAAGCTTGTCGGCGATCGGATCGAGCATCCGGCCGATCGCCGAATGCTGGCTCCACGCCCGGGCGATCCACCCGTCGAGATAATCCGTCACAGCCGCCGCGACATAGATCGCCAACGCGATCCAGCGCATCCAGTCGTCGCGCGGCCAGAATAGCAGCGCCACCAGCGCCGGAATCGCTGCGATCCGGCCGTAGGTCAGCAAATTTGGCAGGGACCAAGGGCCCCGCCGCCTGATGGCATCTGGAAGAATCGTCACGGGAAACACCAAAGCAGCGCGCTTGTGACAGCGTCAACACGCAATCCCGCGAGGCATGTCCGAGCCCTACGCATCGTGAAAGAAATCGTGCACCGCCTTGGCGGTGGCGGCATTGACGCCGGGCGTGCGCATCAGGTCGTCGAGCTTGGCGCGCTGGATCGCCTTGACCGTGCCGAAATGCAGCAGAAGCGCCCGCTTTCGCGAAGGGCCAATGCCCGCAATCTCGTCGAGCGGGTTCTTGGTGATGTCGCGCTTGCGTCTGGCGCGATGCGTGCCGATGGCGAAACGATGCGCCTCGTCGCGCAGGCGCTGGATGAAATAGAGGCCGGGGTCGCGCGGTGGCAGCTTGAACGGCTCCTTGCCGGCCATGAAGAACGTCTCGCGCATGGCGTTGCGGTCGGCGCCCTTGGCAATGGCCACAAGTGGAATATCGGTGACACCACATTCGGCCATGATCAGGCGCGCGGCCTCGAACTGGCCCTTGCCACCATCGACGATGACGAGATCGGGGCGCGAGGGAAAGGCGGTTTCGTCCTGAGCCGCGGGGGGCGGGGCAGGAGATTCGGCCGCTGCGAGATCGACGGCGTCGCCGCCCTCCGCTGCCACGCTCTCCTTCGCCAATCGCGAGAACCGCCGCTTCAGCACCTCCCGCATCATGCCGAAATCGTCGCCGGCGATGGTGTCGGAGGAGATGTTGAAGGTGCGGTAATGGCTCTTCATGAAACCGTCCGGGCCGGCGACGATCATGCCGCCGACCGCATTCGTCCCCATGATGTGGGAGTTGTCGTAGACTTCGACGCGGCGCGGCGGCCTTGGCAGCCCGAAGGCTTCGCCGAGCGCGACAAGCAGACTCTGCTGCCCGGCATTGTCGGCGAGCTTGCGGGAGAGTGCCTCATGCGCGTTCTTCCGGGCGTGGGCGACGAGATCGAATTTCTCGCCACGCTTGGGCGCCGCGATCTCGACCTTGCGGCCGGCGCGAGCCGAGAGCGCTTCGCCGATCAGTTCGATCTCCTCGACCTCATGCGAGAGCAGCACGAGGCGTGGCGGCGGCTTGTCGTCGTAAAACTGGGTGACGACGGAGGCCAGGACTTCGGCGGGCGTGAGGCTTTTGTCGGCGCGAGGGAAGAGCGCCCGATTGCCCCAGTTCTGGTGGTTGCGGAAGAAGAAGATCTCGACGCAGAAATGCCCGGCCTGCTCATCGATGGCGAACACATCCGCCTCCTCGACGCCCTGGGTGTTGATGTCCTGGCCGGCCTGGACCGCAGAGAGCGCCGCCAGCCGGTCGCGGTAGCGCGCCGCCTGCTCGAACTCGAGAGCCTCCGCTGCCGCCTGCATCCGCTCCGACAGCGTCCGCTTCACGGTCGAGGAGCGGCCTGACAGGAAATCGCGCGCCTGATCAGCCAGTGCCTGGTAATCGGCATGCGAGATTTCGCCCGTGCAAGGCGCGGCACAGCGCTTGATCTGGAAGAGCAGGCAGGGCCGCGTGCGGTTCTCGTAATAGCTGTCGGAGCAGGAGCGCAGCAGGAACGCCTTCTGCAGTGCGTCGATGGTGCGCTTCACCGCCTGGACCGATGCGAACGGCCCAAAATAATCGCCCTTGCGTTGGCGCGAGCCGCGATGCTTGGCGATCTGCGGGGCAGGGTGGTCGCCCGTCAGCAGGATATAGGGAAAGGATTTGTCGTCGCGAAGCAGGACATTGTAGCGCGGCCTGAGCTGCTTGATCAGGTTGGATTCGAGCAGCAGCGCCTCGGTTTCCGTCCCCGTGGTGACGAATTCCATGTTCGCCGTCTCGGAGATCATCCGGGCGACGGCGTTGGTATGGGCAAGCCCGCGCGCATAGGCCGTGACGCGATTCTTCAGACTCTTGGCCTTGCCGACATAGAGCACCTCGCCGGCCCGATCGAACATACGGTAGACGCCGGGCTTGTTCGGCAGGTGCTTGGCGAACCCGGCGATGACCTCGATGCCGTGCTTCAGTTCGGAGGGGGCTGTCTCGCCGGCATCGACGGTTGCGTCGGGGAGCGGGAGGCTGTCCTCCTCGTCCTCGATCTCGTCTTCCGGCAGGTCGTCGGTGCGCTGGCGATTCATGAGCCCGATGTAAGATGCCCGAGGCGTTTCGTCATGTCAGGAGCGTGCTCCGCCCTGTGGCAAAATGCACGGGTGAGGTGGTGCTCCCGGAGCAACGTTGCTCCCATATGAATTGACCAATCCAAACGACGCGCTCGAGGGAGGACGAAACCCCATGCCCCAACAGGATAATCTCAGGATCGTTCTGGCCGCTCGCCCGGTCGGCCGGCCCCGCCCCAGCGATTTCAGGCTCGAGCACGCTGCGGTTCCGGAGGCTTCCGACGGCCAGGTGGTTCTGCGCATCCTCTATCTCTCGCTCGACCCCTATATGCGGGGGCGCATGAGCGATGAGAAATCCTATTCCGCTCCGGTGGCGATCGGTCAGGTGATGGAAGGCGGCACCGTTGCGGAGGTTCTGGAGAGCCGCCACCCCGACTTCAGGCCAGGCGATATCGTGCTTTCACATTCCGGCTGGCAGTCCTACGCGGTGGCCGACGGGGCCCATCTGCGCAAGATCGATCCGGCCGCCGCGCCAATCACGACCGCGCTGGGCGTGCTCGGGATGCCAGGCTTCACCGCTTATGCCGGCCTGTTGACGATCGGCCAACCCAAGGCGGGGGAGACCGTGGTCGTGGCAGCCGCCAGCGGGCCTGTGGGATCGGCGGTGGGGCAGATCGCGCGGATCAAGGGCGCGCGCGCCGTCGGGATCGCGGGTGGCGAGACGAAATGCGCCTTCATCCGCGAGACCTTCGGATTCGATGCCGTCGTCGATCACAGCGCTCCCGATTTCGCCGACCAACTGGCGGCGGCCTGTCCGAATGGCATCGACGTCTATTTCGAGAATGTCGGCGGCAAGGTCTGGGATGCGGTGTTTCCGCTGCTGAACGGCTTTGCCCGGATTCCTGTCTGCGGGCTGATTGCGCAGTATAACAGCACGGGCGATTTCGAGGGCCCGGACCGGCTGCCCATCGTCATGCGCCAGGTCCTGACCAAGAGTCTGACGATCCGTGGTTTCATCCAGCGTGAGTTCGTCGCGCAGCGCCCGGCCTTCGAACGGGAGGCGTCCGGCTGGATCGCCGGAGGCGCCTTGAAATACAAGGAGGACATCGTGGAGGGCCTCGCCCAGGCGCCTGAGGCGTTCATCGGCCTGCTCGACGGGAAGAATTTCGGCAAGCTCATCATCAAGGTCTGAGCAGGGCAGGCGGGGTGCATACCGGCGCCCTTTTTGCTTGACCACTTCGCCTCCAGCCGGCCATGTCGCGGCAGGTTTTCCTTCGCGCAGTCCTCCCGAGCGTCCCTTGGGTCGCCCGGGATGACGCGTGATGGGCGGTGCGCAACCGCCTGAGCGAGACTGCGACTTCCGCCACCGGACCTTTGCCCATGCCCGTATTCGCCATCCCCTTCCCGGTGATCGACCCGGTCGCGCTGCAACTCGGACCGCTGTCGGTCAAATGGTATGGCCTCGCCTATGTCGTGGGGCTGATCGGCGGCTGGTGGTATGCACGCCGGCTGGTCTCGTCTCCTGCGCTCTGGGGGAGCTCGAAGCACCCCGCGGCAGAAGAGCTCGACGACATGCTGCTCTGGGTGGCGCTCGGCGTGGTGCTCGGCGGGCGCATCGGCTTCGTGCTGTTCTACGACCTTGAGCGCTATCTCGCCCGGCCGCAGGATATCATCGCGATCTGGCAGGGCGGCATGTCCTTCCATGGTGGGTTGCTGGGGGCGGCGACGGCGCTGTTCCTGTTTGCGCGCCGGCGCGGGCACCCGGCGCTGAGCGTCTTCGATCTCGCCGCCGCCGTCGTTCCGATCGGGCTTTTCCTCGGGCGCATCGCCAATTTCATCAATGCCGAGCTCTGGGGCCGGCCGGCACCGGGATTGCCCTTCGCCATGGTCTTTCCCAATGCCGGGCCGTTGCCGCGCCATCCGAGCCAGCTCTATGAGGCGCTGGGGGAGGGGATCCTGCTCTTCATCCTGCTCGCGCTCGTCGTTCGGGCTGGCGGCTTCAAGCGACCCGGCCTCGTCGCGGGTGTCTTCGGCATGGGTTATGCGGTCGCGCGCATCGTCTGCGAGTTTTTCCGCGAGCCCGATCCGCAGCTCGGCTTCCTGTTCGGCGGAAGTGTCGATGCGCTGAGCGGGGGCATCACCATGGGCATGCTGTTGTCCGTGCCGCTCTTCTTCGCCGGGCTCTATCTGGCGCTGCGCGCCAGACGGGCTAGCGCGTGAATGCGCTCAAGGCGGAGATCATCCGCCTGATCCAGGACGAGGGCCCGCTCAGCGTCTCGCGCTATATGGCGCTCTGCCTCGGCCATCCCCGTCACGGCTACTACATGACCCGCGACCCTTTCGGTGCCGAGGGAGACTTCACGACGGCGCCCGAGATCAGCCAGATGTTCGGGGAACTGATCGGGCTGTGGGCTGGTGCGGTCTGGCGGATGATGGGCGAGCCTGCAAGCTTGCGCCTCGTCGAGCTTGGACCGGGGCGTGGCACGTTGATGGCCGATGTGCTGCGGGCCGCGCGGATCGTTCCGGGTTTCCGCGAGGCGGTTTCCGTGCATCTCGTCGAGATGAGCCCCGTGCTGCGGCAAGCCCAGGCTCGGACCTTGGCCTCCGCGACCGAGCCGGTCTGGCACGACAGCATCGGGACTGCGCTGGAGGGGCCGACGATCCTCCTCGCCAACGAGTTCCTCGACGCGCTGCCGCTCGATCAATTCGTGCGCGTCGGAGATGGCTGGCGCGAACGTCTGGTCGGAATCAATGCCGCAAGCCAGCTGGCATTCGGGCTCGCCCATGCGCCGGAGCCTGCACTTGGGATTGCCGCCCCTGAGGGAAGCATCTTCGAACAGCCGACCGCAGCGCTTGATGTCGTGACGACGGTGGGCGGCCATCTCGCCGAGCAAGGCGGCGCTGCGCTGTTCATCGACTACGGTTCCGGGCGTTCAGGCTTCGGAGATACGCTTCAGGCGGTCCATCGGCATCGAATGGTTGATCCGCTTGCCGATACCGGTGAGGCCGACCTCACGGTTCATGTCGATTTCGAACGGATGGCGCAGGCTGCGTGGCGGGCCGGGGCTGCGGCGCATGGACCGGCGACGCAGCGCGATTTCCTGCTGGCGCTCGGGCTGGCGGAACGTGCGCAGGCGCTCTGCGGCAGAGCACGGCCGGAGCAGGCGGAGGCGATCCAGGCGGCTTTCGCACGGCTCACCGCCATTGGCGCGACCGAGATGGGTGAATTGTTCAAGGTTCTGGCATTATCGGATTCACGACTGCCGCTGCTGCCCGGATTTGACCTTCATCAGATGCCAGAGCAGGGCTGACGCCTGAGCCGGAACCCGCCATGTTCATCACTTCGCCCGATCTTTCCGCCGAACACGGCATTGCGCATGCCTTCTTCACCCGCGAGGGCGGTGTATCCTCGGGCATCTACGCCTCGCTCAATGGCGGGCTCGGCTCGGACGACGACAAGGCGCATGTTACCGAGAACCGGGCGCGGATGGCGGCTCACCTCGAGGTCGAGCCCACGCATCTTGTCGGTGTGCACCAGGTCCATTCCGCGGATGCCGCACTCGTCACCGGCCCGTGGCTCGGGGAGAAGCCGAAGGCCGATGCCATGGTGACCACGGCTCACGGCGTGGCGCTCGGCGTTTCCACCGCTGATTGTGGACCCATCCTCTTCGCCGATAGCGAGGCGGGCGTCATCGGCGCCGCCCATTCCGGCTGGAAGGGGGCATTCACGGGGATTGTCGGCGCGACTGTGACCGCGATGGAAAAGCTCGGCGCGCGTCGCGAACGCATCCTGGCGGTGCTTGGGCCAACGATCAGCGCCAAGGCTTATGAGGTTGGGCCGGAATTCATCGAGCGCTTCAAGTCGGAGAATGCGACCTATGCGCGCTTCTTCCACGCCTCGGAGCATCCTGCGCGCGCCATGTTCGATTTGCCTGCCTTCATCGCTTTCAAGGCACAGGAGGCCGGCATCGGCCGCTTCATCGACCTCGGCCTGTGCACCTATGGCGATGAACAGCGCTTCTTCAGCTATCGCCGCACGACGCATCGGCAGGAGCCGGATTACGGCCGGCTGATCTCGGCGATCACGTTGACGCGACCGAAATAGGCCGGCTTTCGGCCGGTTCAATCTCAGGTTGCTTCGAGAAACGGGCGGAGTCATCCTCCCAAGGCCATGCATCATGGCTTTGGGGGTCTCATGGAACAGCTTCTGATCAACCTCGTCGCAGGCGCGCTGGGTGGCAATGCTGCGGGTAAAGCCTCGTCCAGCTTCGATCTCGGAACTCTCGGAAACACCATCGCCGGTCTGGTCGGCGGCGGCGTTCTTGGCCAGTTGGTACCCATCGTGTTGCCAGCCATCACGGCGGCGGCGGCGGGCGGCAATCTCAGTGTCGGCGGTATCCTGTCGAACCTGATCGCTGGCGGCGCTGGCGGAGCTATCCTGACCGCTATCATCGGCGCGATCAAGAACAAGGCCGCAGCCTGAGCGTTACAGTGGCGACGTCGCGCGCCTCGCCCGGCGTCGCCATCTTGCGTGATTGACGAGCCCGGCTGCCTGTCGGCTCAACGTCTTGCAGATGACGTGGGGTGGGGCGTCAGGTCACGATATCAGGGGTTCGCCAGGCCAGGTGCTGGCCGTTGTCGACGGCGATCATTTGCCCGGTGACCGATCGGGCGCGGGCGAGATAGAGCACCGCCCCGGCGATATCCGCCGCGTCGACCTTCCTTTGCAGCAGCGATCCCGCGGCCTCGCGCGCGAGCAAGGCCTCGCCGTCCTGCGGATTCGGAAAGGTCGGCCCTGGCCCGACGGCGTTCACGCGAATCCGCGGCGCAAGCGCCTGCGCCATCGTGGTCGTTGCCGTGAGAAGCGCCGATTTGGTCAAGGTATAGGAGTAATACTCCGGGGTCGGCTTCCAGACCCGCTGATCGATAATGTTGACGATGCAGCCTTCTCGATCCGCGGGAAGATGATTGGCCATCGCGCCGGAGAGCACAGAGGGCGCGCGCAGATTGGTCGAGAACTGCCGGTTCCAGGTCGGCACGTCGATCGTGCGGATGTCATCGACCAGAAAGCTGGAGGCGCTGTTGACCAGCAGGGTCACCGGCCCAAGCGCTGCTTCGGCGGCCGGAATGATGGTGTCGACCGACGCGGGATCGGCCAGGTCGGCAGCGACGGTGATTGCCTTGCCGCCCCGACCGCGCACGTCCGCTGCGAGCGCTTCGGCCTCGACGTGCGATGTGCGGTAGTGGATCGCAACCGCGTAGCCCGCATCCGCAAGGTGCTCGACGATGGCGCGTCCAATCCGGCGTGCTCCACCGGTGACGAGCGCAACCTCAGCCATTGCGTGCATCTTTATCGGAGTGACGCTTGAGGCGCCGTTCCCAATGTTTGGCTGCGCGCAAATAGCGGTAGAAAGCGTAGTTCATCGCGGTCATGAAGCCATAGACGCCGCGCAGGGCGTGACGCCGGCCAATATAGGCCTTGACGAAATTGGCCGGGAACTCGGCGACCAGCCGGAAGACCGAAAGGGTCTCGCCGCGCTTGTCGAGATCGTCGGCCTGTGCGTCGCTGTAGTTATTCAATTTCGCMATCTGCTCGCCGAGAGAACGCACGGAGTAATGATGAACCGTGCCCTTCAGCCTGCCGATGCGGGCATCCGAAGAGAGATCGACACGGTCGTGAACCGGCGAAGGCGAGTAGCGTCCCTTGTCCTTTCGGTAGAGCCGAACCGGCGACAAGGCGTAGGTGAAACGATGCGGCGCGCGCTCGCCAGGGAATATCTCGGCGATGCGCGTCCTGTAGGCATCCGCGGGCGGATCGCCATGAGCGAAGAGCGCTGCAATCTCGACGGCCATCTCCCTGGGCACGACTTCGTCGGCATCCAGGTTGAGGAGCCAGTTATAGCGGCACTGGTCTTCTCCGAAGCGCTTTTGCTGCCCGTAACCCGGCCACGGATTGAAGATCACGCGGGCGCCGCATTGCTCGGCGATTGTCTGCGTGCCATCGGTCGAGCCTGAATCGATCACGACGATGTCATCGCTCAGCTCTCGCACGGCGGCGATGGTGCGGCCGATTCTGTCGGCTTCATCCCGAGCAATAATGAATATAGAAAGCGGCGGCACCGGCCTGGTCCATTCCGTGGAGTGTGCTGCAAGGCTTAAGCACGCGAGCCCGGAACGAGCAAGCGAAGGACCGGGACAGATTGTGGCCGCATTTTGTCTGGAACCTTAGGATATGTCGCGCGTTCCCTGCTTGCTTCCACTATATGGTCAACGCGTTGTTAGTATTCGGTTTACCATTCACAGTGGCTTAATAATAATTAACGCGTGTTGAACAATTGGTCTTAGTCATCCCCATTCGTGCCGCATTTCTGCCGCGGTCTGCAATGTACCTGTGCTTTAGCCGCAACAGACATCGACGCCGGCGCGGGCTATAAAGGCGTCATCGACATCACCGCCGGGCCACGCCGGCACCAGCGACGACTAAAGGAGTCTAAAATGAAGAAGTACCTGCTTACGAGCGTCGCGGCCCTCGGCCTCGTCGTTGCCGGCGCCGCCTCCGCTGCCGACCTGCCGTCCCGCAAGGGCCCGGTTGCCGCCCCGATCTATCTGCCGCCAGTGTTTACCTGGACCGGCTTCTACGTCGGCGTCAACGCTGGCTATGCTTGGGGTCAGATCGACTCGACCACGGGCGCTTTCACCAACAACCTCGGCAACTTCAGCGATCCCGATGGCTTCACCGGTGGTGGCCAGATCGGCTACAACTACCAGATCGGCCAGTGGGTCCTCGGCGCTGAAGCCGATTTCCAGGGCGCTGACCTGAAGTCGACGTCCGTCAACCTGGCTAACAACCTCCGCGCCTCGACCGAGGTCAACTGGTTCGGCACCGTTCGTGGCCGCGTCGGTTACTCCTTCGACCGGTTCCTGCCGTATGTCACCGGCGGTTTCGCTTACGGCAGCGTGAAGAACAAGGTCTCCAACGGCGTGTTCGCTGGCAGCAACGACAACACCCAGTACGGCTGGACCGTCGGTGCTGGTCTTGAGTACGCCTTCACCAACAACCTGACGGCGAAGCTCGAGTATCTCTACGTCGACCTCGACAAGGAGTCGTTCAACGTTCCCGGCGGCACCTTCACCTCGAACGTCGAGACCAAGTTCTCGGTCGTCCGCGCTGGCCTGAACTACAAGTTCTAGTCCGATCCCCTCACGGGGCTCAGAATGAACCCGGTGGCTTCGGCCACCGGGTTTTTTGTTGTGCGAGACAAGATCATCGGACCGGATATCGTATCCAGTCCGATGATCTAACCCTTTGTCTTTGCATCGGCTTTCCTGAAAACCGCAATCCACCTTTCGGGCCGATGCTTTAGCTCGGAGCCGGTCAGCCCTTGAATCGGGTGGTTTCGAAGGAGGGCACCTTCGCCGCGAAATCGTCGAGCCAGGCGACCAGCTTGGGGTGAGCTGCCCGCCACGTTCCGTCGAAACGCAGATCGAGATAGCCCAACGCGCAGGCCAGTGCGATTTCACCGATGCGGGGTTTGCCAGACCAGGCTGGCGGCGCTGCCTCAAGTGTAGCGAGCGCCCGCGCGACCTTGCCGGCCTGATTCTCGACCCAGGCGGCATTACGCATCTCGGGCGTCCTGAACCGGCCTTCATAGACCTGAAGCAGGGCCGCATCACAGATGCCGTCTGCCAGCGCTTGCAGGCGCAACTGCGCAAAGCGCGCTTCGCCTGACGGAATCAGGCCGCCACCGGCGAGATGGTCGAGATACTCGGCGATGACGCGGGAATCGAACAGTGCCGAGCCGTCCTCGAGCACCAGCGCCGGAATCTTGCCGAGCGGGTTCTGGGCGCGCAACGTGTCCTTGGGATCGGTGGTATCCGCCGCGACGATCTCGATGCGGCCCAGGAGATCGAGCTCATGGGCGGCAATTTTGACCTTGCGGCCGAAGGGGGAGGCTGGGGAGGTGCGCAAGGTCAGCATCGGTCATATTCCGGTCAGTTCTGGAGATGTCAGCCGTCCGGGCGGATCGGCTCGCAACGGTAGCGCGGCCGGGGGCCTTGCGCGAGGCGTTCGCACAATGACGGCAACAGGAGGAGAGCTTCCTCCGCCAGTTTCCAGGGCGGATTAACCACAAGCAGACCGGTGGCCCCGAGACCTCCCGCGGCTTCGGGGCGGTCGACATCGATCTCGAGCCTGAGCAGGCGACCGATGCCGGCATCCTCGATCGCATTCACGAGGCCGTCGGCGGCCCGGCGCTCCTTGACCGGGTACCAGAGCGCGTAAATGCCGGTCGGCCATTTGCGGTGCGCGGCGATAAACTCGGCCGCCATCGTCGTGAATTCGTCCTTCTCCTCGAAGGGCGGGTCGATCAGCACGAGTCCGCGTCGTTCCTTCGGCGGGACATTGGCGCGCAGCGCCGTCCAGCCGTCCATCGCCAGCGCCTTGCAGCGCGAATCGCGACCGAGCGTCGCGGCGAGCTTCTTGTAAGTGGTTGGATGCAGTTCGGCGGCGATAAGCCGGTCCTCCGCCCGCATGGCGTGTCGGCAGAGCCAGGGCGAGCCGGGATAGTTGCCGGCGCCATGGCTTTCCCGTGCGACCGCGACAGCTTCGCGCCATGGTGCCAGCAACGCCTCCACGCTGGAGGCGAGCGGCGACTGGTCGAGCCGAGCCACGCCGTCCTTCCATTCATGCGTGCGCAGCGCTTCCTCGGAGCCGAGATCGTAACGGCCGGCACCGGCATGGGTGTCGATGACGCGATAGGGCGTATCCTTGGCGCCGAGATGGGTCAGGATGCGCATCAGCACGACATGCTTGAGGATGTCGGCGAAATTTCCGGCGTGGAAGCTGTGATGATAATTCATGAAGCGGTCTTAGCCGCCTCGCAGCGCTCTGTCAGCGTTGAGCCTTCACGGTGATGTCGCGCGTGCGGCAGCCGGAGCGGTCGACCTCCTGGCAGGTGCGGAAATTGCGCAGGTCCTTGCTGAAGCAGATCCGGACCTCCTGCAGCACGCCGCGTTTGCAGGCGATCGACATCATGTCGCTGCGCAGGCCCGGATTAGCAGCGGCGAAGGCGCGCTCGAGATCGATCGCGCTCCAGTTCTGATCGCGATCCGCCTTCTGCAGCGGCGGAGGAATCGCGACCTTCTGGCGGGCGCGCCGGACATCCGAAAAATAGTCGTTCGGGCTCGAGCCCGAACAGGTGCCGTGCTTGCGCCATTCATACCGGGCGAGCCCCTCGGACGGGAACAGGCCGTCGGCCTGGTCGAGGGCGATGCGAGACGGCGTGCGGCCGGCCGGTCCGCAATCGGTGGGGTAGCCGCGCTCGTTCTGCGGCCAGAGGCCATGCACGACGAAGCCGAGATTGGCGCCGCTCTCGCATTGCTCGCGGGCGCGCCCGCGTCCACCGTCCAGTTCGCAGAAGCCCGGCGACCATGACAGGGCGAGAACGTAGAAGTCGAAATCACCGGGAACGCCGCCGCGGCCATATTGCCCCTGCGCTTGCGCGTCTGGGGCCATAAGGCCAAACAGCGTCAGCATCGACAACCAGGCGCGCGGCAGTCTCACAGCCGGAGGTTACTTTTCGGGGCCGGGCCGGGCCATCTGGCAATTGGGCGCGTAGGAAAGACCTCGATCGAGGCCGTTGACGCACCAGTTGACGTTCCAGGTCAAGCCGAACAGGCCGAGATTCTCGCGCACGGAGTAGTCGATGCGGTGCAGCGAGCCGTCATTCAACGCGATCCGCCCCGTGCAGAAGCGGCGCGGGATGAAATCGTCGCCCCAGGGTCGGAAGCGGATGGGTCGGATGCGATCATAGGCGACCGCCTGCAGCGGCCCCCAGAATTTGGCCTCTCGCGAATTGAACCAGCTTGTGATCTCGCTGAGGACGGCGGGATCCTCGCAGGCCGGCAGGTTGCCATACATCGGAATGATGCGTGCCTCGGCCCGATCCGCCGGGTCGACATAGCGGCGGCTCGTGGCCTCGACGCTGATGGTCGCAGCAAGGCAAGTCGCTGTGACGAGGGTGGTTTTCAGCAGGGCGCGGCGCATAGGGGCAAGCCTCGTGCAGGCTGGGTGAATCTGATGCCGCACGATGACGTTCGGACGGGGGAGGGTCAAGGTGATTGGCGCCAGTGGAGGGCAACCGGACCGAGACTGTGTCATTTTCGATCCGGCTGCGTAGAGCGCGTTGCTGCTCAGAAGGAGGCCTCCAGCATCGCGACATAATCGGCGGCAGCCGCCGCGCGCGGGTTGCTTGCGGTAGAGTGATCCTTCACCGCAGCTTCGGCTATGGCCGGGACGACACTGCGCGGGACGCCCATTCGCGTGAGGGAGGCCGGCATGCCGAGGCGCTGGCTCAGGTCGGCGATCCAGTTGGCGAGGTCGGTGTCGGGAGCGAGATCGAGCGCGCGGCGGATCTCCACGTATTTCAGGCCGCATTCCGGCTCGTTGAAGCGCAGCACCGCCGGCAGCAACACGGCGTTCAGCGTGCCGTGGTGAAGCGAGATATCCTTGAGGCCACCAAGCGGGTGGGAGAGAGCATGCACCGCGCCGAGGCCCTTCTGGAAGGTCAGGCCGCCCTGAAGGGCCGCCATCATCATCTCCTTGCGGGCTTCGCGATCGGATCCATCGGTCACGGCCCGCTCGATATGTGCGACTGCGCGCTTCAGCCCGTCGAGTGCGATCGCCTCGGCGGGCGGGTTCTCGCGCGGGCTGAGATAGGTCTCGATGCAATGGGTGATCGCATCCATGCCGGTTGCGGCGGTAAGCCAGGCAGGCAGGGCGAGCGTGAGCTCGGGGTCGCAGATCGCGAGCCTTGGAATCAGATGTGGCGAGATGAAGCCGAGCTTGCGCCCATCCTTCAGGGTGATCAGCGCGGCGCGCCCTACCTCGCTGCCGGTGCCCGAGGTGGTGGGGATCGCGATCACCGGCGCGACGGCTGCGGTCACTTTCGGAATGCCGCCGAGGATCGCCGCATAGGTTTCGAGTGGTCCATCATGACCTGCGAGCAGCGCCACGCCCTTGGCGAGATCGATTGGCGAGCCGCCGCCAATGGCGACAAGCCCGTCGCATCCGTTTTCGCGATACAGCGCCAGTGCTGCGAGCACGGCCTCTTCTGTCGGGTTGGTCGGCGTGGCATCGAAGATCGGGGCGGCCTGCAAGGCTGGAGAATGCGCCTGAACCGTGCCGACGAGACCGACAGCGACGACGCCCTTGTCCGCAATGATCAGTGGCTTGCGCATGCCCAGCGCGGTGAGATCGGCATCGATGCCGGCGACCTCGCCGAAGCCGAAACGGGTCGTGGTGAGATAGGTGATCAGGGCCATGGGCGTCCTCGTGGGGCTGGCCTCGTCTCGTCTAGCGGCTCGGCCTTATTGAGATGAGCTCTTGGTGTGGCATGGCCGCCGCCAGGCGTCGACTGCAGAGCCCGCGCGGGGAGGGCGAGGCGAATGCATGAGAATGTCCGGGCCTGCCTCGTCAGCGGGAGCGCGGCGCGCCTCAGGGCGGGTCGAGCATCTCAGTGGTCTTTCCCGCCCGCCGTTCGAGCACCATCAGGGCGAGGCCGGCAACCACGATGAGGCCCGAGCCGATCAGCATCGAGAGCGACGGCCAGTCGCCAAAGATGAACCAGCCGAAGATCAGGGCCCAGACGATCAGCGTATACTGGTAGGGCACGACGACAGAGGCCTCCGCCAGCTTGAGCGAGCGTGTGACGCAGAGATGTGCGGCCATGGCGACGATACCGAGCAAGCCGAGCAGCCCGATATGGGCGAGGCTCGGCGTCGTCCAGCCGAAGGGCAGCAGGATCAGCCCCATGACAAAGGCGCCCAGCGTTTGCCAGGCCACGAGCGTCACATCCGGCGTGCCGCGCAATTGGCGGCCCATGATCATCATGGCCGCGAAGGAGACGCTGCCGACGAGCGCGATGATGGCCGGAAGGGTCAGGCTCTGGCCGGACGGGTTCAATGCAACGGCGACACCGATGAAGCCGACGACGACGGCGAGCCAGCGCCCGGCATCGACGCGTTCTCCGAGCAGCAGCGCAGCCAGGATCACCGCCCAGACTGGAGCGGCGAGCCAGAGTGTCATGGTGTCGGCCAAAGGCAGGTAGGATACCGCCCAGTAAAACAGCGCGACTTCGCAGGAGCCAAGCGTCACGCGCAGCACCTGCAGCCACGGCCGCTCCGGGCGCAATGTGCGACCAATGCCCTGCTTCACCACGAACGGGGCGATCACGATCAGCGCCGCGACGCTGCGCAGCAGCACCACCTGGCCGACCGTATAGGTTGCGACCAGCCATTTCCCCAGCACGTCATTCACGGAGAACAGCAGGATGCCGAGCAGCATCATGGTGATGCCGGTCAAGGTGGCGTTTTTGGTGGGCATGGTGGTCTGCAGGAATGCCTATCGTGTGGGCGTTTCCTGTCGCCTTTCGCGCTCCGCGAGGCAAGTGGTGCCACGCGCAGGGGTTGTGCGCCCAGGGCAGAGGGGGCATTAATTTAATTATTGACTTAATTAAGCGGTTAGCTAATTAACGATGCATGGACCGCTTCATCGCTCTCGCCGACCCGACGCGCCGCCGCATCATCGAGATGCTCGGTGAAGGTGCCCTGGCGGCCGGTGAGATCACAGCGCGGTTCAGCATCAGCGCACCGGCGATCTCCCAGCATCTGAAGGTGCTGAAGGAGGCTGGCCTCGTCAGGGTCGAAGTCAGCGGCCAGCGCCGCATCTACCGGCTCGATCCTGACGGGCTCGATGCATTCGATCTGTGGGTCAAGAAGGTCCGCGGCTTCTGGGGCTCGCGACTCGACATATTGGGGCAGAAACTGGCGCAAGCCGACAGTCATGAGGGAGAGACGGATGAGTGAGTATGGCACTGTTCTTGAAAGTGGCGCGGTGCGGTTCGAGCGGCTCCTGCCGGGGCCGGTCGAACGCGTCTGGGCCTATCTGGCGGAGTCCGGCAAGCGCGGCACCTGGTTGGCCTCTGGTGATTTCGACCTGCGCGTCGGCGGTGAGACGAAGCTTCTGTTCAAGCATTCGGAGATCACCGATGAGCCGCCGCCCGAGCGCTATCGCGAGGTGAATGACAAGGGATTTCTCGCGACCGGGACGATCACCCGCTGCGAGCCGCCACATGCGCTTGCCTTCACCTGGGACGGGGACGGCAATCCCCTCTCGGAGGTCACCTTCGAGCTCAGTCCAAGGGATGGCAAGGTGCTGCTGGTGCTGACCCATCGCAAGCTCGCCGACAAGGCTGCGATGACGAATGTCTCCGGCGGCTGGCACATGCATCTCGGCCTGCTCGAGGACCAGCTTGCGGGGCAGACGCCGCGTGGCTTCTGGTCCCGGCAGGCGAAGCTCGAGAGTGAGTACGCCGCACTCTTTGCGAGCCTGCCGGAGTAGGGCGGGGGCCTCATGCCGCCGGCGTGCCGGGCGCGGGCCGCTCTCGAGGCGGCGCGGCCCGCGCCCGGCAAGGACGCTGGCCGCGCCCGATCCGCTTCGCGGTGTGTGTCGGCGTACATTGCGAGCTTGATCGAGGTCCAGCGACCGTACTCGTCGCAAAGCGCGTTCGGCCTGCGGCTCGACGATGGCCGGTCAGATCGACGGACTGCCGGTTGCCGGCTATCTCAGCCTATCCGGCGCCCCCAACCGTCTTGGCGGCCAGCTCCAGGTCAGGCTCAGTTTCTGAGACGCGGCGGTCCGTCGTAGCGCGGTTTCACATGCCTCCGGCGCCCGAAGGAGAACCGCCGCGCGCGCTTCTGGCAACCATTGCGACGATCGTCTCGAAGAGCTCGTTCTGAGCCTGCGCGGCCGTGATGTCTCCCGCCGCGGCGGCAGAAGACAGGGCCTCGGCTGAACCGAGCAGCGCCCAGAGGCCCGCTGGAGCAATCGTACCGGAGCCGGCGAAGGGCGCGAGCGCGGCTCGGCACTTCCCCATGAAGATCGCTTCGTAATCGCGCTTGAGCTTTGCGAGCTCGGGCGCGCCGGCAAGCGCCGCGATCACACCAGGGATCTCACGGCCCTGGAGGAGCACGCAGTCGACATAGGATGACGCGATGACCGCTGCCCTGCCTGCCAAGGTCGGTTCGCTCGCGTCGAGCGCGGCATCCATGAGTGCTGTCTGGCGCGCGTCGAACTCCTGGTAAAGCGCTGCCAGCAGCCCGCTGCGTGTGCCGAAATGGTCGTAGACGACGGGTTTTGTCACCCCTGACCGCTCGGCTAGCCGCCCCAGCGTCAGTGCCTCCGTTCCCTCCTCCCGGATCAGCCGCCACGCGACATCCAGAAGCTGGCGATAGCGGTCTTCCCTCGCCAGGCGGCGACGCGGCGGCAGAGCTGGTGGGTGATCGTTCGGTCCGGCACTTGACATGTTTATATACCAAAAGTAACTTACTAAAAGTATATATCACTCGGGTTCCCCCCGCAATCACTCAGCCGGAGTTCTTGAAATGCACGCGCTCATTGTCGTCGCCCATCCTGATCGTGCGTCGCTCAGTCATGGCGTCGCTGCGCATGTCGGGGAGGGAGTGTCCCTGTCCGGGCCGGGCAATTCCTTCGAAATCGCCGATCTCGCGGTCGAAGGTTTCGACCCACGCTTCACCGAGGCCGATCTCGCAGTTCACCGTCGCGAGGCGCAGCCGCCGGCCGACATTATCGCCGAGCAGGTGCGGATCGATCGCGCCGATGCCCTTGTCCTGATCTATCCCGTCTATTGGTGGTCGATGCCGGCGCTTCTCAAGGGCTGGATCGATCGCGTCTTCGCCAATGGATGGGCCTATGACGAAGGCCCGGATACACCGATGGTAAAGAAGCTCGGCCATCTCCCGGTCCATCTGGTCGCCATCGGTGGCGCCAGCCTGCGAACCTATGCCCGACACGGCTATTTCGGCGCGATGAAGACCCAGATCGACGACGGAATCTTCGATTATTGCGGCGCCCCTGTCGTGACGTCCGAGCTCCTGCTTGGTTCGGGGCAGGATGATCCGGCCAAGCATCTGGCGGCGGCGCGCGCCATTGGCGGCACTCTCTTCAAAGCCTTCAGACCTACCGCGGCACAAGTGGCTGCGTGACGGCGTAGCAGGCTGCTGCCTGGCGATGATCTCCACCATTCCAGGGGCGTTCGCGGCTATTTCCCCCGACGAAATCCGACATGAGGCTCGGCACGCGCCTACAAGCTGGCCGCGGCCCGCGCGGCCTGGTCGTACTGGCCTGACAGCGAGCGCATGGTCGCTGCGATCTCCGAGAGGCGCACCGGATCCATGCCGAGCGCCAGCACTGATTTGACCAGGAGCTGCTCGCGGATCTGGGCGTAGCGCCGGCAGGCATCCTCGCCCGCCGGGGTGATTGCGACGGTCTTTTCCTTGCCCTTGCGCCCGCTCTTGATCAGCTTGAGCCGCTCGAGCTTCTTGAGTGCGTAGTTCACGACATAGGTGTCCTCGATATTGAGGACGAGGCAGATATCGGCGAGGCGCTTCGGCTTGCCGCGGTGGTTGACGTTGTGCAGCACCAGCACATCCACCGGCGTGAGATCCGGAATGCCGGCCGAGGTCATGGCGCGGAGCATCCAGCGCTGGAAGGCGTGCACCGTCATGCTGAGCGCGAACTCGAACTCGGAGAGCGCCGGCATCGCGCCCGAGGCCAGGTGGCCGGACGAGACGATCGGGCCGAGCAGCGCGTCGGCCAGCTCAGCCGGTGGTTTCGGGGGCGGGGGTGCCGATGTGGACATCGTCTCTGGCGCTCTCATGCAAGGCAGCCGTCGTGGCGCCGGACGTGCGAACGGCCGCACGAAGCGGCCGTTCGTGAGGGATCGGGCCGGTCGGGCTTACATCTTCTTGTAGGCGTCGATCACGGCCTGGCCGTCGGCGCCGGCCTTCTTCAGCCAGTCGGAGGTCAGGGTTTCGCCGGCCTTCTTGAAGCCTGCGGCGAGTTCCGTGCTCGGCGCCTGCACCTTCATGCCCTTGGACTTGAGCTGGTCAAGATACCAGCCGGTCTTGGCCTCCCAGGCCTTCCAGCCGCGCTCCTCGGCTGCGGCAGCCGATTTGAGCAGCGCATCCTGCGTCGGCTTGTCGAGGGCGTCGAAGGCTGCCTTGTTGACGAAGGTCGCATCCTTCGGGATCCAGGCCTGCACATCATAGAAATGCGTCAGCGATTCCCAGACCTTGGAGTCGAAGCCCGTGCCGCCAGACGACATGAAGGAGTTGACCACGCCGGTGGCGAGCGCCTGCGGCAGTTCCGCCGCCTGGATCGTCACCGACTGCATACCGAGCATTTCGCCAAGGCGGGCCGTACCGACGTTGTAGGAGCGCCATTTCAGCCCCTTCATGTCGTCCGTCGAGTTCAGGTCCTTCTTGGCGTAGACGCCCTGCGGCGCCCAGGGGACCATGAAGAGCAGCTTGATGCCCTGGCTCGCGAGCTTCTTCTCGATCGCCGGCTTCGAGGCCGCGTAGAGCTTTTTCGATTCCGGGAAACTGGTCGCCAGGAACGGTACGACGTCGATGCCGAAGATCGGATCTTCGTTCTCGTGGATCGACATCAGTACTTCGCCCATCTGGGCCTGGCCGGTCTGCACGGCGCGCTTGATCTCGGGCGCCTTGAACAGCGCGGCATTGGCATGGACCGTGATCGTCAGCTTGCCGCCGGTCGCCGCCTCGACATCCTTGGCGAAGGCGACGAGGTTTTCCGTGTGCGGGTTGTCTGTCGGGTAGGCGTTCGGGAGGTTCCATTTGGTCTGTGCCGAGACCGCTGTCGCGCAGAGCGCCAGAGCGCCGGCTGCGACACCGGCCGCAAGAAAGCCCTTAATGAAGTCGCTTCGTTTCATGATGGTGTCTCCGTTCCCTTGTTGTTGACGCTGCATCATCCCGGAAAGGCCAGTTGCGGCAGGATCATCACGATTTGCGGGAAGATCGTAATGATCGCGACCGCCACGACCAGTAGAAAAAAGAAGGGTAGGGCGGCGAGCGCCACCGTATTGGAATCCTTGCCCGACATGGTCTGCAGCACGAAGAGGTTGAAGCCGACCGGAGGCGAGACCTCGGCCATCTCGACGATGAGCACGAGGAAGATGCCGAACCAGACCAGGTCGAAGCCAGCCTGCTTGATCATCGGAATGACGATGGCCGTGGTCAGGACGATCATCGAGATGCCATCGAGCGCCGCGCCAAGCACGATGTACATCACCGTCAACGCTGCGATCAGCGCGTAGGGCGAGAGATGCAGGCTGTCGACCCATTCCGCAAGGGCGGCCGGGATGCCGGTATAGGCCATCGAGGTCGACATGAAGGAGGCGCCGGCCAGGATCAGCATAATCATGCAGGTGATGCGGGTGGTGCCCATCACGCTGGCCCAGAAGGCTTCGCGGGTCAGAGACCCCGACCACCAGGCGACGCCGAAGGAGCCGAGAACGCCCCAGGCCGCACATTCGGTTGCTGTCGCCCAACCCATCAGCAGCGAGACGAAGACGAGCGCAATCAGCAGCATGCAGGGGATGAGATTGGCCGATTCCCGCAGCTTCTCGCGCAGGGGCATGCTCGGCTCCGGCGGCGGCGCCTTGTCCGGGTTCAGCATGTGCCAGACGATGATGTAGCCGGAGTAGAGCGCCATCACGAGCAGGCCCGGCAGGAAGCCGGCGAGGAAGACCTGGATGATCGAGACATTGGCCGCGACGGCATAGACGACCATGGTGATCGAGGGCGGGATCAGGATGCCCAGCGTGCCGGCGCCGGCGAGCGAGCCGAGGCTGACCGTCTCGTCATAGCCCCGCTTCTTCAGCTCCGGCAGGGCGATCTTGGCGACGGTGGCGCAGGTCGCGGCCGAGGAACCGGAGACCGAGCCGAAGATGCCGCAGGCCAGGACGTTGACATGCATCAGACGGCCAGGGAGCCAATTGAGCCACGGGGCGAGGCCGCGGAACATCTCTTCCGAAAGTTTCGTACGGTAAAGGATTTCGCCCATCCAGATGAAGAGCGGCAAGGCGGCAAGCGTCCAGGAAGCGCTGTTGCCCCAGATCGTCGTCGCGAGCACCGAGCCGGCGGGGATGCCGCCGCCGACGAATTGCATCGCGACCCAGCCGCAGGCCATCAGCGAGATGGCGATCCAGACGCCGCCGGCGAGGAAGACGGCCAGCAGGATGAGCAGCAGTCCAGAAATCTCGATCATCGCCATGGTTCAGACCCCGCTCTGCATCGCGCGCTCGACGACTTCTTCGTCGCTTTGCGGGGGCGGCTTCTCATAGCGGGGCTCGTTGCCACGCAGGACGACGTGAACGAACTCATCGACGAAGGCGATGAAGAGGATGACCAATCCGCCGGAGAAGCCGAGTTGCGGAATCCAGAGCGGCATCGGCACGACGCCGCCGGCAACATCGTTGAACTCATAGGATTGCCAGGTCATCACCACAGCGTGCCAGGCAAAAAAGCCGGTGAAGCCGAGACCAAGCACGAGCGAGAAGACCTCGAAGGCCCAGCGCGTGCGCCCCTTGAAACGATCGATCAGCAAGCCGACCCGGATCATCTCGCCAGATTTGAAGGTATGGGCGAGGCCGAGAAAAGCGAGTGCTGCCATGCTCCATGACGCGAAATCATCGCCGGCGGGGATGTTGAAGCCGACCTCACGCCCGATGGAGAGGCCCATCATCAGGACGAAGATGGCGACCAGGAAGAAACCCGCTGCGTAACCTGCAAAGAGATAGAGCTTGTCGAGGGCCGTGCGGATCATCGAGCGCCCCACGCCATAGGTGTCGGCCGCAGCGGGGCCGCCGCGCGGGACTGCCGGCGCGTGCCGAGTCCGATTGCCAGGGTCGATCCTGTCATCGCATCCTCCCTCGACCGGCCCGGCCCCTCAGCCATGTTCCGGTCACAATTGCGATCGTAGCCGCCGAATCCGCCTTGTCAATATTTCATCGACGATTTATCGATGAATTGTCGAAACGAATTCACGCCACGCTGGGAGAGTGTCATGACGGCGAGCCATTGGGATTTCTGGATCGACCGCGGCGGCACCTTCACCGACGTGATCGGCCGCGATCCGGCAGGCAAGCTTCACGCCAGGAAGCTGCTCTCGGAGAATCCGGGTGCCTATCGCGATGCAGCCGTCCAGGGCATTCGCGACCATCTCGGCCTCAAGGCCGGCGAGCTCATCCCTGCCGGACGCATCGGCGAGGTGCGCATGGGCACCACGGTTGCGACGAACGCCCTGCTCGAGCGCAAAGGTGACCGCACGCTGCTCGTCACCACGAAGGGTTTCCGCGATGCGCTGCGCATCGGCTACCAGGCGCGGCCCGACATCTTCGCCAAGGAGATCATCAAGCCCGAGCAGCTCTACGAGGCGGTGGTCGAGATCGCGGAACGCGTGCTGGCCGATGGCGCGGTCGAACGGGCTCCGGACGAGGCCGCGATCCGCACGGCCCTGCAGGAACAGTACGATGCCGGTTTCCGCGCCGTGGCGATCGCCTTCATGCACGCCTATCGCTATCCCCAACATGAGCAGGTGGCAGCGCGCATCGCCCGAGAGATCGGCTTTCCGCAGGTGTCGGTCAGCCACGAGGTCTCGCCGCTGATCAAGCTGGTCGGGCGTGGCGATACGGCTGTGGTCGATGCCTATCTCTCGCCGATTCTCGGGCGCTATGTCGCGCAGGTTTCCGAAGAGCTCGACATCGGGCGCACCGGCGCACGGCTGATGTTCATGATGTCGTCCGGTGGCCTCACCGCGGCAGAGCTGTTCCAGGGCAAGGATGCGATCCTGTCCGGCCCCGCCGGGGGCGTCGTCGGCCTGGCCGAGACCGGGCGTTCGGCCGGGTTCGACAAGGTGATCGGCTTCGACATGGGTGGCACCTCCACCGATGTCGCGCATTTCGATGGCGAGTATGAGCGCGCTTTCGAGACCGAGGTCGCCGGCGTGCGGATGCGCGCGCCGATGATGCTGATCCATACGGTTGCGGCTGGTGGCGGCTCGATCCTGCATTTCGACGGTGCGCGCTTCCGCGTCGGCCCGGATTCGGCCGGCGCCAATCCGGGGCCGGCCGCCTATCGACGCGGAGGCCCGCTCGCGGTCACCGACGCGAACGTCATGGTCGGCAAGCTGATCCCGACCTATTTCCCGGCGATCTTTGGCGAGCAGCATGATCAACCGCTCGATGTGGACGCGGTCCGCGCCAAATTCGCGAAGCTCGCGGCCGAGGTCGGCGACGGCCGCAGCGCCGAAGAGGTCGCTGACGGGTTTATCCAGATCGCTGTTGCGAACATGGCGGAGGCGATCAAGAAGATCTCCGTTCAGCGCGGTTACGACATCACCCGCTATGCCTTGAACTCCTTTGGCGGTGCGGGCGGACAGCACGCCTGCCTCGTCGCCGATGCGCTCGGCATCAAGACCGTGCTGCTGCACCCGTTCTCCGGCCTGCTCTCGGCCTATGGCATGGGGCTCGCCGAAATCCGCTCGACGCGGACGGCCGCACTCGACGTACCGCTCGATGCCGAGGTCAAGGCTGCGATTGCGGAGGTGGCCGAGCGGCTCAGCGCCGAGACGCGTTCCGAATTGATCGGACAAGGGGTGCCAGATGGCGAGATCGCCATCCATATCCGAGCCCATATCCGCTATGCCGGCACCGATACGGCGATCGCGATTGCGTCCGGCAGCCGGGCCGAGATGCAGGAAGCTTTCCAGGTCGCGCATAAGGCGCGCTTCGGCTTCATGGACGAGACCAAGGCCTTGGTCGTCGAGGCGGTCGAGGTCGAGGCCGTTGGCGGGGGCGCCAGGTTCGAGGAGGCGGCGGCAGGCGAGCGGGCCGGTGAACCGGCGGTTGCCGAACGCACGCGCCTGTTCTCGAAGGGGCAGTGGCACGAAGCCGCGATCGTGCGGCGCGAAGCGATGGCTCCGGGGCAGAGCGTCGCGGGACCCGCCATCATCATCGAAGCGAACCAGACCGTCGTCGTTGAGGATGGCTGGACTGCGAAGCTGACGGCCAAGGACCATCTCGTCCTGCATCGCAGCAAGGCGCTGGTGCAGAATGCCGCGATCGGCACCAAGGCCGATCCCGTCATGCTCGAGATCTTCAACAACCTGTTCATGTCGATCGCCGAGCAGATGGGCGTGACGCTGCAGAACACCGCCTATTCCGTGAACATCAAGGAGCGGCTCGACTTCTCCTGCGCCGTGTTCGACTCGACCGCGAGCCTCGTCGCCAACGCGCCGCATATGCCGGTGCATCTCGGCTCGATGGACAAGTCGGTCGAGACGGTGATCAGGAACAACCCCGTCATCCGGCCGGGCGACGTCTACTGCCTCAATGCGCCCTATAATGGCGGCACGCATCTGCCCGACATCACGGTCTGCACCCCGGTCTTCGATGCCGAGGACCGGAATATCCTGTTCTGGGTGGCGAGCCGCGGCCACCATGCCGATGTCGGTGGCGTGGCGCCCGGCTCGATGTCGCCGCTGGCGACGCATATCGAGGAAGAGGGCGTCTATATCGACAATTTCAAGATCGTCGATCAGGGCCGCTTCTGCGAGGAGGAGCTGGTCAAGCTGCTGACTGGCGCTCGCTATCCCGTCCGCAACGTCGTGCAGAACGTCAACGACCTCAAGGCGCAGATCGCCGCCAATGAGAAGGGTGTGGCGGAGCTGAAGAAGATGATCCGCTCCTTCGGCCTCGATGTGGTCCAGGCCTATATGGGCCATGTCCAGGACAATGCAGCCGAGAGCGTCGCACGGCTGCTCGCCAAGCTGCATGATTGCGAGTTCACCTATCCGATGGATCAGGGCTGCGCGATCAAGGTGAAGATCACGATCGATCGTTCGAGGCGCGAGGCGACGGTCGATTTCACCGGCACCTCGCCGCAGCGCGAGGACAATTTCAACGCGCCTGCGCCGGTGACCCGTGCGGCGGTGCTCTATGTCTTCCGCGTCATGGTCGATGACGCGATTCCCATGAACGCGGGCTGCCTGCGACCGATCAGGATCGTCGTGCCGGAAGGCTCGATGCTGGCGCCGCACTACCCGGCCGCCGTCGTTGCCGGCAATGTCGAGGTCAGCCAGGCTGTCACCAATACGCTGTTCGGTGCGCTCGAGGCGATGTCGGCCTCGCAGGGGACGATGAACAACCTGACCTTCGGCAATGATCAGTATCAGTACTACGAGACGATCTGCTCCGGCTCGCCGGCGGGGCCGGGATTCAATGGAACCTCCGGCGTGCATGTCCACATGACCAATTCGCGCCTGACCGATCCGGAGATCCTGGAGACGCGTTTCCCCGTCGTGCTTGAGGATTTCCATATTCGTCCGGGCTCGGGCGGCAAGGGAGAATGGAATGCCGGCGATGGCACGAGCCGCACGATCCGCTTCCGCGAGCGGATGGACTGCGCGATCCTCGCCTCGCATCGCCGCGTGCGCCCCTTCGGCGTCAAGGGCGGTGAAGCGGGGCAGCTCGGCAAGACGATCGTGCGCCGGCTTTCCGGCGCCGTCGAGGAACTGAAGCCGAGCGACCAGACGCTGCTCGAGGCGGGCGAGGCCGTGACCGTGATCACGCCGACGGCAGGAGGCTATGGAAAAGCGAAGGGCTGACGCTTAGGTCCTGTCTCCACACGGGAGATGGATATGCCTCAGACCTGGATGATCACCGGCGCCAATCGCGGCATCGGCCTTGCTCTTGCTACCGCCCTGGTGGCGCGTGGCGACCATGTCATCGCCGCCGCGCGCGATCCGGCAAGTCCCGGCCTTGCGGCGCTGGTCGCCAAGCATGGCGGGCTCGTCACGCCGGTCACCCTCGATGTGACGTCCGATGCGAGCGTCGCCGCTGCCAAGGCTGCGCTCGCCGACCGACCGATCGATGTCCTGGTCAACAATGCAGGCGTCTACGGCCCGCGCGACAAGCAGGGCGCGCTCGACATGGATTTTGACGCCTGGCGCGACGTGTTCGAGGTCAATGTCTATGCGCCGCTGCGCGTGGCGCAGGCATTCCTGCCCAATGTCGAGGCCTCGCAAGGGCGCAAGATCGCGACGATCAGCAGCCGCATGGGCTCAATCGCCGGCAATCCCTCGGGAGCGCTCGCCTATCGCTCTTCGAAATCGGCCGTGAACATGGCCATGGTCGTGTTCGGCAACGCCGTGCGCGAGCGCGGCGTCAGCATCCTGCTGTTCCATCCGGGCTGGGTGCAGACCGACATGGGCGGTGGCGGAGCCGACATTCCGCCGACAGAAAGCGCCGCCGGCCTGATCGCAACGATCGACCGGTCCGGCATCTCCGACACCAACAGCTTCCGGACCTGGAAGGGCGAAGCGATCGCCTGGTGAGGCCTGAGGCGGCGGATCAACTGGCGCGCGACGAGCCCAGCCAGAGGCCGCCGCCAATCAGGAAGCCGCCGCTGACGCGCGAGAGCAGGCGCACGCGCTTCTGCGACAGCAGCCGTCCCGCCCGCCCCGAAAGCAGCGCATAGCCGCTGTCGCTGACCGCGGCGAAGAGCATCGCGGTCAGCCCCATGATCGCGATCTGCGTGACGTGATCGCGGGCGGGGTCGAGAAATTGCGGGAAGAAGGCACCAAAGAAGGGCAGTGTCTTCGGATTACTGAGCGCGACCAGGACGCCTTGCAGGAAGAACCCGCCGCGCGGTGCTCGGGCCTGCATGGCGCCATCCTCGACGCCGCCGGCCCGGACCATCTTCCAGCCGAGCCAGATCAGATAGGCGGCGCCGGCGAGCCGCACCCAGTCGAACCAGTGGCCCATCGCCGCGATGACCGAGCTCAGGCCGATGCCGACGATCGCGATCATGATCGCGAGGCCGAGCTGGGTTCCTGCCGCATTCAGGAGCCCGGCGCGGGCACCATGCTTCAGGCTGTTGGCGATGATCAGTGTTACGGTCGGGCCCGGCACGATGACGATGACGAAGCAGGCAACGAGATAAGCGGCAAAAAGCTCGAAGGACATGGCGGCAGTCTCCATCTCGATTGCTGAGTCATCTCAGCCTGGGGCCGATGAGTCGAGCCCCCTCGTGCCGCTGGCGAAAGGGACCAGGAGAATGTCGGCCTTTGCCTTCACTGTTCTGCCGCTGGCGCCCGAGCGCTGGCCGGATCTCGAGGATCTCTTCGGTCCGAAGGGGCCCTGCTATGGCTGCTGGTGCAACCATTTCCGCATGCCCCAGAAGCAGCGCCTGCCGCTATTGGGGGAGGGGGCCCGGCAATTGTTCGAGCAACGGGTTCGCGAGGGGCCGCCCCCTGGCGTCCTGGCCCATGATCACGAGACCTGTGTCGGCTGGCTCCAGGTCGGCCCTCGGCGCGACATTCCCGAATGGAACAATCCGCGGCGCGCCTCGACGCCGCTGCCGGATGCACCGGCCGACGATGAGCGCGTCTGGGCGGCGTCCTGTTTCTTCGTCCGCAAGGCGTGGCGGGGCAGGGGCGTCACGGCGGCGCTGCTCGACGGCGCGATCATTTTCGCGCGCGAGAACGGGGCCCGCCTGCTCGAGGCTGCCCCCATGGACCATGAATTCAAGCGTAGCAGCGAGGGCCTTTATGTCGGCCCCGAGCGGGTCTTCCTGCGAGCCGGCTTCGTCGAGGTCGCGCGGCAGAAGGAGGGGCGGCCGCTGATGCGGCTCGCACTCTGAGTGATATCACGCTTCATCGAGAATGAACTCGCGGATCGTCGCGAACGCGGCCTCTGGGTCGTCGCCGACGATGCCGTGGCCGCAACCAGCGAAACGCTTGAAACGAACCGATTCGGGCGGAAGGCACGCTGCAATCGTCTCGCTGAAGGCAATCGGCGTGATGGGGTCTTCCTCGCCGCCCATAACGAGGACTGGGCAATTCACGGCTCCTAGCGCAGCGCGAAAGTCGAAGCGGCCCTGTTCGTTGTGCGGCCCATTGAACCAGACGCCTGTCTCGTTGCGCGAGATGAGCCTTTGTATCCAATCGGTCGAGCCGATTCGCGGTCGCGCTGCGTAGAGCGGAAAGCAAATCTCAGTATAGGGCGCACGTGTCTCAGGCGCTGGCGCCGACCAGTAGTTCCGGGCCGCCTGACTGGCTCTTGGACCACCGACCCGTTCGAAGGCTGCGTAGACCGCCGGGAAATCGAACTTGGCGGCCGTGGAAATCAGGATCAGCTTGGCGGCGTGCCCGGGATGGCGCGTCGCATAGGCCTGCGCGACAAAGCCACCGAATGACGTGCCGAGGATGATCGGTCTTTCGATGCCGAGTGTGTCGCAGAGCACCTTCAGGTCATCGGCCCACTGGTCCAATGTCCAACTCTCACGCGGGCCGTCTTCGCTGCGGCCGCAGCCGCGATGATCGTAATAGACGATCTGGGCGATATCGCTCAGTCCGGAGAACCCGGCTTTGTAGATGCTGTGGTCGGCGCCTGGGCCGCCATGAAGCAGGATCAGCGTCGGCTTTTCCCGCATGGCCGGGCCATCGGGCGCGAGCCCCGCACCTTCGATGTCGACATAGAGGCGCACTCCGTTGACAGTGACACGCATCGGTTCGATTCCCCCAGCCGCATCCAGGCCTCGAACTGTAAGGGGCGGATGATCGAACTCAATTGTTTCCAGCCTTATGTTGGGAGTTTCCGATGATCCGCATCACGCTTGCCGGCTGCTCCGGCTGGGTCGGCAAGGCGCTTGTCGCTGCAATCGACTCCGCGTCCGACCTTGAGCTTGTTGCGGGTGTCTCGCGCAAGGCAGCAGGCAGCGATCTCGGCGAGGCGGCCGGGCAGCCAGCCAATGGCAAACCGATCTTTGCGACCGTGGGGGAGGCGCTCGCCGTGCCGTCGGATGTCCTGATCGACTATACCAAGCCCGACAGCGTGAAGGGCAATGTGCTGGCGGCCGTTGCGGCGGGGCGCCATGTCGTCGTCGGCGCGTCTGGCATGACCGGCGAGGATTATGCGGAGATCGAGGCCGCTGCGTTCAAGGCCGGCGTCGGCGTGCTTGCCGCGGGCAATTTCTCGATCACCGCGACGCTGCTGCGCCGCTTTGCCCGCGAAGCGGTGAAATATGTGCCGGATGTCGAGATCATCGACTACGCCTCTGCGTCRAAGCCGGACACGCCGTCCGGAACCGGGCGCGAACTCGCCGAGACGCTTGGTGCCGAGCGTATGGCCGGAACCGCGAAGCCCGTTGCGGAGCTCGGCGGCGCCCGCGAGACGCGCGGCGCCGCAATTGGTGCGCCGCATGCGGTACAGGTCCATTCGCTGCGGATGCCGGGCTTCGTCCTTTCCTGCGAGGCGGTCTTCGGCCTCCCGGACGAGCGGCTGGTGATCCGGCATGATGCCGGCACCTCTGCTGCGCCTTATGTCGGCGGTACCTTGCTGGCGGCGCGGCGGGTTGCGGACCAGATCGGGCTTCGGCGTGGCCTGGACAGCCTGATGGCCTGATCCACTGGCGTTGCCGGTTGTCTTTCGCACGCGAGGCGGCTTCGACAGCTCGGTCCGTATCCGGCTAACTTGTTGATTTTTATTGCGTTCCTCCTGTCGTGTTAACCTAACGTTCGTTCGCATCTGCGAAGGGAAGGGCGGCGACGACAAGGGGGCAACGCGATGCGGCAATTGGGGCTGACTGCGAAGATCACCATGCTGTTTGCGCTCATGGGGATTGCCGCTGGCCTCGGGTTGTTCAGCGCGGTTCGGGGCTTTGACGCGGTCCGCGAAATCGATCGCGATGCTTTCTCGAGCATGGCCTTGGTCAACCGCGCGGCGCTGCTCTCGAATCGCGTGGCGCAGGCCTCGCTGCTCAGCCGCTTCGATGACGCGGCCACGCCGCGTGCGATCGAGACCGCGCTCGATTCCCTTGATGGAGCTGTGGAGCTGGTCGATGCCGCACGAGCCAGTCTGATCTCTTCGTTGCCGGGCGAATTCCGCGACGCCAATCCGACCTTGGATGCCCGGATCAGGACGTTCATTTCATTCCAGCGCGACATCGTCACGATGGGGCGCGAGGTCTCGGCAAAGGCCGCGCTCATCGAGGCCTCGGCCGAGGCGGCGCGCGAGAATGTCCGCCAGATCATCCTCGTCACGTCGAAGCTCGCCGATGGCCTGGACAGGCGTGCGCAGCTCGGCGCTGCAGAGGCTGCGGGGCTAGCCCACGCGCTGCGCCTGCGGGTGATCGCGACGGCGGTTGGTCTCCCGCTCGCCTGCGCGCTGCTGGCGATGTACCTGCTCAGGACCCAGCTCACCCGCCCCCTGCGCGATCTGATGGCCGCTATCGCCACCGCGACGGCGACCTCTGCCGTCATCGCGGTGCCGCATGTCCGGCGTCGCGACGAGATTGGCCAGCTTGCCCGCACCGTGCGGGCGCTGAGCGAAGTGCGGGCGACCCTGGTCACCCGCGATGCCGAGGCCCACCGGGCTCTGTTCCACCAGAACCAGCGAACCGAGGAGCTCGGCCGCATCGCCGAGGAATTCGAACACCGGATTGGTGCCGTGCTTCACGATATCGCCGGGTTGAGCGAAGCTCTGCGCACCGCACAACAGGATTCTGCGGTGCGGGCACAGCAGGTCTCGCAGAGCACGGGCACTGCCGCTTCCGCCGTCGACGGGGCGGGGTTGGAGGCACGGCGCATCACCGAGGCAGCCCTGCGCCTGGAGCAGGTGATCGGCCAGATCAATGCCGAAGTGCACCGGGTTTCACAAACGGCGACGGTGGCGACGCAGGATGCCGCTGGCACCTCCGGCCTTGTCCTGCGTCTGACCGAGAATGCGGGGCAAATCCGCGATGTCGTCGACATCATCGAGACGATCGCTCGGCAAACCAATCTGCTTGCGCTGAACGCAACGATCGAGGCGGCGCGCGCCGGCGTGCATGGCCGGGGGTTTGCCGTCGTCGCGAGCGAGGTCAAGGCGCTGGCGGGCCAGACGGCCGACGCGACAGCGCAGATCGTGCGGCGCATTGCAGCGGTCAACGCGGTCCTGTCGCAGGCGGCGCAGGCGGTTTCAGGCATCGTCGCCAGCGTCGGTGCCGTCGAACAGGCCAGCACCGAGATTTCGACCATGGTCGCCTCGCATTCCGAATTGATGGGCTCGCTCGGGGACACGGTCGCGCGTATTTCTGGTGTGACGGAAACGGCTGCGGGCGCAATGGCGGAGATCGCCGAGGCGAATGCGCAGACTGTCGAACAGGCTGGCAGGGGCGCGTTCGGGGCCCGCGACCTCGACGAGCGCATCGCAGCGCTGCAGGGCGAGGCGGAGGAATTCGTCAGGCGCCTGCGCGCCGCCTGATCCCGTTCTGTTCTTGCGCTTGCATTGCGCGAGCGACTCGCGCCTTTGTGCGGCATGATCGCATATCGGATTCCTTCGCGATGAGCTGGTCGCCGCAACAGGATGCCGCGCTGAGCGCGGTCGCACGCTGGCTGCAGGCTGGCGAGCCTCAGGTTTTTCGCCTGTTCGGCTATGCCGGCACGGGCAAGACGACGCTCGCGCGCCATATTGCCGAGGGTGTCGATGGCACAGTCCTCTTCGCCGCCTTCACCGGCAAGGCGGCGCTGGTGCTGCGCAACAAGGGCTGCGATGGCGCCCAGACCATCCATTCATTGATCTACCGCTCGCGTGGCGTCGATGAGGAAAGCCCGACCTTCGTGCTCAACCGCGAGAGCAACGCGGCCAAGGCCGGGCTGATCATCATCGACGAGTGCTCGATGGTCGACGAGGAGTTGGGCAAGGATCTGCTCTCCTTCGGTACGCCGGTCCTTGTGCTGGGGGACCCGGCGCAGTTGCCCCCGGTCAAGGGCGGCGGGTATTTCACCGAGACCGAGCCGGACGTGATGCTGACCGAGGTCCATCGCCAGGCTGCGGACAATCCCATCGTCAGGATGTCGATGATCGTCCGCGAGGGAGGGCGCCTCGATGTCGGCGACTACGGCGAGAGCCGGGTCATTCGCCGCGATGCGGTCAATTCCGAGCTGGTGTTGGGTGCCGATCAGGTCCTGGTCGGCATGAACAAGACGCGCCGGCTCTACAATGCGCGCATCCGGCAGCTCATGGGGCGCGATTCCACCGTGCCGGTCGCGGGTGAGAAGCTCGTCTGCCTGCGCAACGACAAGAGCAAGGGCCTGCTCAATGGCGGCTCCTGGATCGTGCAGGAACTCAAGACCTCGAAGAAGGGCCTGATCACGATGCGAGTCACGCCGGAGGACGATACCGGTGGAAAGCCGGTCAAGGTCTCCGTGATGCCCAATTTCTTCGACGGCACCGAGGAGGAGGTGCCGTGGGAGCTGCGCAAGCACACCGATGAATTCACCTTCGGCTACGCCCTGACGGTCCACAAGGCGCAGGGCTCGCAATGGGATGACATCGTCCTCTTCGACGAGGCCTTTGCCTTTCGCGAGCACCGGGCGCGCTGGCTCTATACCGGGCTGACGCGTGCGGCCGAGACGATCACGGTGGTGGTGTAGCGGCAGACCCCCTGGGATTCACAGGGCCTGCGCCGTAGTCCCCTTGGCAATGATGGGGCCGGTCGGCCTCCCTGTCGGCGAGCCTGTCGCGGGTTCCAGGGTGATCTCGAAGAGCTGATCCTTGCCAAGCGGCAGTTGGTCCAGCCTGAGATGGGTCGAGCGGGCACGCTCGATCAGCCCCACCGAACGCGGGCCCACCGCGCGGTCCCACAGTGTCCAGATTTCGAGGGCCTTGCCTTCGGGAACATGGATTGCCTGCAGCGGCACCATCTCCACCCTGCCGTCGGCGAAGGTGTTGACGACCGCTGCAGCGACGCTGGCTTCGGTCATCAGCACGGCGACCATCACGGGCTGGCGCCTGGCCCGATCGAGGGCGTTCAGGAGACCTGCAGCGAGAACGATTATCGCCAGCGCTCCGGCGAGCGCTGCGCCGCGCCAGACGAAGAGGCTGTTCCACCAATCGGCCAGGCGGCTGGTTGCGGCCGCGGCGGGGCGCGACGCCTGAGCCGGTGCTGCACTGCTCATGCCTGCGGGAGCCGCCTGCTGCGCGGCGGCCGCCAGCTCGGTCTCGATCCGGCTCCATAGCGCGGCTGGCGGCTCGATGGGCGCGGCGGTGGCATCGATGGCCGCGAAGTGAACGCGCCAGCGCTCGACCGCTGCAGCGAGATCAGGATCGGTCTCGAGCTGCTGGTCGAAGGCCGTGAGGTCGGCCCCCTCGATCAGGCCAAGCACATATTCGCCCGCCAGCGCGGTGCGCTCCTCCGGGCCGAGAGATCTGGTGGAGGAGGGGCTCATCCGAGGCACTCCTTGAGCGAGATCAGGGAGCGGCGAATCCAGGATTTGACGGTGCCGATCGGCATTTTGAGGCGACCGGCGATCTCGCCATGGGTCAACCCCTGGACGAAGGCAAGCAGCACGATGCCGCGCCGCTGCGGTGGCAGCGTCTCCAGGCAGGCGCGGAGTGCCTTGGCGTCGGACAGTTTCGACATCACCGTCTCAGGATCGTCCTCTTCGCTCGCGGTTTCCTCGGCGACAGGCATATCGGTGGTTTCCGTGCGCTTCTCATCCCGCAGGATCGAGAGCGAGCGGTTGCGCAGGATCGCGTAGATCCAGGTCAAGCCGGCACCGCGCTGCGGATCGAACCGCGTCGCATGTCGCCAGATCAGGACGAAGGTATCCTGCACTGCCTCCTCGGCCAGCGCGCGCCGCTTGAGCAGACGCTGGGCCACGCCGATCATACGCGCGGCCTCGGCGTCGTAGATGCGCTTGAGCGCAAGTTTATCTCCGGAGGCACAGTCGCGCAGCGCGGTTTCGATGTCCGTAGCCTTTGGCGGCACTACGGCGTTCATCGCCATCCCTGTCTCCTCCTCGGCGCAGCGCCTCAGCCTTGCGCGAATAGATGAATACGCGGCTCGGCCAGCTTCGGATGCGTCTCAGTTTTTTGTTTTTTCCGTCGCATCCGCTCCTGTGCCGCAAGCTTACCCAGATTGGGTGCCGCGCCAGGTCAGGCGGCGAACAGCCCTCGAAACAATGCGGCAGACGATTGGGAGGATAACATGCAGATTGCACGCGCCACACGCCTCGCGCTGATTGCTTCCACGATCCTGGGGGCTTCCTTCGCCGCGACCTTGGCAGCCCCCGCCGGAACCCTCGCCGCCCTGACGGGCGACGACACGCTGACAATGATCGATACGGCGACGCAGAAGGCCGGCAAGTCCATCAAGGTCACCGGCATGACCGGCAAGATCGCCGGCATCGATATTCGCCCCGCCGACGGAATGCTCTACGCGCTGTCGACCGACGGCACGATCTTCACGGTCGATATGACGAGCGGGAAAGCGACGATGAAGTCGAAGATGGATACCACGCTTGCCGCCGGCATGATGGCGACGGTCGATTTCAACCCGGCCGCCGACCGGTTGCGGGTCATCGGCGCCGACGGCACAAACCTTCGCGTCAATGTCGAGGACGGCAAGACCACGGTCGACGGCAAGTTGAAATTCGCCGAGACCGACATGCACAAGGGCGAGACGCCGATGGTCGTTGCCGGCGCCTATTCCAACTCGGTGAAGGGCACCAAGGAGACGGCGCTCTACGATATCGACGCCAAGATCGGCGGGTTGCTGAAACAGGCGCCGCCGAATGACGGCGTGCTGGGCGCTGTCGGCAAGCTCGGCGTCACAGGGAAGGCGATCGCCTTCGATATCGAGACCGATGCGTCAGGCGCCAATACCGGCTGGCTGCTGGCGGACGGCACCCTGCATAAAGTCGATCTGGCAACGGGCAAGGCTTCGATGGTGGGCAAGGTCACCGGGCTGAACGGGCCGGTGCGCGACGTCGCGGCGCTGCCGGCGATGTAGGCAAACGGGACCGAAACCGCCTCGGAGGGGCCGCCACGCCGCAGGGCGTGGCGGTCTTTCGATGTTCTATCTCGGCGCACCGCATCGGGGTATGCGATTTTTGCCATAGTTGGCCCGGATGCTCGGTTTTGCCTGCTCAAGGCGAGGGAGCCGTCGATGGCGCGCGATTCGCGGTTGAATATTCTCGGTTTGCAGCGCTTCGGCTTGGGGCTCCGACCTGGCGATCTCACGGCGATCGGCGGCGACGCCCGGGACCTCTTTCTCGATGAGGTCAAGCGCAGGAGCGTTCCCGTTCCGATTGGCCTCGAGCTCGTCGGGCAGGCGCAGATCGGATCGGCGTTCTATGCCTTCCAGGATAAGGAGAAGGCCGAGCGAGAGGCCCCGCGCCCGGCCATGCAGGCGGCGATGATGCCTGCCCCGGGCGGGATGAACGAAGGGCAGGGAGCGTCGGCGCCGCCAGCACCATCCGAGCCTCCTTTGCCGCAAAGGATCTATCGCGACGAGGTGGCAGCGCGGATGCGTGCCGGGCTGGAACCGCTCGCCGGTTTTGGCGAGCGGCTGGCGCAGTTCTGGTCGAGCCATTTCTGCATCTCCGTCTCGCAAGGCAACTTCGTGCGGGTGTTGGCGGGAGCCTACGAGCGTGAGGCGATACGCCCCTATGTCTTTGGCCGGTTCGAAGACATGCTCCTGGCCGTCGAGAGCCATCCGGCCATGCTGATCTATCTCGATAATCAGCAATCGATCGGGCCGAACTCTCCGGCAGGCAAGCGCCGCGGCCGCGGGCTCAACGAGAACCTCGCCCGCGAGATCATGGAACTGCATACGCTGGGCGTCTCCGGCGGCTATTCGCAAGGCGATGTGACGAGTCTGGCTCGCATCATCACGGGCTGGACAGTTGCTGGCCGCGACGGCCGGCTCGGCTTCCCCGGCGCCTTTGCCTTCAATGCCGGCGTGCATGAGCCTGGCGTTCATCCGCTGCTCGGCAAGGATTACGAGGAGGCTGGGGCGGAGCAGGGCAGGCTCGCACTGCTCGACCTCGCGCATCATCCCGCGACAGCCCGGCATGTCGCGTTGAAGCTCGCGCGGCATTTCGTGGCGGACGATCCCCCGCCGGCGCTCGTTTCCCAGCTGGTGGAAACCTGGCGCCGTACGGAGGGCGATCTCGCCGCGGTATCGGCCGCGCTCATTCAGTCGAACGACGCATGGGGGGCGGAGGCCGCGAAGCTGCGCCAGCCGCAGGAGCTTTTGCTGGCGATGCTGCGGGCGCTTGGACGCAAGCCGGAGTTCGGTCCCATCGCAGGAGCGCTCGCGACGATGGGCCAACCACTCTGGCAGCCCTCGGGACCGAATGGCTTTCCCGGAAACAACGATGCGTGGGCGACACCGGAAGGCATCAAGACGCGGATCGACGTGGCGGCAGCGTGGGGGCGTCAGGCGGCTGGTACCGCCAGCGACCCACGGGCCCTGCTCGAGGCGGTGCTGGGCCCGCTCGCTTCAGCCGAGACCAAACAGGCGGTGGCCCGCGCCGAGAGCAAGCCGCAGGCGATCGCGCTCTTGCTGATGTCGCCCGAATTCCAGCGGAGGTGAGCCAGATGTCAGACGCGATCCGCGACGATGACGACGATTGCGAGGCGATGACACCATCACGCCGGTCCGTGCTGGGGGCGGCAAGCGCGCTCTTCGCCTGGTCATTCATGCCGAAATTCGCCCATGCGGCGGCCGGCAGTCGGGATGCGCGCTTCATCACCGTGGTGCTGCGCGGCGCACTCGACGGCCTCGCCGCCGTTCCGCCGATCGGCGACCCGAACTATGCCGATCTGCGTCAGGATATCGCGCTGCAGCGCGATGGATCGGATGCGGCGTTGCCGCTCGATGGCTTCTTCCACCTCCACCCCGCCATGCCCAACCTCGCCCGGCTCTACGGCCAGGGGCATGCCGCGATCGTGCATGCGGCAGCGACGGGCTATCGCGAGCGCTCGCATTTCGATGGGCAGGATGTGCTGGAAAGCGGTCAGCAAGGCCCGGGACGCGTCGATAGCGGCTGGCTCAACCGCATGATCGCGGCGCTGCCGGCCGGTGAGACGATCGCGCGTCACGGGGTACTCGGGGTCGGTGTGGTGCCACCATTGATCGTCAGGGGCCAGGCCCCGGTGCTGGGCTGGGCGCCGCCGGTGATGCCGCGCGCCGGAGATGATCTGATCCAGCGACTGGGCGACCTTTACGGGCAGCGCGACCCCATGCTGGCAAACGTGCTTGCTCGGGCGATCGAGACCGAGACGATCGTGCTCGGCCAGGGCATGGGCGGCGACAGGATGCGATCACGCGGCGGCCCGGGCAATCCCCAGGGCATGATCCAGATCGCTGAGGGAGCGGCGCGGCTCGTTGGTGCCGATGACGGTCCTCGTATTGCGGCGCTGGCCTTCGAGGGCTGGGATACCCACGCCAACGAGGGCGGCGCCAAGGGGCGGCTCGCCGGGCTGCTCGGCGGGCTCGATGGTGCGTTCAATGCGTTCGAGACCGGGCTGAAGCGGGTCTGGAAGGACACGGTTGTGATGGTCGTCACGGAGTTCGGTCGAACCGCCAGGGTCAACGGCACGGTCGGAACCGATCACGGTACCGGTACTGTCGCGTTCCTGGTCGGCGGCGCGGTCAGGGGCGGTCGTGTGATCGCGGACTGGCCGGGGCTGAAACCGGAGCAGCTCTGGGAGCAGCGCGACCTGAAGCCGACCACGGATATCCGGGCGGTCGCAAAGGGTGTCGTGACCGATCTGTTCGGCCTGTCGGGACCGGTTCTGGCCGAGAAGGTATTTCCCGGCACCGGCGATATTGCGCCGATGCCGGGCTTGGTCGTCTGATCCCGATCAGGCCCAGGCGCGCTTGGCGAGCTTGGCCTCGAAGGCGTCGATCTTCGGCGCCTTCTCCATGGTCAGGCCGATATCGTCGAGCCCGTTCAGCAGGCAGTGCTTGCGGAAGGGGTCGATGTCGAACGTCACCGTGCCGCCATCCGGACCCTTGATTTCCTGCTTTGCGAGATCGACCGTCAGCGTCGCGTTGGAGCCGCGATCGGCGTCGTCGAAGAGCTTCTCAAGGTCTTCGGGCGAGACCACGATCGGCAGGATGCCGTTCTTGAAGCAGTTATTGTAGAAGATGTCGGCAAACGAGGTCGAGATCACGCAGCGGATGCCGAAGTCGAGCAGGGCCCAGGGAGCATGCTCGCGCGACGAGCCGCAGCCGAAATTGTCCCCGGCAACCAGGATCTCCGACTTGCGGTAGGCCGGCTGGTTCAGCACGAAATCGGGGTTCTCAGCGCCATCCTCGTTGTAGCGCATCTCCGCGAACAGCGCGGTGCCCAGCCCGGTGCGCTTGATCGTCTTCAGGTACTGCTTGGGGATGATCATGTCGGTGTCGACATTGATCACCTTCAGCGGCGCCGGGGTGGAGGTCAGGGTGGTGAAGGGCTGCATGGCGAGGGCTCCAACAGGTCTTTCTGGCTAGGATATCGTGACGTGGCCGACAACGCGCTTCACAGCTGCGCGGTCAGGAGTTTGAAGCTGGCGAAGGTGAAGAAGGCGGCAAGGCAGGCCTCGGCACGACGGCGGATCTTGCGATAGCCCGCGATCATGGAGGGGGTCGAAAACAGCAGGGCATATCCCTGATTGATCAGAAGCGAGATCAGCAGGCAGCCGATGATGATGGCATGCACCACAGCCACGGGTGTTTCCGGGCGCAGGCCGAGCGCGATGATCGCGGTCCAGCTCAAGATCGCCTTCGGGTTGGTCAGGTGCATGAGATAGCCGCGCAAATAGATGCGATGCCCCGAAACCGTGGCTTTCGGCGGGGGCATGTCCACTCGCATCGCTGAACGCGCCGATCGCCAGGCGAGATAGAGCAGATAGACGCCGCCGACGATCTTGATGGCATAGAGCGCACCGGGATGGGCCACGATCACGGCCGAGACGCCGATGGCGGCCAGGATGCCCCAGGTCAGGGAGCCGGTCGTGACGCCGAGTGCGAGCGTCATTCCGGCGCGCCGACCACGCTCCATCGACGTCGCCATCACGGCAAGATTGCTCGGGCCCGGGCTGGCAACTGCAAGGAAGAACGCGGAATAGACCAGGGCCAGGCTCGGCAGATGCCGGATCAGATCGTCCATCATCGTCTATCGCTCCGCCCCGGCCTCGATCGCTTCCATGTCTTCGTCCGAAAAGCCGAAATGATGGCCGATCTCATGGACCAGGACATGGGTGACGATGGCGCCCAGGCCCTCGTCATGTTCGGACCAGTAGTCGAGGATCGGACGGCGATAGAGATGGATCATGTTGGGCATCTGGCCCGTTTGCGGGCCCGAGCCCTGCTGTGGCAGGCCGACACCGGTGAAGAGGCCGAGGATGTCGAAGGGGCTCTCGATCTCGAGTTCCTTCAGCACATCGTCCTCGGGGAACTCGGTGACGTTGATGATCAGGTCCGCGCAGAGCGCGCGGAACTCGTCCGGCAGGCGGTCATAGGCGGTCTGCGCGAGGCTTTCGAAATCAGCGGCGCTGGGCGCCTTGACCTCGTCCCAGGCAACAGCGGACGACACCTCGGCGGATGCCGAGGCGCTGGCGGATGCTTTGATCGAAGGCACGGTTCCCATCACCAGATCTTGAGCTGATGCCCCAGCCACCAGGCGAGCAGCACGACACCGACCAGCGACAGCGCGCGACCGATGCGTCTGCCCCAGAGTTCGACAGTGTCGCCTTCAGGTGCGTCGCGGCCGGAGAAGTGATCGGCGGCGCGGCCCATGGAGGAGCTCAGCAGCCCCTCCTCGTCGCGCTTGACGCGCTCCAGCACTGCCTTGGCTTCGGCTGCCCGGGCGGCTTCGCGGGGATCGCCGGTCATGACCTGTGTCCCCGCTCGCGCATCAGCCCATCTGCCTCACATCGACGAAATGACCGACGAGCGCAGCGGCTGCGGCCATTTGCGGCGAGACCAGATGAGTGCGGCCCTTGAAGCCCTGACGACCCTCGAAATTGCGGTTCGAGGTCGAGGCGGCGCGCTGGCCGGGCTTGAGCTGGTCGGGGTTCATGCCGAGGCACATCGAGCAGCCGGGCTCGCGCCATTCGAAGCCGGCGGCGAGGAAGATCTTGTCGAGACCTTCTTCCTCGGCCTGCTGCTTCACCAGGCCGGAGCCGGGGACGATCATGGCATAGTCGAGCGAGCCGGCGATCGTCTTACCCTCGACGATCTTGGCGACGGCGCGCAGATCCTCGATGCGGCCATTGGTGCAGGAACCGATCCAGATCACGTCGAGCGGGATCTCGGTCATCCTGGTGCCGGGCTTCAGGCCCATATAGTCGAGCGCGCGCCATTTCGACGAACGCTTGGTCTCATCGGCGATGTCATCCGGGTTCGGCACGCTTCCCGCGACCGAGATCACGTCCTCGGGGCTGGTGCCCCAGGAGACGATCGGCGGCAGGTTGGCGGCATCGAGCTTGACGATACGGTCGAAATGCGCGCCCTCGTCGGTGCGCAACGTCTCCCAGTAGCGCAGGGCCTCATCCCAGGCCGCACCCTTCGGGGCCTTAGGCCGGCCGTTGAGATAGGCGAAGGCCTTCTCGTCCGGCGCGATCATGCCGGCACGTGCTCCGCCTTCGATCGACATGTTGCAGACCGTCATGCGGCCTTCCATCGAGAGGGAGCGAATGGCCTCGCCGGCATATTCGATGACCGAGCCGGTGCCGCCCGCCGTCCCGATCTCGCCGATGATGGCGAGGGTGACGTCCTTGGCGGTGACGCCCTTGGCCAGAGCGCCGTCCACCTGGACGAGCATGTTCTTGGCCTTCTTCTGGATCAGCGTCTGAGTGGCGAGCACATGCTCGACCTCCGATGTGCCGATGCCATGTGCCAGCGCGCCGAAGGCGCCATGGGTCGAGGTGTGGCTGTCGCCGCAGACGATCGTGGTGCCGGGCAGGGTGAAGCCCTGTTCGGGGCCGACGATGTGGACGATGCCCTGGCGGATATCGAGCTCGTTGAAATACTCGACGCCAAAGTCCTTGGCGTTCCTGGCCAGAGCCTCGACCTGGATGCGGCTCTCCTCCTCGGCGATGCCGGCCTTGCGGTCGGTCGTCGGGATATTGTGGTCGACGACGGCCAGCGTCTTCTCAGGCGCGCGCACCTTGCGGCCGGTCATGCGCAAGCCTTCGAAAGCCTGCGGGCTCGTGACCTCATGCACCAGATGCCGGTCGATATAGAGCAGGCAGGTGCCGTCTTCCTGGCGGTCGACGATGTGGTCGTCGAAAATCTTGTCATAAAGCGTGCGGGGGGCGGTGGACGACGTCATGTCGATAAGCCTCGGTCGTGGAAATCTGTGATGCCGGCGCTCAAGGCCGGCTGGCGCAACGCAAACAGCCTGTCGCCGGCCAACGGGCCGGTCTCAGGCGCGCCTAAGGCCCGCTGCCGCCGAGGTCGTGAAACGACCGAAGAAGCGCCAGGGCAGGCGCGCATGGTCATGCAGCGCCGCAAAATCCTGCGTCGTCGGGATGCGGCGCAGGTTCGCCTCGCGGCGCACGATGCGGCAGCAGTCATCCTCACTGGGCAGGACAGTGTTCATGACGATGTTCTAGCAGTTCCAAACTGTGCCGGCAACGAAGCCGACGCCGGGCCGCCCAACGCAAAACGCGGCCCCGAGGGACCGCGTTCCGGTATTCACTGCAGCGCAGTGGCGCTTACTTGGCAGCCGACTTGTCGCCCTTGGCAGGACGGGCTTCGACGCGCTCGGCGATACGGGCCGACTTGCCGCGACGATCGCGCAGATAATACAGCTTGGCGCGACGGACCTTGCCCTTGCGCACAACCTTGATGGAATCGATGTTCGGCGAATAGAGCGGGAAAACGCGCTCGACACCTTCGCCATAGGAAATCTTGCGGACGGTGAAGGCTTCGTTCAGGCCGCCGCCGTTGCGGGCGATCACGACGCCTTCATAGGCCTGAACGCGGCTACGCTCGCCTTCCTTGACCTTGACGTTGACCTGCACGGTGTCGCCGGGCTGGAAATGCGGGATTTCCTTGCCTGCGCTCAGCTTGGCGATCTGTTCCTGGTCGATCTGCTCGATGATGTTCATGGGTCTCTCCATGGCCGTTGTCGCGTGTGTTCACGCGGGCGTTACGGCTCGCTGTTTTCAGTTGAGTGGCTGGCCATACAGGAGAGGTAGGGCCTTGTCGAGGGGAATGAGGCGCTGGTGTCGCGCGCTATTTCGCTGCCATGCCAGCTTGCCCCTGCCTGAAGACCAGCCAGCCGAACAAAGCCATGTCGGCCAGCACCGTCAAGGCGCCCACGCCGGCAATCGGATCGCCGGTTGCGTTTCCGGAATGAACCAGGGCCACGCCGACGGTCAGGACGAGCGTTCCGAGGATCCAGAACCAGACCTGGATCACCGCGCTTCTGGCGAGGTCCAGGGATGGATGCAGCCGATAGAAGATGCCGAACAGAAACAAGGAGACCCATCCCAAGAGATTGAGATGGGCATGCGCCGGCAACGCCGAATGATCTCGCGAGATTGCCATGACGATGCCCCATATCATGCCAGCGAGGGCGATGAGGACGGCGGCGCGGAAGCTCAGAGTCGATGCTTTCAAGGCAATCTCCCTCGCAGGTCAGGGATCAGAATCCGGTCGGCCGGGCCATCTTTGGTTCTATTGGGACAGGGATTTTCTGGTCAGGATAGAAAGAGGGCAGGTGGATCGCGTCATTTCAATGCAAACTCAATGAAATGGCGAGCAGCCTGGAGTGAGGATGTCCCGATCGAGGCAACAACACAAGATCTGCTTACTTCGTATTGTGACCTCTGACCAAGCCGGTGCTATGCGACAGATCGCGGGGGGACACAGACCGGGATCTGTCTGCGAGGGCGGGTATCGCTCCATGGGCGCGCGAGGTGGTGTCGGGCGTAGCGGCTGATCGCAGGTCACTCCGTTCGCGATTTCCAATCGCATTCGGAATACCGTGCCCGCATTCACGCGCTTTGCTGGGGCGCTGCCAGGGCGCATAGCGTAAACGGACCCGTGTTCGTCTCTGTTTCGGATTGCTTCAATGCCTCAGGACATCGCCAAAGTCGCTCTCGTCACCGGCGCCGCGCGCGGCATCGGGTTGGCGACCACGAAACGCTTTCTGGCCGAGGGCTGGCAGGTCGCCTTGCTGGATATCGATGGGGCGACGCTGACATTGGCGATGGCGGAACTCAATGCACCGGACACGACGCTGGCGCTGACCTGCGACGTTGCCGAGGCTGCCGCGGTCGAAGCCGCCTTCAAGGCGCTGATGCAGCGCTTTGGCCGGCTCGATGCTCTCGTGAACAATGCAGGCACCGCCGTGTTCAAGCCGATCCTCGAGACGACGCTCGCGGAATGGCAGCGTGTGCTCGCGGTCAACCTCACCGGACCCTTTCTTTGTACGCAGGTTGCGGCGCCGCTGATGGCCGATACGGGCGGCGGCGCGATCGTCAACATCACCTCGATCTCCGGCCTGCGCGCCTCGACCTTGCGCGTCGCCTACGGCACCAGCAAGGCGGCTCTCGCCCATCTCACCAAGCAGCAGGCGGCCGAACTCGCCAGCCTCGGAATCAGGGTCAATGCAGTCGCGCCGGGCCCGGTCGACACCGCAATGGCCAAGGCGGTGCATAGCCCGGAAATCCGGGCCGACTACCATGACGTCATCCCGCTCAACCGCTACGGGCGGGAAGACGAACTCGCCGAGGCGATCTTCTTCCTGTGCTGCGAGAAGGCCAGCTACATCACCGGACAGACGCTTGCGGTGGATGGCGGCTTTGATGCGGTCGGGATCGGTCTGACGACCTTGCGTGGCGAAAGGCGCAATCGCTGATGTCGTGACGGGGCGCGCCGAGGGCATGCTTGGGGACGCTCAGGAACACGGGGCCAGCGGGTGAGGGGGCGGGAAATATTCCCTCGTAGGCGGAGAGTTTCCCGCGCTTTCAATGAACGGACCGAGTCTTTGCGCTCCGGGCTCGATCCGTCGGTTCGCTCCTCAGCATCTAACCTCGCGCTGCAAATGGCTCCATCAGGATGTAGGTGCCATCTGCCCGTTGATGCTTGTCGATCAGGGGGACGAGCCGCACGAAATGCTCGGTGCGGCAATGTGCATCGAGGGCAGCGCGATCCGGCCACTCCTCGATGAAGATGAAGTGCCCAGGGTCCTTCTGATCGATGAAGAGATCATAGGAAATGCAACGCTCTTCAAGCCGGGTCTTTTCGACTAGCTCTTCATAGAGAGGCATGACGAGCCCGATGGCCTCGGTCTTGATGAAATCCTGGGCAATTACCTTCAGCACGAGCATTCCTCTTCGATTTTAGGCCCCGCGGAGCGGCTGCTGTTTGCAGACACCACCGGCGGACTTCCTCTCCTGCACCGCTCGCCCGTCTGAAAGGTGAGCCATTCGCAGGATGCCGGGGATATCGAGCGGCATCCGGCACCGTTCAAGACTGTCCGGCACGCTGGCCTGGGTGCGAACCGAGAGATCGGACCTGGAACATTCTTCTTGCGCTGCGCGGCCAACAGCGCGAACCTTTGCGTCGACATCCCTCTTCGACGGCCGCCCGACCCTGTCGGGCCTGAGCGACCGCCGCCTTTCCGGCGTGGGCGCTGTGACATCGTTCTCGTCGGTTCTTCGCCGCGTTGCGCCGGGCGTCTGCTCTGACGCTGTTGCGCGGCCAAAACCCGAAGGAGGACGCTATGGCTGCGACATCAGGCAATGGAGGTTCGGCCGCCGGCAAGAGAGCTTTGGGGCCGCGATGCATCGCCATCGTTGGTCCCTTTCAAAGCGGCAAGACGACCTTGCTCGAGAGCATTCTGGAGCGCTGCGGCGCGGTTTCACGGGCCGGCTCCGTCAAGGCGAAGAACAGTGCCGGCGATGCCTCCGCGGAGGCACGGGCTCACCAGATGAGCACCGAGCCGAATGTCGCGACCGTCGATTTCCTCGGGGAGAGCTACAGCTTCATCGATTGTCCCGGCTCGGTCGAGTTCCTGCACGAGATGCGTCACGTCCTGCCTGTCGTCGATGCCGCGGTGGTGGTATGCGAGGCTGACGACCGCAAGGCACCGGCGCTCGAACTCGTCCTGCGCGAGCTCGAGGAGGCGGATATTCCGCGTTTCCTGTTCCTCAACAAGATCGACACGGCAACGCGCCGGGTGCGCGAGACACTTGGCATCCTGCAGCGCGCCTCGCGTACGCCGCTGCTGCTGCGTCAGATCCCGATCTGGCAGAAGGGCATCGCCGTTGGTTTCATCGACCTCGCTCTCGAGCGGGCCTTCATCTACCGCGAGCATGCGCCGAGCGAGATCGTGCCCCTCGGGTCGGAGGAGGTTGGCCGCGAGAAGGAGGCGCGCTTCTCGATGCTGGAGAAGCTTGCGGACTATGATGATGAGCTGATGGAGGATCTGCTGGGCGACATGGAGCCCCCGCAGGATCGGATTTTCGACGATCTCGCGCGGGAGCTGCAGCACCGCCACGTCGTGCCGGTGCTGATTGGCGCGGCCGAGCGGGGCAATGGCGTCACGCGGCTGCTCAAGGCCCTGCGGCATGAAGCGCCTTCGCTTCCGGAAACCCGCGGGCGCATCGGCGTCGTCGAGGATGGCGCGCCGTTGGCGCAGGTGATGAAGACTTGGCATTCGAGCCAGGGCGGCAAGATCTCACTGGCCCGCGTATTGCGCGGGCGGCTCGCCGAGGGCGACGTCGTGACCTCGTCCAGCGGCGTCGAGACGCGCATCGGCGGTGTCATCGAGTTGAAGGGAGCCGAGCAGACGCGCAAGCCTGCCGCAGAAGAGGGACAGGTTGCCGCCTTTTCCCGGCTGGAAGGCGTGCGCACGGGGGATGCGCTGGCTGCCGGCAAGGTCCGTCCAGGCGTCGTGACGTCGGTTGCTCCGCCCGAGCCGGTCCATGCGCTCGGGATCAGCGTCAAGGATCGCAAGGATGACGTCCGGCTCACCGCTGCGCTCGGGCGCATCGCGGAGGAAGATCCCGCGCTGACCGTGTCGCACCTGCCGGAGTTCGGCGAGGTGCGGCTCTCGGGGCAGGGCGAGATGCATTTGCGCGTGACAATGGAGCGGTTGTCCGGGCGCTACGGCGTTTCGGCTCAGAATCATCCACCTGAGATCGGTTATCGCGAGACTATTCGCGGCAAGGCCAGCGCGCGTGGGCGGCATCGCAAGCAGAGCGGCGGGCATGGCCAGTATGGCGATGTGGTGCTCGAGGTGGCGCCGCTCGAGCGCGGCGAGGGCATTCGGTTCGTCGACCGCATCACGGGCGGCGTCGTGCCGAGACAGTACATCTCTTCCGTCGAGGCCGGTGTGCGGGATTTCTGCCAGCACGGGCCGCTTGGCTTCCCGCTCGTCGATATCGAGGTGACGTTGACCGACGGCTCCTACCATACCGTCGATTCCTCCGACATGGCGTTCAGGCAGGCAGCGCGGCTGGCCATGGCGGACGCAATCCCGCAGGCCAGATCCGTGCTGCTCGAGCCGATCCTCGCCGTCGAGGTCGTCATTCCATCGGACGCGATGTCGCGGGCCTCAGCCATCGTTTCTGCAAGGCGCGGCCAGATCCTGGGCTACGACGCCCGGCCGGGATGGCGTGGCTGGGATCAGATCAACGCCCTGATCCCGGAAGCGGAAATGGGCGGTCTGATCGTGGAGCTGCGCTCGGCGACCTCGGGCGTCGGTTCCTTCAGCGTCAGGTTCGACCATCTTGCAGAACTCGCCGGCAAATCGGCCGATGCCGTGGTGGCGGCGCAGGCCCTGGCGCACGGGCGCTGAAACCCAGGTGTGACCTAAAAGGTTCATATATGAACCTTGTGGCGACGGCAGAGCGGCGGGCGCTTGCGCCCGCCGCTTTCGTTCCGCACTGTATGGTTACAACAAGGCAGAAACGCTCGCGTGAGTGGGAAAATGCCTGCGAGACGGGAGGAGCGACGATGAAGGTGACGAGCGCCGCACAGGCAGCAGCGGATCCGCGGCCCTGGCTGGCGCATTATCCGCCGGCGGTTCCGCCGGTGATCGATCAGGCCAAGGTCGGAACGCTCGCCGATCTGATCAGTCATGCCGTCACGACCTATGCCGCGCGCCCGGCCTTCGAGAGCTTCGGCAAGGCGATCAGTTTCGCGGAGGTCGGGAAAGCCGCCCGCGCCTTCACTGCCTGGCTGCAGGCCCGCGGCTTCAAGAAGGGCGACCGCATCGCGTTGATGATGCCCAACATCCTGGCCAATCCGGCCGCGATCTTCGGAACGCTGCTCGGCGGCTACACGGTGGTGAACGTCAATCCGCTCTATACGGCCCGTGAGCTGACCCATCAGCTCAACGACTCGGGCGCCCGCGTGCTCGTGGTGATCGAGAATTTTGCCCATGTCGTCGAGGAGGCCCGACCGAATCTCAAGCTCGACCAGATTGTCCTGGCGACGGCCGGCGACCTGATGGGCTTCAAGGGGGCCATCGTCAATTTCGTGGCCCGCAGGATCAAGAAGGTCGTCAAGCCGTTCAACCTGCCGGGCGCGGTCCCGCTGAAGACTATTCTCGCCGGCCCATCGACGATGACACCGGTCGTCGTCCTGCCCGAGGATGTCGCCTTCCTGCAGTATACCGGCGGTACGACCGGCGTCGCCAAGGGCGCGACTCTGACCCATCACAACGTCGCGTCCAATGTCGAGCAATGCGCGCTCTGGCTGGGCTGGGGGCTCGAGCCACCGCTCGGCCGCAGCGACTACCAGCATGTCATGGTCACGGCGCTGCCGCTCTATCATATCTTCGCGCTGACCTGCTGCTGCATGTTCATGCTGCGGATCGGCGCAAAGGGGCTCCTGATCGCCAATCCACGCGATATCGCGGGCTTCATCAAGATCCTGAAAACGAGCCGCTTCACGCTCTTCTCCGGTGTCAACACGCTCTACAATGCGTTGGCCAACCATCCAGAGATCGAGAATGTCGATTTCTCGGAATTGCGTTTTGCGGTGGCGGGCGGCATGGCGACGCAAGCGGTGGTCGCCAAGCGCTGGCGGGAGGTCACCGGGCGGCCGATCGTCGAGGGCTACGGTTTGTCCGAGACCTCGCCAGTCGCCTCGGCCAACCGGCCCGACATTGCCGAGTTCACCGGCACGATCGGGTATCCGCTGCCCTCGACCGATTTCGCGATCCGGGATGTCGACGGCAATGACATGCCGATGGGCGAGCCGGGCGAGGTCTGCATCCGCGGCCCGCAGGTCATGCGCGGCTATTGGCAGCGACCGGACGAGACCGCGAAGGTGATGACCCCGGACGGCTATTTCCGCTCGGGCGATATTGGTGTTCTGTTGCCCGACGGGCAGATCAAGATCGTCGACCGGATGAAGGACATGGTGCTGGTCTCCGGCTTTAACGTCTATCCTAATGAGGTCGAGGACGTCCTCGCCACCCATCCGGGCGTGCTCGAATCTGCCGTCATCGGCCTGCCCGACGAGCATTCCGGTGAGGCGGTGACGGCTTTCGTGGTCAAGAGGGACGCCAGCCTGACAGCCGACGAGTTGCGCAGCTTCTGCAAGGACAATCTCACCGGCTACAAGGTGCCGAAGCAGATCATCTTCCGTGACAGCCTGCCGAAGACCAATGTCGGCAAGGTGCTGCGCCGCGCCCTGCGCGAGGAGGTCACGGCCAAGGGCTGAACGGCACGACTTGATCGAGCGGGTGGGTTTGACTAGCGTTTGCACGGAATCCGGTGGCCGTGATCGTGCAGCGCCGACCTTCCCGCCCGCTCGGAACAAGGCAGCTATTTGCCCCGTCGACTCATCGAACTGCCGCTGCTGCGCCGCCTCAAGCCCGGGCTCTATGTCCATGACGAGGAGGCGCTGAATGCCGAGCCGGCGATCGGGCTGCTCGATACTCCGATCACACCGGTCGATGCTTTCTTCATTCGCGACAATGGCGCCTTGCCTGAGATTGCTGCCCCTGAAGCATGGACGCTGACGCTCGACGGGGAGGTCGAGCGGCCGGCGACCTGGACGCTTCAGGAACTGCAGCGCGAGTTCGAGACCGTCACCGTCACCGCCGTGCTCGAATGCGCCGGCAACGGGCGCGTGCAGTTCTCGCCCAGGACCGACGGGTTGCAATGGCGGCTCGGCGCGGTGGGCTGCGCGCGCTGGACCGGGGTTCGGCTCAAGGACCTGCTGGCTCATGCGGGTTTGCTGCCCAGCGCTGTCTATACGGCGCATTACAGCCCCGACCGTGCGATCAAGGACGAAACCAAGGACGCGCTCTCGCGTGGCCTGCCGATCGCCAAGGCGATGAGCGATGAGACGCTTGTCGCCTTCGCGATGAATGACGAGCCGTTGCCGCGTCTGCATGGCGGACCGCTGCGCATTGTCGCGCCCGGCTTTCCGGGCTCTGCCTGGCAGAAATGGCTGGATCGGATCACCATCCGCCCTCGCGAGCATGACGGCGAGAAAATGCGGGGCACCGATTATCGCATGCCGGTCGTGCCGATGCGCCCGGGTGAAGCGATAGACGAAAGCCTGTTCGCCGTGCTCACCGACATGCCTGTGAAGTCGCTGGTCACGGCGCCCCTTGAGGGCTTCACGGCTGTGGCCGGAACGCCATTCGCGGTTCGCGGCTTTGCCTGGAGCGGAGCGGTCCCGATAGCGGCGATGGACCTATCGTCCGATGGCGGCAAAACCTGGTGCGACGTCGCACTCGAGCCGGCGGAAGGCGCATTCGCCTGGCGCCGTTTCCAGACGATGCTGACCATTGCCGTGGCGGGGCCGGTGACGATTATGGCTCGCGCGCGGGATGTCGAAGGCCGGGTTCAGCCACTCGAGACGCCCTGGAATCCGCGCGGGTACTGCAACAATCAGGTCCACCGCGTAGCCGGAATGGTGCACTGATCGCGCCGTTCTGCGCCTTCGCCGTCAGGCTGCCAGCAGGGCATTGCCATTGGCGCCGGTGGCGCAGGCTTCGACGATCTCTCCGGCCGCCACATCGCGCGCGAAACGGAGCAGCGTGAAATCCTCGGCGCGGCCCGTATTGCCGCGTTCCGTCAGCACACTGAGCGGCCGGCCGATACGGGCCTGCAGATGGCGCGCATGGGCGGCTTGTGCCGCGGCGCGCAGGCGTGCGGCCCGGTCGCTGACGATCTCGCCGGGCAGTTGCGGCATTCGGGCGGCCGGGGTGCCGGGCCGGGCCGAATAGGGGAAGGCGTGAACATAGCTCAGGCCGCATTCGTCGATCAGCGAGAGCGAGCGGGCGAACATCGCCTCATCCTCGGTCGGAAACCCGGCAATGAGATCGGCGCCGAAGACGATGTCGGGGCGCAGCGCCCGCATCTCCGCGCAAAACCGGACGGCGTCTTCGCGGCAATGGCGCCGCTTCATCCGCTTCAGGATGAGGTCGTCGCCGGCCTGGAGCGAGAGATGCAGATGCGGCATCAGCCGCGGTTCGGTCGCAATGGCCTGGCGCAACGCATCGTCGACCTCGACCGCGTCGATCGAGGAGAGGCGCAGGCGCGGCAGGGCGGGCAGGGCGCGCAGGATGGTCTGCACGAGTTCGCCGAGCGTCGGGAGCTCCGGCAGGTCCCGGCCATAGCTCGTCAGGTCGACGCCGGTCAGCACGATTTCGCGGGCGCCATTCTCAACCAGCTTGCGGCACTGGCCGAGGACCGCTGCGACGCCGAGCGAGCGTGAATTGCCCCGGCCATAAGGAATGACACAGAAGGTGCAGCGATGGTCGCAGCCGTTCTGGACCTGAACGAAGGCGCGGGTATGGGCTGCAAAGGCGTTGGGCGACAGCGTCTGCAGCGTGGTCTCGCGCATGATGTCGGAGACGGTCGTCTTGTCCTCGGGATTGACCTCGGCGTCCGAGGCCAGGCTGTTCGAACGGGCGAGCGATATCCAGGTCTCGGCCCGCATCTTTTCGGCGTTGCCGAGGACGCGCGCGGTCTCCGGCATTGCCGCGAAGACGCCGGATTCGACCTGCGCGCCGCATCCGGTCACGATGACGGGCCTGTCAGGCTGTTCGCGCTTGAGACGCCGGACGGCCTGGCGTGCTTGCCGCATGGCCTCCGTCGTCACGGCACAGGAGTTGACGATCGCGACGTTGCCAAGGCCGGCTGCCTCCGCCTGCGTCCTGATTGCCTCGCTCTCGACGATATTGAGGCGACAGCCGAAGGTGACGACTTCGAGCGTCATCAAGTCGCGCTTTCGAACAGCGCCGGCTCGAGCACGCCCTCCCACTCGAACGCGACTGGGCCGGTCATCAGGACATGGTCGTCGCTTGCGCGCCATTCGATGATGAGATCGCCGCCCGGCAAGCTGACCACCGCCTTGCGCGCCGACAATTCGCGCCGCACAGCGGCGACGAGCGCGGCACACGCGCCGGAGCCGCAAGCCTGGGTGATGCCCGCCCCGCGTTCCCAGACGCGCAGCACGATATGGTCGGGAGCCTTCACCGCGGCCAACTCGATATTGGCCCGATCAGGGAAAATCGGGTGGTTTTCGAGCAGCGGCCCGATCTGCTCCAGGTTGAAGGCGTAGGGATCGTCCACGAAGAAGACGGCGTGGGGGTTTCCCATATTGACCGCGCAAGGCGTGTGCAGGATCGGCTCGTCGATCGGCCCGATCTGCAGCTCGAAGCGGCTGGTATCGTGGAACGGATCTGCCAGCGGGATCTCGTCCCAGGCCAGCTTCGGTCGGCCCATGTCGACGGTGAAGACGAGATCGTCGATGCGCGAGGCGGGGAGCAGTCCCGACTTGGTTTCCAGCAGCAGCTCGCTCCGGTTACTGTCACCCATCCGGGGATCGGCCAGCATGGCCCAGGCGACGCAGCGCGTGCCATTGCCGCAAGCGCCGGCTTCCGAGCCGTCCGTGTTGTAGATGCGGATGAAGGCATCCGTGCCGGGCGTGCGCGCATCGTGCAGCACCATTAATTGGTCGAAATGCGCGCGCGGCTCCGCGGCGATGGCACGCGCCTCCGCTTCGCTGACTTTCAGCCTGGTGCCGCGCAGGTCGAGCACGGTGATCTGGTTGGCGAGCCCGTTCATTTTCAGGAACCGGCGATGCGCCAATGCGTTCATTTGGTCACAGGTCCAACAAAGAGCGGCTATATGAGGGAGCTGACGCGAAAAAGCCACCCTTCCAGCCGTTCCTGCGCGCTCACGGACATTCTATGCTGCGGCGCAAGGGCGCGAATCGCTCCTCTCTGTCAGGGCTAAGATGATGCGGCATTTCCGGGTTGGAATTCTGGCTGTCGCAGGCGTGTTCGCCGCCGGCTCCCTCGCCATCGCACAAACCCGGGTGGCTCCGCCCACGCCGGTGGAGGCTGCTCCCCTTGCGCCGCCGCCGGGCGCCGCATCGCCGAGCCCGGCTCCCGTCCAGGCCGTGCCCGTGCAGGTGCCGACACAGGCCCCGGCAGACAGCCTGACGCCCCCGCCCGTGCCGCTACCGGCGCCGCCTGTGACGCCGCCGCCATCGGCGGGCCAGCCGGTGCCAAGCGGGCCGATACCGCAGGGCGCTGCGCCGCCACCTCCCGCGCCGCCTCCGCCTCTGGTCCCTGCCCCGGCCACGCCGGAGGCTCCGCCTGCTCCGCCGCTTCCCGCTCCACCGGTCGCACCGCAGCAGCGGCAGTCGACCGTTGTGCCCGACCCGAACGCGACGCTCGCGGGCAAACCGGGCGACCCGAGCGATGTCGACGAGGTGCAACTGGTGCCTAAGCCGGTGCTCGCGATCTCTGGCCAGTCGAGCTGGGATCAGGGCTTCCAGCGTTTGGTCGAGAGTTTCCGTATCCTGCGCGAGCAGGCCTCACGATCGGCGCTTTCGGTCGCCGGCCGGCCGCTGACGCTCTTCATCGAGACGGACGATAGCGGCTTCCGCTTCGAGGCGATGCTGCCTGTGGACCGGGCGCCGGACGGTGCGGTGCCGCTCGCCAATGGCGTGCGGTCGAGCACGAGCCCGGCTGGGCTCTCGCTGCGTTTCGTGCATACGGCGCCCTATGACGACATCGATTCCACCTATGAGACGATCACGGCCTATCTCGAGGCCAAGAACATCAAGGTGAAGGACGCCTTCCTCGAGGAATATGTCACCGATCTCAAGGACCCGGGCGATCCGAACCTCGAGATCAACGTCTACGTGCAACCGCAATAGGCTTCGGCTTTAGCGAGCACCTTGCTTCGGCCGGCAGCTCTCAGCCGGTCGCGATGTGCCGCCAGCAGATCGTCCTCAGGCGTTCCAGCTCAGTCCGGGGCGCATCGGCCGAAAGCGCTCCTCGGGCAGGTTCGCTTGCGCAAGGGCGAGCTTCAGGGCTTCGGGCGGACGCTCGATGCCTTCGTCGGTCAGTTGGAATGTGCCCCAGTGGTGTCCGAGCGCCTGCTCGGCGCGTAGCGAGAGCATGACCCTGACGGCTTCTTCCGGATTCATGTGGTTGTCGCCCATGAACCAGCGCGGCTCGTAAGCGCCGATCGGCAGCACAGCCAGGCGGAACGGGCCATGCTCGGCACCGAGCCGCTCGTAGAGCGAGCCATCGTGATAGCCGGTATCGCCGATATGGAAGACCTTGCCCAGTGGGGTTTCGATGACGAAGGAGCACCAGAGCGCCATGCGGCGGTCGAGCGTGCCGCGCGCCGACCAGTGATAGGTCGGAACCAATGTCGCGGTGACGGCGTCGGACAGGGCGACCTTCGCTTTCCAGTCATAGGCCTCGGCGTGGATGGCGGGATTGCGGGCGCGGATGATCGTGTCGTTGCCGAGCGGCATGATCATGCGCGGCTTGTCGCGCCGGTGGAGCGCGTCGAGTGCCGCGAGGTCGAGATGGTCGTAATGATTATGCGTGATCAGCACGACATCGATCTTCGGCAGGTCGTCGAAGGCGACGCCCGGAGCGTTCACGCGTCGTGGGCCAGCGAAGGAGAAGGGGCTGGCGCGCTCGGAATAGACCGGGTCGACCAGCACATTGAGCCCGGCGATCTGGTAGAGGAACGAGGCGTGGCCGAGATGGACGATGCGCAGGCCCTCGACACGCGCAGGTGGCTTGTCCTGCGTCGGGGCCGGGTAATGCGCCGGAAAGGCCTCACGCTCGCGCTTCGAGGTCTGCCATCTCAGGACGTCGAGCAGGCCCTTGTTGACCGGCCGGCCATCGGTGAAGCGCAGTCCGTCGAAATTCTCGCTGACCGGCCCTTGGTAATAGGGGTTGCGCGAGCGTGAGAATGCGGCCCAGGCCATGCCAGTCGAGCTGAGCAAAGCGGAGACACCGAGAAGAGAGAGGAGTTTGCGGCGGTTCATGGCGGGAGAAGTGGGGCCTGTTGCGGCGGGATCAAGCCCTGCGATCCTGCCCCGGAAAGAGGGCCCCGCCCACAGGAAACCGCATCGTCACGGCATCTTGAACGCTGTGACATGCAGCCAATCGGTGGGCTCGCGGTCATAGCCGCTCCCGATTTCCTCGACGATGTCGAGCCTGGACCAGCGCCCAGTGCCGTACGCGCCGCGCAGCCATTCGGGCGACGGGTAGTTGAAATAGCGGCCGAAGCGGTCGCGGCCGTCCTGCTCTCCAGCCTTGAAGCTGGCATAGAAGACGCCGCCAGGTTTCAGCGCGGCATGCACGCGTGCGATCATGGCAGGCAGGGCCGCACGGGGGACGTGGAGCAGGCAGGCATTGGCCCAGATTCCGTCAAAGGCCTCATGCTCGGCGAGGTCCTCGAACAGGAGGACAGCCACCGGACGACCGAGGCGGCGCTCTGCCTGTGCCGCGAGTTCTGGAGAGCCATCGGTCGGCAAGACGTCGAAGCCCTGCGCCAGCAGCGCCTCGCTGTCCTGTCCGGCGCCGCATCCAAGTTCGAGCACGCGTCCGCCGGGCGGCAGCAACGACATGAAGCCCTGAAGCTTCGCGCGGCTCGCCGCCTGGCCGCGCGACGCATAGGCTTCGGCCTCGCTCGCGTAGAAATCGAGCGTGTGGCTGTCCTTGCCGTCGCGCATGCTGGCTCTGCCCATTATCAGTGGTTGCCCGAGCGTATCGCCACGGTCGCGATGCCGGCACCGATCAGGAGCGTTCCGCCAGCCTTGTTGAACAGGCCGATCGCACGCGGATTGCTGACCACCGAACGGGCACGCGAGGCGATCAGCGCGTAGCCCAATGCATTGGCGAAGGCGAGCGTGATGAAGGTTGCCTCGAAGATCAGCATCTGTGTCCAGAAATCGGCCTTGGCGTCGAGAAACTGCGGCAGGAAGGCGACGAAGAAGGTGATGCTCTTCGGGTTGAGAGCTGTCACCAGCCAGGCATGGCCGAGCATCTTCAAGGCCGAGGCAGCATCCTTGCGGGGTTCGGCATTCAGGCTGCCGCCGGCGCGGAAGAGTTTCACGCCGAGATAGACGAGATAGGCTGCGCCAACCCATTTCAGCGCGGTGAACACAGTCGCCGAGGCTGCCAGCAAAGCGCCGACCCCGAGCATCGAGAGCGTCATTGCGGTGAAATCGCCGAGCGCGACGCCGACTGCCATCGGGAAGGCGGTGCGCCAGCCCTGGCCCAGGGCATAGGACATCACGAGCAGGATCGTGGGGCCCGGGATAACGAGCAGGACGGCGGTTGCGGCCGCGAAGGCGGCCCAGGCTTCGAAGGTCATGGCGAGGCTCCCGAGGTTGCAGCCCGAGCAATCCCGAGGCGCGAGACTTTGTAAAGAGGCCGCCGCAGCCTCAGCCGCCGCGGCCGCTACGAGGCGCGTAATGCGGCCTCAGCGACGAGCGCTCGAGATGAATTTGCACATCGCCGCGCGGGTGCCGCCTTCCTCCGCGATCTGTCCCGGCTGCACGGTGAAGACGATGTCGACCCGCGTACCCTTGCCGCTCGGGCGCGCGGTCACGCGAAGCGTTTGCGGGCGGCCGGATCCGGTCACTTCCTGGAGGGCGGAAATCGTGCCGAGTGATTTGTCGACCTGGATGCCGTCGAAGCCGTCGGCCGCCACGGCCCTGGCAAGCGCGGGCAGCACCACGGCCGGCGCCCGGTTGGGGATGAGATCCCAGGTCCGGTAGGTGAGGGCGGTGAGCATCGGAACACCGGCCGATTTGAAGTTGCTGGCGCAGGGTTGGGCCTGAGCTTGAGCCTGGGACAGGCCGACAAACAGGGAGGCTGCCGCAAGGGCGATCAATTTCGGCGCAGCGTAAGGCATCTCGCAATCCGTATTCAAAAGGGGGGACGCGACAACTACCGCCCTGCAATCTGCCTGTCACCTTCAGCGCGAACCCTGCGTAAACTTTCCACCGGAACGAGCGGCCCGGCGTCTACCGTCCTACGGGGCTGCGGGTCAGCTGCGACAACCAGGGCCCAATAGGCGCGGTACTGAGTGCGTGGGTCCTTTGCCAGCGCAATGCCGAAGCGCGTCGCCTCGGGCATGCGCAAATTCGCGTCATGTCCCGACGATTGACGCCACCCCGCAAAAGCCTCCTCGGTTGAATAGTAGCCGCCTCCCAGATTCTCGGCTGCACGGCCCGTATTCAGCCCGGCCGCGTGCACGCGGGCCGTGAAGTTGCCGCCGACATCGTGCGAGAGCGCGTTGCCGGCGACCATCGCGTCGGCCTGGCGCTGGGCCATCGCCGTCAACGCGGGGTCGAGCCGCACGGGGCCGAGGCCGAGACTGGCGCGATAGTTGTTCAGGATTCGCGTTGCTGCGGCGCGGTCGACCTGTACCGCGGCCAGCTTCTCGGCGGATTTCGGATTGATGGGGCCCGTGCGCAGTGGTTCGGTGGCGCAGCCAGCGGTCAGGAGGGCGGTGGCGAGAAGGGCGGCAGCAGCGGTTCGGGTCATGCGATCAGGACGATTCTGTTGTTGATCGGGTCAGATCAGCTAGCGGTCAATCGCGGCGAGATTGCCACCATGCGTCCGCAATCTTGACTTTCGCCACATTCTGACGCTTTAACCCCAGCATTCGTTTCRCCGACATCGACGAGACCGCATCCGCCGACCGGGCCGCTCGCATGAGCCATGAGAGCCCGGAGGTCAACGCCCGACAGCGCGTCTGCGCCCTCGGGCGCGAAACCGCTTGGGGGTGATGTCCGTTCTGTTGGATGAAAGAGCCGTACAAAACCGACAAGGGGCCGCATGTTCGGCACATTGAGCGACAGACTCTCCGGCATCCTCTCGGGCCTGACCCGCAGGGGCTCGCTGACCGAGGACGACGTCAACGCAGCCCTGCGCGAGGTTCGCCGCGCGCTGCTGGAGGCGGATGTCGCGCTCGAGGTCGTGCGCAGTTTCACCGACAAGGTACGTGAGCGCGCGGTCGGCGCCGAGGTTCTGAAATCGGTCACGCCCGGCCAGCAGGTCATCAAGATCGTCAACGACGTCCTGATCGACACCCTTGGCGGCGAGGGCGAAGGCATCACGCTCGATTCGGTGCCGCCGGTGCCGATCCTGATGGTCGGCCTGCAGGGCTCGGGCAAGACGACCTCGACCGCCAAGATCGCCAAGCGCCTCAGCGACCGGCACAAGAAGCGGGTGCTGATGGCCTCGCTCGACACGCGCCGCCCCGCTGCCATGGAGCAGTTGGCTATCCTCGGCCAGCAGGTCGGTGTTGATACACTGCCCATCGTCGCCGGCCAGTCGGCCGTCCAGATCGCGCGCCGCGCGATCGAGGCCGGCAAGCTCGGCGGCTTCGATGTCGTCATGCTCGACACCGCCGGTCGCGTCACGCTCGACGAGGCGCTGATGGCGGAAGTCGCCGATGTGAAGGCTGCGACGAACCCGCATGAGGTGCTGCTCGTCGCCGACGCGCTGACCGGCCAGGACGCGGTCAATACGGCGCGTGCCTTCGACGCGCGCGTTGGGCTCACCGGCATCGTGCTGACCCGTATGGATGGCGATTCGCGCGGTGGCGCGGCGCTCTCGATGCGTGCCGTCACCGGTAAGCCGATCAAGCTGGTCGGCACGGGCGAAAAGACCGATGCCCTCGAGGATTTCCATCCCTCGCGGGTCGCCAATCGTATCCTCGGCATGGGCGACATCGTTTCGCTCGTCGAGAAGGCGGCCGAGACGATCGATGCCGAGCAGGCGCAGGCCGTCGCCCAGCGCATGGCAAAGGGCAATTTCGATCTCTCCGACATGCGCACGCAGTTGCAGCAGATGGAGAAGATGGGCGGGCTCGGCGGCATCATGGGTATGCTGCCCGGGATGAAGCAGGCTCAGAGCCAGCTCGCCAGTTCTGGCGTGGGCGACCAGATGTTCAAGCGCATGATCGCGGCGATCGACTCGATGACGCCGGCCGAACGCAAGAACCCCGACCTTCTCAAGAACAGCCGCAAGAAGCGCATCGCGGCAGGGTCAGGTACCTCGGCAGAGTCGATCAACAAGTTGCTCAAGATGCACCGCGGTATGGCCGACGCAATGAAGGCGATGTCGAAGCAGAAGGGCGGCATGCTCGGCAAGCTTGGCCAGATGTTCGGCATGGGCGGCGGCGGATTGCCGCCGGGCATGCCTGATCCGTCCAAGATGGACCCGGCCCAGCTCGCGGATCTGCAGAAGCAGCTCGGCGCTGGCGGCGGGCTGCCTTCGCTGCCGCCGGGCGGTTTCCCCGGCCTGCCCAAGGGCGTGACGCCGCCCGCCGGCATGATGCCGAAACTGCCCGGATTGGGCGGCCTGCCTGGTCTCGGCGGCAATCCGTTCGGCGGGAAGAAGAAGTGATCCCCGTCCTCGAGACCGAGCGCCTGGTGATGCGCGGCTGGGCCAAGGGCGATTTCGATCGCGTGGCCGCGTTCCTGGGCGACGAGCAGCTGACCCGTTTCGTCGGTGGCGCCAGCGGGCGCGAGGATTCGTGGCGTCGCTTTGCCAGCATGGCCGGCCATTGGTCCCTGCTGGGTTTCGGTCTCTGGGCCCTCGAGGCCAAGGAAGACAGCCGGCTCGTCGGCTGGTGTGGGCTGCTCTCGCCGGAAGGCTGGCCCGAGCCGGAGATCGGCTGGAGCCTTTTCGCCGGTGAGCATGGGCGCGGCTACGCGACCGAAGCTGCGCTGCGCGCTCGTGACTATGCCTATCGTGACTTGGGTTGGACGACGCTGATGAGCTTCATCCACCCCGACAATCGACCCTCGATCCAGGTTGCCGAGCGTCTCGGCGCCAGATTCGAGAAACCCTTCGTGATCCGTGGCTGGGAGGTCGGCATCTACCGGCATCCGGCTGCCGAGCCTGCGAAACAGAAGCCTGCAAACCTGAACTGACTGGAGATTATCATGTCCCTGAAGATCCGCCTCACCCGCGGCGGCGCCAAGAAGCGCCCCTATTACCGCATCGTCGTCGCTGACGCCCGTTCGCCGCGCGATGGCCGCTTCATCGAGAAGATCGGCGCCTATGATCCGATGAAGGCGAAGGATTCGCCGGAGCGCGTCGTGCTCGACCTCGAGAAGGCCAAGGCCTGGCTCGCCAAGGGCGCCCAGCCGACCGATCGCGTCCTGCGTTTCCTCGACGCTGCTGGCCTGCTGAAGCGTCCGGCCCGCAACAACCCGGCGAAGGCCGTTCCCGGCGAGAAGGCCAAGGAGCGCGCCGAGAAGAAGGCCGAGAAGGCCGCTGCTCCGGCTGAAGCTGCTGAGTGAACCTTTTGAGACGCGGCCGCCTTTCGGGGCGGCCGCGCCGATTTCTTCCTTTACTCCTTGGTGATTATGGGTTCCGGGCTGCTCGCTTCGCGGTGACCCGGAATGGCGTTTGATGGCTGATAACGAACTCGTCCTGCTCGGCATCGTCGGGGCGCCGCATGGCGTCAAAGGCGAGGTGCGGATCAAGGCCTTCACGGCCGATCCGCTCGATATCGCGGCCTATGGCGCGCTGATCGACGATCACGGCCGCCGTTTCGAAATCGCGGAGATCAGGCCCGCCAAGGAAGTGGTCATTGCCCGCCTGAAGGGCGTGACCAGCCGCGAGGCGGCCGAAACCCTGACTGGGCTCAAGCTCCATACCGAGCGAGCAAACCTGCCGCCGGCCGATGATGAGGACGAGTTCCTCCAGGCCGATCTGGTCGGCTGTTCCGTGGTCGGGCCGCAAGGCGAGCCTCTCGGCGAGGTCACGTCCGTCGACAATTATGGCGCCGGCGACCTGCTTGACATCCGCACTCCGGATGGCCGCTCCGTGCTGATGCCGTTCACCAAGGCCTTCACACCCCGAATCGACATTGCAGCGCGACGCATCGAAGCGGACCCTCCGGCCGGATTGTTTGAGGATGTCGATGACAAGTGAGACCTCGATCCGCGCCCTGATCTTCGACATGGATGGCACCATCGTCGACAACATGCGCTTCCACGATGATGCCTGGGAGGCGTGGCACAAGACCGAGAACCTCGCCTTCGACCGGGCAAGCTTCTTCAGCCGCACCGCCGGCAAGGCCAATCTCGAAATCCTTTCTGCCTATTTCCCAGAGGCTGAGGATGCTGAGCTCGAAGCGCGCGGCCTGCGCAAGGAAGAACTCTATCGCGCGGCCTATCGCCCCCATGTCGCGGCGTTGTCGGGGCTGCTCGATCTGATGGCGCGAGCCGAGACTGCCGGGATTCCGATGGCGGTCGCTTCCGCTGCGCCGCCGGCCAATATCGACCTCGTGCTCGATACGCTTGGTCTGCGCTCGCGCTTCGCCACGATCGTCTCCCCATCGCAGGGGTTTCGGGGCAAGCCGCATCCCGACATGTTCCTGGCGGCCGCCGAGCGCATGGGCGTGGTTCCCGAAAGCTGCCTCGTCTTCGAGGACGCGCCGCTGGGCGTCGAGGCCGCGAAGCGTGCCGGCATGCGGGCCGTCGCGATCCTGACGATGCTCGAGGCGGGGGCCTTCTCCGGCTTCGACAATGTCATCGGCAGTGCCAGGGATTTCGCAGCGCTGGACGGGCATCCGTCGCTGCGCTTTGCTTCGGCATGAGCTTTCGCGCCTCGATCCTGACCCTCTATCCCGAGATGTTTCCCGGCCCGCTCGGTGCTTCCCTGGCGGGGGAGGGATTGCGCAAGGGATTGTGGCAGCTCGATACCCACCAGATCCGCGACCACGGCATCGGCCGTCATCGCAATGTCGACGACAACCCGGCTGGCGGCGGTGCTGGCATGGTGCTGCGCTGCGACGTGCTGGCAGCTGCGATCGATGCGGCGGTTCCGGTCGACGATCCAAGACCGCGCCTGCTGATGTCCCCGCGCGGGCGCAGGCTGGATCAGCGCCAGGTCCGCGATTGGGTGGCCGGCGATGGCGTCGTCATCGTCTGCGGGCGCTTCGAGGGCGTGGATGAACGGGTGATCGAGGGGCGCGGCCTGACCGAGGTCTCGATCGGCGACTACATCCTCTCCGGCGGCGAGATGGCGGCGATGGTGCTGCTGGATGCTTGCGTGCGCCTGATTCCCGGCGTGATGGGCAAGGAAGCCTCCGGTTCGGAGGAGAGTTTCGAGAACGGCCTGCTCGAATATCCGCACTATACGCGCCCGCGCGAGTGGGAGGGCAGGGGGCTGCCCGAGGCGCTGCTGTCGGGAGACCACGCTCGCATCGCCCGCTGGCGGCGCGAGCAGGCTGAGGCGATCACGCGCGAAAGGCGGCCGGACCTGCTTTCGGGCCGCAGATCTCAGGGATAGGCCGTCACCGGCAACTGCTCGGCCAGCCAACCCTTGTCGCCGGGATTGCCGAGCAGGCCGCCGCGGACATCGACAATGTCACGCCAGCCGCGGCCGGCGAGCTTGCGCTGCAGCGAGCTGCTGCGGTTTCCAGTACGGCAGATCAGCGCGATGGTCTTGCCGGGATTCTCGAGCCGTAGCGCGGCAAGCCGCGCCTCGAAGGCGCTGGCCTCCATATCCAACCTGATGGCGCCGACCGGCACGCCGGTATCGGCCCATTCCTCTGGTGTCCGGATATCGACGAGAATCAGCGTGCCGGCCTTGGCTCCGTCATAGGCCTGCCGCACGGAGAGCGACGGAGGCCCAGATTGCGCCACGGCCGCCCCCGCGAGGAGCGGGGCGGCCGTCAGGATCAGAAAGGAGCGGCGGTTCATGCCGCAAGCGCTAGCCGAGTGGCGCGCCCGCGGCAATTCACGATCGCTGGCTCAGCGCAGCTCGGCGCAGAAGCGCTGGATGCGGCGGCAGGCTTCTTCCAGCTTCTCGTCCGAGGTGGCGTAGGAGATGCGGAAATTGGGCCCAAGGCCGAAGGAGGAGCCGTGGACGGCCGCGACGGCTTCCGTCTCGAGCAGGCCCATGACGAGGTCTTCGTCGGTCTCGATCACCTTGCCGTTCGGCAGCTTCTTGCCAATCAGCGCCGTGCAATCGGGATAGACGTAGAACGCGCCTTCCGGCGTCGGGCACTTGAGGCCGCGCGTCTGGTTCAGCATCGAGACCACGAGATCGCGGCGACGCTCGAAGGCCTTCCGGAAGACCGGAATGTGCTCCTGCGTACCGTCGAGCGCCTCGACCGCCGCCCATTGCGAAATCGCCGAGGTGCCGGAGGTCTGCTGGCCCTGGACGAGGTCCATGGCGTTCATCAGATGCTGCGGGCCGGCAGCGTAGCCGATGCGCCAGCCGGTCATGGCGTAGGATTTCGAGACGCCGTTCATGGTCAGCGTGCGCTCGTAGAGACCGGGTTCGACCTGAGCGGGCGTGACGAACTGGAAGTCGCCATAGACCAGGTGCTCGTACATGTCGTCGGTCAGCACCCAGACATGAGGATGGCGCATCAGGACATCCGTGAGCTTCTTCATCTCGGCATGGCTATAGGCGGCGCCCGACGGGTTCGAAGGCGAGTTCAGGATGACCCACTTGGTCCTGGGGGTGATCGCTTTCTCGAGATCCTCCGGCTGGAGCTTGAACTCGTTCTCGATGCGGGTCTCGGCGAAGGTCGGCGTGCCGCCGCAGAGCGCAACCATCTCGGGATAGCTGACCCAGTAGGGCGAGATGCAGACGACCTCGTCGCCGGGGTTCAGGGTGGCGAGGAGCGCGTTGTAGATGACATGCTTGCCGCCGGTGGAGACGATCGTCTGGCTCGGCTTGTAGTCGAGGCCGTTCTCGCGCTTCAGCTTGCGGGTAATCGCCTCGCGCAGCTGCGGAATGCCGGAGACCGGCGTGTACTTCGTCTCGCCGCGCCTGATCGCGGCGATGGCGGCTTCCTTGATATTATCGGGCGTGTCGAAGTCCGGCTCGCCGACCGAAAGCGAGATCACGTCCTTGCCCTGGGCTTTCAGATCGCGCGCCTTCTGCGTGATGGTGATGGTCGCGGACGGCTTCACGCGCTTCAGGGCATCGGCAAGAAAGGCCATGATCGATCTCCGGCGGAGCTTTCGGATAGCGCCACATGGCGCGCGCGTGGTTTAGGGCGCGCGAGCCGGCACCGCAAGCAAGAGTGCGTCATGGCTGGCAGCAGCAATGTGAATGATGCGCCTCGCACGGGCTGGCGAGGGAGGGCCACGCCCATCAGTGCCATCCCGGCCCGAAAGGTGCATGGTGCCGGACGCCCCTTTGGGGGCGCAACCAGTGACCAGCGCGGAGTGTCGCGCAGAAGGCATCACGTGAAACTCAGGATCGGCTACGAGCTCGATTACGACTTTCCGCAACCAACCCCCATGATCCTGATGCTGCATGTGCATTTCAGCCGGGTGTCCGAGCTGGACGAGCCTGACCACATGCGCCTGGATCCACCGGTCCGCGTCAGCGCTTATCGCGACGGTTTCGGCAATTGGTGCAGCCGGCTGGTGGCGCCGCAAGGGCGCGTGCGAATCTCGGCCGATGCCGTGATCAACGACAGCGGACTGCCTGAAACGCTCCGCCACGACGCAGGGCAGGTCCCGGTCGAGCTGTTGCCGGAGGAGTGCCTGGTCTTTCTGCTCGCCAGTCGCTTCTGCGACAGCGACCGCTTGCTCGATCTGGCCTGGCAGCTCTTCGGCCATGTGCTGCCGGGCGCGCCGCGTGTGCAGGCGATCTGCGACTTCGTGCACCAGCGCATCGCCTTCGACTACAATGATGCGAGCGTGACGCGGACGGCGTCGGAGGCCTATCGCGAGGGGCGTGGCGTTTGCCGCGACTATGCGCATCTCGCGATCGCGTTCTGCCGGGCGATGAACATCCCGGCGCGTTATTGCACGTGCTATCTCGGCGACGTCGGCACGCCTCCCCCGTTTCCGCCGGGCGATTTCGCAGCGTCCTTCGAGGCTTACCTGAGCAGTGGCTGGGAGATGTTCGACCCGCGCAATAACGTGCCGCGGATCGGCCGGGTGCTGATCGCGCGCGGCCGCGACGCGGCTGATGTCGCCATCACGACCACCTTCGGGCCGAACACGCTGGTCGGTTTCAGGGTCTGGACCGACGAAGTCATCGAGGCCTGACGAGCAGGTCCCCGGAGCTATTCGTCGAAGAGCCGGGCTGCGCCCTGCTTCTTCGCCCGGACGGGCTTCTGCTGAGGCAGCTCCTGTGCCGCTGCCTCAGCACTGCTGGAGCCAGCCGCCAGTGCCCCGGCCTTGGCTGATGCGGGCTGAGCGGAGGCTGCCGACGGCGCAGTGAGTTTCGCCGCCGCCTCCGGTTCGATCGTCCTGAAGCGTATCATCTGTGTCCTGTCGGCGGTGCGTTGCGGTCGGGAAAAGCCGGCCCTGCGAGGCAGGGCAGCGGCTGCCGGCGCCTCACTTCTTCTTTTGCGGAGCCGCGGCCTTTGCGACCACGGCAGCGAAGGTCGAAGGGGCCGCTGCCGAGACCTTCGGCTTGTCCTTCTTCGGCTTCTTGGCTTCGCGGTTGCCGCGTTGTTCACCCTTTGCCATCGTCTCATTCCTCGCTTCGAGGGGCGCGGGCTGCGCCCCTTCTCAGGTCAACGGGCAGATCGGCAGTCCTGGTCGGATACCGACATACTCGGAGTGGTTGCGCGAAAGCGGCGCTGTGCAGTGAAACTCGTGCTGTCTTCGGTCATTCTGCGGCCGGCTTTCGGCTGCCGCGGTCGGCCCGGGCGGTAGCCGGACTCTGTCACATCGAAGCAGAGTTCGAGCCTAGGCCAGCGCCGGCCGAAGTGCACGCGGTTTCTCGGGATATCTCGCGTCGCCCGGTTGATGCTTGGGCGACATCATCATGCGCCTCCGCCATGCGCCGGCGCCGCGTAATCGTTGCGACGCTTCCCGTGCTCCAGCGCGGACGGCCCCAGCAGGGAAAGCCGCGACGATTCAGCCGCCGGGCGATATCGCCGGGATCGTCGATGCCGACCTCGACGAGTTGATCGATCAGCGCCCCGGCTGCTGCGAGGAAGATGGCGTAGAGTTCCCTTTCAAGTCGCCGGTCCATCGGCCGTTGCAGGTTCTTTCGGTCGGCCGCTTCAACGGTCGAGATGTGGTCCCAAAGGGAATGGCCGGTGTCATGAAGCAAGCGGCCGGGCTTGCGCCCGGCCGAAGCAGATACGGCATCGTCAGACTGGATCAGGATCAGCGTACTCCCATGCCGAAGCTGGGCTCGACCGCGTTGGGCGAGAGCATCACCGCGTTGGGATGGCCGCCCTCGAACATGGCGAAGCGGACCGCATCCTTCTTCTCGCGAAAAATGCCTTCAGACTGGCCTTCGAGGTCGCGGGCGACCCAGAAACCGTGCTTCGACTGCCCGACAAGGAAGAGATGGCTCGCTCCTTCGAGCGGCTGGACCGGCGTGGATTGTCCCATGTCGCAGCGCTCAATTCGGCAGGAACAGCCAGGCGCGCAGGCCGATGAAGCCGGCGGCCGCGAGCGCAAAGCAGGCCAGTGCAGCAAGCTCTGCCGCGAGCAGGCCGGTCGCCGGCCGCTTCTTCGCCACAGTGCGATAGACCGCGCGGGCGCGGCGCTGGTGAGAGGTATGGGCGTAGGCGGTATCAGTCGTCATCTCGACCTCCATCGATGGTCGAGATGTAGGTCCGCTCCCGCTAAGCTTGCGATGTGGAAGACGCGCTGCCGCATAAGGCCGGCATAAAGCCGTCCTTGCATGCCCTGCCGTTCCCTGCGATGCGCTGACCCCCATGGAACCAAGCCCCAGCACCATCGCGATCTATGTCGATGCCGACGCCTGTCCGGTGAAGCCGGAGGTGTATCGCGTGGCCGAGCGGCATGGGCTCAAGGTCTTCGTTGTCGCCAACAGCTTCATGATGGTGCCGCGGGAGAGCTGGATCGAACGGGTGATCGTATCCGACGGGTTCGATGCTGCCGATAACTGGATTGCCGAGCGGGTGGCGCGCGGTGCGATCGTCATCACCTCCGACATCCCGCTTGCCGATCGCTGCATCAAGGCCGGAGCCGATGTCATCGGGCCGACAGGCAAACCCTTCACCGAAGCCTCGATCGGCATGGCGCTGGCGACGCGCGACATGATGGAGGATCTGCGTGCCGCCGGGGCGGTGACCGGCGGGCCGAAACCCTTCTCGCAGAAGGACCGGTCAGCCTTCCTGCAGGCACTCGACGTCGCGGTGCAGCGGCTGAAGCGGGCGGGGTTCGGCGAGTAGGGCCTGGCGACCGAGCTGAAACCGCGTGCCATTCCGGCCCGGCCGAGACAGAGGCAGCCTTCAAATATCCTCGAAGTCGCCGCCACGCCCCTTGCCGCCGGCGAAGCGTCCGGCTCCGGCCGCACCTTCCTTGACGATGGTCTCGACGGCTCCAGCCCATTCCCGCGCCAGCGCCTCGCGGACGCCGAGGCCGTGCCCGGCAATCGCGTTGCGGCGGTCGGCCAGCATGGCGCCCTGTGGGAAGCGGACGATCTGCTGCGCCATTGCCTCGGCGGCGGCGCGGGCTTCTCCGCGCGGGACCACTGTCTCGCAGAGCCCGATCCGCAGGGCTTCGTCGGCTGCGACCTTGCGCCCGGTCATGATGATCTCGAGCGCACGGCCCTGGCCGACAAGGCGGGGCAGGCGCACCGTGCCGCCGTCGATCAACGGGATACCCCAGCGCCGACAATAGACGCCGAAATAGGCGTCCTGGGCCATGATCCGGACATCGCACCAAAGTGCGAGTTCCATCCCGCCAGCGACGGCCGGGCCCTCGATGGCGGCAATCACGGGCTTGCCCATCTCCAGCCGCGAGGGGCCCATCGGGCCGCGTGGGGCCGGGCCACCGCCGTGGGGAAAAGCCAGTCCCTCGACGATCTCCGTGCGGAAGCGCTCTGCATCGGTGAAGGCCTGCGCATATTTCAGGTCCCAGCCGGCGCAGAAGGCGCCGCCTTCGCCCCAGAACACGATCGCGCCGGTTTCAGGATCGGCGTCGAGTTCGCGGAAGGCGGCCGTCAGCGCTTCGGCGCTGTCGGGATCCATCGCGTTGCGGGCCTCGATGCGGCTGTGGATGACGGTCGCGACCTTACCGTCGCGTTCGATGCGGATGGTCATGGGCGGCTCGTTCCCCGTTGCTCGCTGAGCGCAGGCTACAGCCTCCCGTGGCGCCGGCACCTGCCGCTGGACGCATGGCGCCTTTGCCCGTAATTCTCGCGGCAAGCCCAGTCTCCAAATCGGGCACCCCGGAGGACTTTCATGTCGCTGACCCGCCGCACCACGCTCGGCATCATTGCCGGTGCCGCCTTTGCTCCGGCCATCGTTCGGGCGCAGACGTTTCCGTCGAAGCCGATCACGCTGGTCGTTCCCTATCCGGCGGGTGGACCGACCGACGCCATTGCCCGCTTCGTCGCGCAGGATCTCTCGACCTCGATCGGCCAGAACGTGCTGGTCGACAACCGTGCCGGTGCATCGGGGGCGGTTGGCACGCGCGCCGTGGCCAAGGCGGAACCGGACGGCTACACCTTCATCTTCGGCAACAACCAGACGCATGGGAACAACATGTTCCTGCTGAAGGAGCCCGGCTACGATGCGGTGAAGGATTTTGCGCCGCTCTGCGGCGTGGGCGCCTTCGAGCACGCCTTCGTCGTCCGCAACGACCTGCCGGCCAAGACCATTGCCGAGCTGATCGCGCTGGCCAAGGCGGATCCCGACAAGCTGAACTACGGCTCCACCGGCGTCGGCTCCGGCTCGCATCTGGCGATGGAGCTGTTCATGCAGCGCACCGGCATCAAGATGACGCATGTGCCCTTCCGCGGCGCCGCGCCGCTGGTGCAGGAGATCATCGGCGGGCGCATCGACATCGCCAATTCGACGCTGCCGAGCGTGCTGGAGCAGATCAACGCCGGCAGCATGCGCGCGCTGGCTTTGGCGAGCCCGGAGCGGAATCCGCGCGCCAAGGATATCCCCACCCTGCGCGAGCAGGGGGTCAGCAATGCCGACGCCGATTCCTGGGCGGCATTCTTCGCACCTGCCGCGGTTCCGCAACCGATCCTGGACACGTTCTCGAAGGCAGTCATGGCCTCGATCGCCAAGCCTGCCATAACCGAGGCGATCCTCAAGCTCGGCTTCACACTGAAGGTGCGCGATCCCGCCGCGTTCAAGCCCTATCACCTCCAGGAGATCGCGACCTGGAAGCAGATCATCGCCGATGCCGGCGTGAAGCCGGAATAACCGGCGTTATCGTTCAGTCCGCCTCCGTCATTCCGGGCATGTGGCCTGGCCGCTCGAGCCCCGAATCCGTCGTGCATCCCATGACGGATCCGGGCTGGCGGCGTCGCTGTCGCCGGATCGACGCGCGTGACTCTGCCCGAGATCATTGAACACCGGAGCGTCGTCATGAATCTGATGCCACTTCTCGCCACCCGCCGCGATGCAGGAAAGCCCGTACGCGTCGCACTGATCGGGGCCGGAAAGTTCGGCTCGATGTTCCTGTCGCAGGTGCCCCATATTGCGGGGCTGGAGGTCGCTGTCATTGCCGATCTCGATCCCGAGCGGGCGAAGCGCGCGTGCCGGCAGGTCGGCTGGGACGAGGCCCGCATCGAGGCGACCCGCTATGTCGCGGACGGCGCCGAGGCGGCTGCGATGGACGGTATCGAGGTCGTCATCGAGGCAACCGGCCATCCGGCCGCCGGCGCACACCATGCACTGGCGGCGATCACCGCCGGCAAGCATGTGGTGATGGTCAATGTCGAGGCTGACGTGCTGGTCGGCCCGGTGCTCGCGACCCGTGCTCGGGCCGCGGGCGTGGTCTATTCCATGGCCTATGGCGACCAGCCGGCGCTTGTCTCGGAGATGGTCGACTGGGCGCGTGCGACCGGATTCACGGTTGCCGCGGCTGGCAAGGGCACGAAATATCTGCCGGCCTACCATCAGGTCACGCCGGACGATGTCTGGACCCATTACGGGCTGACGCCCGAGGCGGCCAAGGCGGCGGGCATGAACCCGCAAATGTTCAACTCCTTCCTCGATGGAACGAAGTCGGCGATAGAGATGGCGGCGATCGCCAATGCCTGCGGGCTCGACGTGCCGGAGGCCGGCCTCGCGTTCCCGCCCGTCGGCGTCGACGACCTTGCCCATGTGCTGCGGCCGAAGGCGGTCGGGGGGCAACTCGATCGCGACGGCATGGTCGAAGTGGTGTCTTCGCTCGAGCGTAACGGGCGGCCTGTGTTTCGCGACCTGCGCTGGGGCGTCTATGTCGTGCTGAAGGCGCCGAACGACTACGCCGCGGCCTGCTTCAAGCAATACGGCCTGCCGACCGATTCCACCGGCCAATATGCGGCGATGTACAAGCCGTTCCACCTGATCGGGTTGGAGCTTTCGATGTCGGTCCTCAACGCGGCCCTGCGCGGCGAGCCGACCGGCAGCACCCGCGAGTGGCGCGGAGACGCTGCTGCGGTGGCCAAGCGTGACCTCAAGGCCGGCGAGATGCTGGACGGGGAGGGCGGATACACGGTCTATGGCCGCTTGATGCCGGCGCGGGCGAGCCGCGAAGTCCGCGCCCTGCCGATCGGGCTCGCGCATGGCGTCAAGCTCGAACGGGATGTCGCGGCCGGCCAGGCCGTGACCAGCGACGACGTCGCGCTCGACGAGACCCAGGCGATCGTTTCACTTCGGCGTGAGCTCGAAGCAACCGAGTGGTGATTCCGCGCGTTTTGCCTCACTGACGTTCCGCTACGACAGGGAGAGTTCCATGCGCCACAGCGTTCTTGCCGCCTGCTTCAGCGCCACGCTTTCAGTCCTGGCACTGTCGGCGACGGCCGATGCCCAGCAGCGCTTCCCATCGAGCGCGGGCGAGCTGGTCGTCGAGACGGTGGCGAGCGGTCTGGAGCATCCCTGGGGCCTCGCCTTCCTGCCTGACGGGCGCATGCTCGTGACCGAAAGGCCGGGCCGGTTGCGGCTGGTTTCCGCCGCGGGCGAGATTTCGCGGCCGATCGCGGGTGTGCCGAGCGTCATGGCACGCGGGCAGGGCGGGCTGCTCGATGTCGCGCTCGATCCGCAATTTGCCCATAACCGGCAGATCTATCTCTCCTTCGCGGAGCCGCGCGCCAATGGAAACGGCACCAGCGTCGCGCGCGGGCGTCTCAATGCGGGCGGCACCGCGCTCGAAGGGATGAGCGTGATCTTCCGGCAGATGCCGACGATCAACAGCAACATGCATTTCGGCTCGCGATTGGTCTTCGACCGGACGGGCGCGCTGTTCGTCACGGTGGGCGACCGCTTCAGCCAGCGCGATCAGGCGCAGAACCCGGGCAATCACCTTGGCAAGGTCCTGCGGATCAGCCCGGAGGGAAAGGCGGCGGCGGGCAATCCAAAAAAGGAGGGCTGGCAACCGGAGATCTGGTCGATCGGCCACCGCAACGTGCAGGGCGCGACGCTGCATCCAGAGACCGGGCAACTCTGGACCGCAGAGCACGGCGCGCGCGGCGGCGACGAGATCAACACGCCGAAGGCCGGGCTCAACTATGGCTGGCCGGTGATCACCTACGGGATCGACTATTCCGGCGCGAAGATCGGTGAGGGCACATCGAAACCCGGTATGGAGCAGCCGCTGTTCTACTGGGACCCGTCGATCGCGCCGTCCGGCGCGACCTTCTATACCGGGCAAATCTGGCCGGCCTGGAAAAACTCTCTCTTCGTTGGCGCCCTTGCCGGGCAGATGCTGATCCGCCTCTCGACACAGGGCGAGACGGTCACCGGCGAGGAGAGGCTGTTGACCACGCTCAGCGAGCGCATTCGTGACGTCGGGCAAGGCCCCGACGGTTATCTCTACCTGCTGAGCGATGATGCCAACGGCAAGATCCTGCGGGTCAGGCCGGCGCGGTAAGCGCCGGAGCGGGCGCGTCAGGGACCGCAATCCCATTCGTTCTCGATGACGAAGGCATTGCGCGTCGAGAGCTGACCGCGCGTGTCATAGAGATCCCCGACATAATAGGACGTACCGGCGTCGTCGCGGGCGTTGCGCTTGACCTGCAGCGACCAGCCGTAACCGACATGTTTTCCGCCGCGCCAGGTTGGGTGGACGTCGCCTGTGCTGGCGGAGGCGAGGATCCTGGCGCGGTCGTCGCTCGGGCTGCAGGTCGGGCCGGCGAGCGCCGGCGTCGAGAGGCTCAAGATGGATAGGGCGACGAGGATAGCTTTCTTCACGGCAGTCTTCCTAGGTGGTCGGGGTGATACGGTCATCCCGGCCGCAGCGAAGCTGAAGGCCGGAAACCATTCTTGAGCCCGGCACCGACCCGACGTGCCGGACGGCAGCGCTATGGCGGCGTGTCCGGAATGACATACGGCAGGCAGCGCGCCGGCAGCTCAGGTGATGTCCGCCAGCCGGGTGTCGAGCGACAGCACCAGGCACCAATGCGGTTCGAAGTCGGCGCCCAGCGGCCAGATCTGCTCCTTGAAGATATCGAGCATCCGAGCCTGATAGCGCTCGAACCAGTGCTGCTCGCAGAGCACGAATTTGGTGGCGCCGACAATCGTCTCACGGTCGATGATGCAGAGCGGCACAATCTGAGGGTGTGCATCGAGATAGGCCTGCACCGCGACCATCAACGTCGGGTAGCCGGGATGCAGCATGTCATCGAGAACGATCAGCCCGCCATCGGCCAGGCAGGCGGTGGCGAGTGCGAGATCTCTGGCGAGCGCCACGCGGGAATGCTCGCCGTCGATGTGGATGAGACGCAGCTTCGCGTCGCCGGTGTGCTTCAGCAGGTCGACTGGCGCCATCGCTCCCGCATCGCCCTTGATCGTGACGCGCCGCTCGGGGCCGATGCCGTGCTTCAGGCAATTCGCCTCGAAGCGTTGCTCAACCTCCGGATTCGGCCACTCGAAGATATCGATGCCGAGAGCGACCTCGCCCGGCTCGAGCGCATGGGCGAGAGCGATGAAGAAGCGTCCCTCGAAGGCGCCGATCTCGGCAACCGGGCCATGCAGCCCTTCCTCGGTTTGCAGGCGCAGCAGCCGCGCGCAGATCGCCGCGGCAAAGCGGGACGACATGCCGACGACTCCGTCATAGCCATTGGCGAGATAGGCGGAGACCGCGGGATGTCCGGGCGAAGGGAGATTGGCCATCCTGCTTACGCCTTGCCCTGGAAGATGAAGAAGGCACCGGCCGCAATCAGCGCGAAACCGATCGCATGGTTCCGGCCGAGCGGCTCCTTGAGCCAGAGCACGGAAAAGCCGGCGAAGACGGTGAGGGGGATGACCTCCTGCATCGTCTTCAGCTCGGCGGCGGAATAGACCGCATTGCCGATGCGGTTGGCAGGGACGGCGAGCATGTATTCCGGCAGTGCAATCATCCAGCTGGCGAGGATGGCGAGCCAGATCGCGGTGCTCTTGTAGCTGAGATGGCCATACCAGGAGAAGGTCTTGAAGACATTCGAGCCGACAAGCATGGCGGTCGGCAGGAGATGGGCGGTGGAGAGAGTTGGCATGGGGATTGGCGGTCCGAGGCTGTGTCTACAGAAAGCCTAACCAGCGTGCGGGGTTCCCGATAGAGCCGGTTCAGCCGTAGCGCAGCTTCATGGTCAGGATGGTGAGGACCAGCACCAATGTCACGGCATTGGCGCCGATCAGCGGCCAGGACATCAGCAGGAGCCCGTAGACCAGCCAGAGAATAATGCCGAGCGCGAAGAATATCTGCGTCCAGAGCGAAATCGCGCGTGTGTCCCGGGTCCGGATCGTGTGCCAGGCCTGGGGCAGCCAGCACAGGGTCGTCAGCGCGGCTGCGGTGAAGCCGAGGAGCTCGGTTGTGGCGACAGGCATGGGCGGCATCGCCTCGAATCAGGTCAGGCCCCTGCCATAGCCGTCTTTTGCGACTTTTGCGCGCAGTTCGCGCATGGTTAATCTCCTTTAACCATTCGGCCCTAGTTTTGCGTCATTCCTTGGGTTTCGGTGGGTTCATGCGCGCATTCAAACTGGCTTTTCCGCTCATCCTCTTCGCGTCCGGCGCCCAGGCGGACTTCCAGTCCTGCATTGCCGGCCTGCGTTCGGAGGCTGCAGCGAAAGGCGTGTCCGGCGCCACCTTCGACCGGGCCATGGCGGGCGTCACGCCCGACATGAAGGTGATCGAGGCGATGAACAACCAGCCGGAGTTCAAGACTCCGATCTGGGATTATCTCGGCACGCTGGTCGATGAGGAGAAGGTGGCGGAGGGGCGCAACATGCTGCGTCAGCATGCCTCGACCCTCGCCGCGGCCGAGCAGCGTTTTGGCGTCGACCGCCATGCCATCGTCGCGGTCTGGGGCGTCGAGAGCGATTTCGGCAAGGCGCGCGGAAAGATGCCCCTCGTCCAGGCGCTCTCGACCGGCGCCTGTCTCGCACCGCGTCGCAACGCGTTCTTCAAGGGTGAGCTGATCGCGACGCTGCAGATCATCCAGCGCGGCGATGTCCGGGCCGACCGCCTGATGGGTTCCTGGGCCGGCGCCTTCGGCCACACCCAGTTCATCCCCTCGACCTATATGCGGCTCGCCGTCGATGGCGATGGCGATGGACGGCGCGATCTCGTCGACTCGATTCCCGACGCACTACATTCGACCGCCAACTTCATGGCCAAGGCCGGCTGGGTGACTGGCGCGACCTGGGGTTACGAGGTGCGCGTCCCCAACGGCTATTCCGGTCCGACCGGGCGCAATCCGAAGCAGCCGCTCTCATCCTGGGCTGCACGCGGGATCGTCAAATATGACGGCTCGGGACTGTCCGGCTCGGGCAATGCCGGGTTGCTGATGCCGGCCGGCCGCAATGGTCCGGCTTTCCTGGTCTTCAAGAACTATGACGCGGCCTACAGCTATAACGGTGCGGATTCCTACGCACTTGCCATATCGCTGCTCTCGGACCGCATCCGCGGCCGGCCGGGAATCCAGGCTGACTGGCCGACCGACGATCCGCCGCTCTCGCGCGAGCAGCGTCGCGAATTGCAGCGCCTGCTGAGCGCGCGGGGTTACAATGTCGGCGAGCCGGACGGCGCCGTCGGTTCGCTGACCAGGGCCGCCATCAAGGAAATCGAATCGCAGATCGGCATGCCGCAGACCGGCCGGCCGGGCGCCAAGGTGTTGCGCGCGCTCAAGGGTGGACGGGGATGACGATGTTGGATCCGAAGCGCCGGCTGATATCCACCGGTTCGCCGTTCGAGCTCGCCTTCGGCTATTCGCGGGCGGTGGTCGATGGCGACCTCGTCTTCGTCTCGGGCACGACTGGCTATGACTATGTCACCATGACGATGCCGGAGGATCCGGCGGAACAGGCGCGCAACATCTTCCGGACGCTGGACGCGGTCCTGACCGAAGCGGGCTCTGCACTCGCCAACGTCGTGCGCGCGCAGTATTTCGTCACGGATCGCAGCTATTGCGAACCGGTTCTCACCGTCTGCGGCGAAATCTTCGGGCAGATCCGGCCAGCGGCCGGCATCTATGTCGTATCCGGGCTACTGAAGCCCGAGATGAAGATCGAGATCGAAATTACGGCCCGGCTGCGCGGTTAGTCGGGACGGCGCGCTTCAGATGCCCAGGAAGCGCCTGACAGGCTCTGGTCCGTCCGACGCCGTCAGGCGCGTCCACGGGCCGGATGCTTCGACGCGGCCATTCCTAACGAAGGCAAAAAGGTCGGCATGGCCGGCCGCCTCTTCCGGCGTGTGCAGCGTCATCAGCACGGTGAGGCCGTGTTCGCGGCGCAGCGCATCGACGCGCTCGATCATCTCGCGGCGTAGCCCGGGGTCGAGTGCGCCGAACGGTTCGTCGAGCAACATCAGCGGTTTGCCGCGCAGGAGGGCGCGGGCGAGGGCGACGCGCTGACGCTGACCGCCCGAGAGCTCCGCCGGTCGGCGGGCTGCGAAGCCGGCGAGATCGACCGCGGCCAGCGCAGCTGCCACGCGCTCGCGCTCGGAGGCGTCGAGCCGCAGTGACGGCTTCAGTCCAAGCGCGACGTTTTCAGCTGCCGTGAGGTGCGGGAAGAGATTGTGATCCTGGAACAGGATCGAGACTGGTCGTCTGGCTGGTGCGAGCAGCAGCAGATCTGCGCCGGCAAAGCGGAGGGTTCCGGCCGCAGGCTGTTCGAAGCCGGCGATGGCATGGAGCAGCGTGGTCTTGCCGCCGCCTGACGGGCCGATGACGGCGCAGAGCGCGCCCGCTGGAATGACGAGGTCGTAGCGCGCCTCGAATCCGGGATAGTTGAGGGACAGGCCCGCCAGCTCAAGCATGACGCGCACTCCAGTGCTCGGTCAGGTAGGCGAGCCCCCCGGCGGAAAGCACCAGCACGAGCGCCAGCGCTCCCGCTTCATCCATGCGATAGGCGCCGAGGCGGTTCGCCAGCAGGTAGGGCAAGGTGGTGAGCTCGCCGCCACCGAACAGAGCAATGACGCCGAAATCGCCGAGCGAGAGCGCCGTGGCAAAGGCGAATGCGGCCGCCAGCGGTGCGCGCAGGGCTGGCCATTCGACGAGACGCAGCCGGGTCCAGCCGGCAATGCCGAGGCTCTCTGCCAGTCTTCCATGGCGCTCGGCGCTGGTCGCGAGTGGCGGTGCCAGCAGCCGATAGGCATAGGGCAGCGCCATCAGGGCGTTGACGAGCGGCACAAGCAGCAGACCGAGCATTGCGGGATCGGCGAGGTTGCGGGTCAGGACGTACAGCCCTGCCACGAAGGCGAAGGGCGGCAGGCCAAGCATGGTGAAGGCGGCAAGGTCGGGAAGTCCCGGGCGCGGCCGGCGTCCGCGCGCGGCGCTGGCGAGCAGTACGGCAAACAGGCAGGCGAGGAGGCCAGCGCCAAGCGCGATCGCCGCGCTCGTCGCGGCAGCCGATGCGAATTCGGCGGTCGCGAGCATCGGTACGGCTGTGAGGCCGCTTGCGATGCTGAGGAGAGGCGGTGCGATCCATGCCGTCGCCAGAATGAGAACAAGGCAGTCCAGCCGCCGCAGGGAAGGGGCGAGGATATCGGGGCGCACCGCATGGCGCTCGGCACTTGCCTCGTCGCGGGCCGCCGGCGCGAGTGCGGCGAGCGCAGTCGCAAGTCCGAGGCAGAGCACAAGCTGGAGGCTGGCGAGAGCGGCCGCGCGGGCGAAATCGGCCTCGAAACGGACCGCTTCGTAGATCGCGACTTCCAGCGTCGCATTGGCAGGCCCGCCACCGAGCGAGAGCACGACGGCAAAGCTCGTGAAGCAGAGCAGAAAGACGAAGGTGGCTAGCGCCGGGGCTTCGCGCCGGATCACGGGCCAGTCGAGATGCCGGAAACAATCGGCGGCGGAGAAGCCGAGTGCCGACGCCAGGCGCCTCCGCTCGCCCGGTTCGCGGCCGAAGGCCTGAAGCAGCGTGCGCGTCACCAGCGGCGTATTCATCAGCACATGCGCGATCAGGATACCCTGGAGCCCGTAGATCGCCGGCGGTTCAGCACCGACGGCACGCGCCAGGTCGCCGAGCAACCCGGAACGGCCATAGATCGCGATGACGCCGAAGACGATCACGATCGTCGGTGCGACGGCGGCGGCGGTCAGCACGGCGAGCAGGAGGTTGCGGCTTGGGAAGCGGCGGCGCAGCAAGGCAAGCGCCAGTGCCGTGCCCAGCAGAAGCGAGAGCAGCATCGACAGGCCCGCCTGGACGGTCGCTCCTGCGACGAGGCGAGCGAGATAGGGGCCGAGCGACGACAGGGCCGCGACGTCGCCGCCGGCTCGCGCCAGCCCGGCGAGCGAGGCGCCGGCGAGCGCAAGGATGGCAAGCGCAGTGAGCGTGGCCGGGCGGAGCAAGGCCTCAGCGGCTCGCTGCGGCGAGCCAGGCGTCGATGAAGGTTCGGCGCTGCGTGCGCACCTCGTCCGGCGTGAACAGCAAGGTTCGTTCCGGCTTGACGACATCGGCGAATGAAGCCGGCAGTCCACCTGTCGCCTGTTTCGCCGGCATCATCCAGTTGCCTTCCGGGATCAGCGATTGGAAGGCGTCCGAAAGCGTGAAGGCGAGGAAGCGTTTGGCGAGTTCCGGCTGCCGCGTCGTGCGCGTCATGCCGGCGAGTTCGACATGCAGATAGTGGCCTTCGCTGAAGGGGGCGGCCTTGTACTGCGTCTTCTTCTCGGCGCCGATGTGATAGGCCGGCGATGTCGCGTAGGAGAGCACCATGTCGGCCTCGCCCTTGAGGAAGAGTCCGTAGGCCTCGGACCAGCCCTTGGTGAAGGTGACGATGCGCGGCTTGAGCCTGGTCCAGGCGGCGTCAGCGCCGTCGCCATAGACGGATCGCATCCAGAGCAGGAAGCCAAGCCCGGGCGCGCTGGTGCGCGGGTCCTGCAGCACGAGCTTTGGCCCATTCGGATCGTCGACAAGCTGCTTCAGGCTGGTGGGCGGCGCGGCAAGTTTGGTTGAATCATAGACGAAGGCGAGATGCCCCCAATCGAAGGGCAGGAAGGTATCGTCAGTCCAGGCGATGGGCAAAGTGAGCGCGGCACGGTCCTGGCCATGGGGCTGGAACAGTCCCGTCGCCTTGGCTTCTGCAGCAAGGTTCATGTCGAGGCCGAGCACGGCATCGGCCTTGGTCGCCTCACCCTCCAGCTTCAGGCGCGCGACGAGGGAGCCGGCATCATCGCTTGCGACCCAGTTCAGCGTGCAACTGCATTGCGCCTCGAAGGCCGCCTTCACTTTCGCGCCGGGACCGTATTTCCCGGTGAAGGAGGAATAAGTGTAGACCGTCAGTGCCGGTTTCTCCTGGGCCATGGACGGCGTCGCGAGCAGGAGCGCCGAGAGCGCGGCGGCGATCCGGGTCAACCGGTTGTTCAGAAAGGTCATGGCGTCACCCCGCATGCATTCGACGGCAGGCCATGACGGTCGAGAGGGAAGGCGGTCTCCGGTTGCGAGACGCCAGTGCTCAATCCCTCCGCCGGCACGATCCGGATCAGGTTCGACGGGTTGAAAGCCCTGCGCTTCCCTCTCAGCCCGAAATCGCCGGGCACCCCGTTGAGACGGTCAAGGGAATAGCGAGCGGGCCGGGGCGAGTCCAGTTGATGCCGCCTGGCCATCGCAAGGGCCATTGCGTCTGGCCGCATGGTCATGCTGGTATATCTCTTGCTTAACAGAAGGCAGGCGCGCCAGGCGCGAAAGCTCAAGAGCAAGGGGATGCCGAATGCGACTCAATCGCCGTCAGATTCTGGCCGGAAGTTCCGCTTTAACCGCTTCCAGCCTCGTTGGATTTCCGTCGCGCGCGCAGTCGCGCGCCAATACGCTGCGCTTCATTCCGTCAACGCCGTTGCCCTCCCTCGATCCGATCGTCGCTACGAGCTATGTTATCCGCAATCACGGCTATCTGATATATGATACCCTCTTTGCGACGGACGCGCAGTTCCGCATCCAGCCGCAAATGGTCGAGAGCTGGGAGACTGCGCCGGACGGGCTGCGCTGGACCTTCCATCTGCGCGACGGACTGATGTTCCACGACGAGCAGCCGGTCAGGGCGCAGGACTGCATTGCCTCGATCAAGCGTTGGTCGGCGCGCGATGCCTTCGGGCAGACTTTCGCGACATTCGTCGAGGGTTACGATGTCGTCGATCAGCGCACCTTCGCCATCCGCCTGAAGAAGCCCTTCCCGATGCTGCCGGACGCGCTCGGCAAGCTCTCCTCGAACGTGCCCTTCATGATGCCCGAGCGCGTGGCCATGATGGAGCCAACCAAGAACATCACGGAGGCGATCGGTTCCGGACCCTGGCGCTTCATGGACAAGCAATGGGTGCCGGGCCAGAACGCGATCTATGAGCGCTTCGCCAAGTACAGGCCACGAGAGGAGGCTCCGTCCTGGGCCGCTGGCGGCAAGGTCGCCAAGATCGACCGTATCGAATGGTTGCCGCTGACCGAGGTTTCAGCCGCAGTCGGCGCGCTGATGCAGGGCGAGGTCGACTGGTACGAACAGCCGCCGGTCGATCTCCTGCCCCTGCTCAAGAGCAATCCCGAGATCGCGATCGAGAACGTGCCGCTGGGACTGATCTTGCTGATGCGTTTCAACCATCTGCAGCCGCCCTTCAACAATCCCGGCATCCGCCGGGCGGTGATGATGGCAATCGATCAGACCGACTACATGGAGGCGGTCGTCGGCAGCAAGGACTACTACAAGGAGTGCAAGACCTTCTTCACGCCGGGCTCGCCGATGTCGACCGGAGCGGGCGGACAGGCTGCACTCGGCAACAATCTGGAGCGGGCCAAGGCCATGCTGCAGGAGGCCGGCTACAAGAACGAGAAGGTGTTGCTACTGGCACCCGCCGACCAGCCGATCGCCTATAACCAGTGCCTGGTGACACAGGAACTGCTGAAGAAGCTCGGCATGACTGTCGATCTGGTCGCGACCGATTGGGCCAGCTTCATCGGCAGGCGTTCCAACCGCGGATTGCCGGACCAGGGCGGCTGGTCGGTGTTCCACACGCTCTGGTCGGGCGCCGACGTGCTCAATCCCGCGCTGCATCCGCTGTTGCGCAGCAATGGCCCTGCCGCCTGGTTCGGCTGGCCGGAGGATGCCACGCTGGAAGGTCTGCGCGATCAGTGGATTGCAACGCCTGAAGTGGCCAAGCAGAAGGAGCTGGCCGCCTCGATCGAGAAGCGCGCCTTCGAGACGGTGCCCTATGCGCCGGCGGGGCTGGTGCAGCAGCCAATGGCCTATCGCAAGAGCCTGACCGGCATGGTGCTCTCGCCCGTCCAGTTCTTCTGGAACATGGAGAAGAAGGCCTGAGGACGGAGCACCCGTTGCCGTCGGGATACTGGCTGATGCCAGAGGCACTGCGCTAGCGGCTCCGATCCGGAAACCATCGTCGCGCTCTGCGACGGCTTCCAGCTCTCCGCTTCACTCCGGCCGGAGTGAAGCGGTTCGATGCTGGTGCCGATCGTACAGCTTCTGCTTGCCGCGCAGGCGCGCTGCCCCGCGGCTGCGCTTGCGTCACTCCCGTTCCCCGCCTAATCAGCCCGGCAAGGCCGCTCTGGCCCCAGCAACATCCGACAAACGCGTGAGGCGACCATGGCGACCCACAAGCTCCTCCTCCTGCCGGGCGACGGCATCGGTCCCGAAGTGACCGGCCAGGTCGAGAAGATCGTCGGCTGGTTCGAGAGGCAGGGCCTCGCCTCCTTCGCCATCGAGCGCGGACTTGTCGGCGGCGCTGCCTATGACGCGCACAAGGCGGCGATCTCGGAAGGCGACATGAAGCTCGCCCAGGATGCCGATGCGGTGCTGTTCGGCGCTGTGGGCGGCCCGAAATGGGCGGATGTGCCCTATCAGCATCGCCCCGAAGCCGGCCTGCTGCGCTTGCGCAAGGATCTTGGCCTGTTTGCGAATCTGCGGCCTGCGATCTGCTATCCGGCGCTGGCTTCCGCCTCCTCGCTCAAGCCCGAGGTGGTCGAGGGGCTCGACATCCTGATCGTGCGTGAGCTCACCGGCGGCGTCTATTTCGGCGAGCCCAAGGAGATCGTCACGCTGGAGGACGGTTCCAAGCGCGGCGTCGATACCCAGCTCTACACCACGCCCGAAATCGAACGCATCGCGCGCGTCGCCTTCGAGCTGGCACGCACCCGCCGCAACAAGGTCTCCTCGGCCGAGAAGCACAACGTCATGAAGACCGGCGTGCTCTGGAAGCAGACGGTCACGGCCCTGCACGCCAAGGACTACCGGGATGTCGAACTCGAGCATGTGCTCGCCGACAATTGCGCCATGCAGCTCGTGCGCTGGCCGAAGCAGTACGACGTCATCGTCTGCGACAACCTGTTCGGCGATATTCTCTCCGACGTCGCGGCGATGCTGACCGGCTCGCTCGGCATGCTGCCCTCCGCTTCGCTTGGTGCTGAAGATCCGGCCACCGGCAAGCGCAAGGCGCTTTACGAGCCCGTCCACGGCTCGGCTCCCGACATTGCCGGCAAGGGCCTGGCGAATCCGATCGCGATGATCGGCTCCTTTGCGATGGCGCTGCGCTACTCCTTCGGCGCCATCGAGGCGGCCGACCGGCTCGAAGGCGCGATCGCCGATGTGCTTGGCGCCGGCACCCGCACCAAGGACATCGCCGCGCCGGGCGCCAATGCCGTCTCGACCGCCGAGATGGGCGATGCGATCGTCAAGGCGCTGGAAGCGCGCGGCTGACGCGTCCACTCCAAACACTCCGACGTCATCCCGGTCCTGCGCTTCGCTTGGGCCGGGATGCATGGAGCCATGCGGTGAGGGGCCCGATGCCTCTCCCCCTCGTGAATTGCACTTGAAGCTCATCTGTGGACTAAGCTTCGCTCTCTGAAACGGAGCATGTCCGTCGATGCTGATCAAACGCCGCCCTGGCTGGGAATTGCCCGAAAGCCAGGCCACTCCCGAACATATCGCCATGAACCGCCGGGCCTTTCTCGGCGGGAGCGCGGGGCTGATCGCCGGGATTACATTGCCCCAGATCGCAGCCGCGCAAGGCGCGGATCCGACGCTCGATCTCTATCCTGCCAAGCGCAATGCGAGCTACACGCTCGACCGGCCGGTGACCGACGAGGAGCTGGCGGCGAACTACAATAATTTCTACGAATTCGGCATGTCCAAGGATGTCGTCAGTGCGGCGAAGAAGCTGCCGACGCGGCCCTGGAACATCGCGATCGACGGCATGGTCGAGAAGCCATTCGAGATCGGGTTCGACGATCTCGTCCGCAAGATGCCGCTTGAGGAGCGGCTCTATCGCTTCCGCTGCGTCGAGAGCTGGGCAATGGCCGTGCCCTGGACCGGCTTTCCGCTGAAGGCCCTGGTGGCGCTGGCGAAACCGCTCTCGAGTGCCAAATACGTCAAGTTCGAAACCTTCCTTAACCCGCGCGTCGCCTCCGGGCAGACGCAACGCTGGTATCCCTGGCCCTATACCGAGGGGCTGACTATGGCGGAGGCGAATAACGACCTGACGCTGATGGTGACGGGGATCTACGGCAAGCCACTGCCGAATCAGCATGGTGCGCCGGTTCGCCTGATCGCGCCGTGGAAGTACGGCTTCAAATCGGTGAAGTCGATTGCGCGGATCAGCTTCGTCGCCGAGCGGCCCAAGACCTTCTGGGAGGCTCTGCAATCGTCGGAATACGGCTTCTGGGCCAATGTGAACCCGGAGGTGCCGCATCCACGCTGGAGCCAGGCCAGCGAGCAGGTTCTCGGTTCGCGCGAGCGTCGACCGACACTGCTCTTCAACGGCTATGGCGAGCAGGTCGCAGCGATGTACAAAGGGCTTGAAGGCGAGCGGCTCTACGTCTGAGGCCGCCGCTTCCGTCGGGAGGCGTGATGAGCCAGGGTTTCTGCCTGTTCGATACGGCAATCGGCGCCTGCGCGCTGGTCTGGAATGCCGAACGCCTGATCGGTGCGCAACTGCCGGAGCAGGATGAGGCGCGAGCCCGCCAGCGGTTGGCTCGGCGCTATCCGGAGGCTGTCGAAAGCGCGGCTCCGCCGTTCGTGCAGGATGCGATTGGCGCGATCATGGCATTGCTGCGGGGAGAGAAGCGGGATCTTGCTCACCTGCCTATCGAGATGGACGGTCTCTCGGCCTTCAACCGAAAGGTCTATGCCGTTGCCCTGAGCATCCCGCCAGGCGAAACTTTGACCTATGGCGAAGTCGCGGCGCGGATCGGAGAGCCGGGCGCAGCGCGCGCTGTTGGTGTCGCGTTGGGAGAGAATCCCTTTCCCACCATCGTGCCCTGTCACCGCGTCCTGGCGGCCAACGGCAAGACCGGCGGCTTCTCAGCCGATGGCGGGGTGGAGACCAAGCTGCGCATGCTGACGATCGAGAAGGCGCGCACCAGCGATGTGCCGAGCCTGTTCGATTCGCTGCCGCTGGAAGCGCGGCGGCGCTGAGTTTTTCTCTCAGGCGAGTTTGAGAAGCTTGCGCTTCGGCTCCTGCGCTTCGTCGAAGCGGCTCCGCGCGGCCGTGATGTCGCGCCGGTTCGCGACGACCCAATCGCTGAGCGCCTTGACGGGATAGCGCAGTGAGTGCCCGAGTTCGGTCAACTCATAATCGACGCGTGGCGGAATCGTCTGGAACTGTGTGCGCGTGACGAGGCCGTCGCGCTCCAGATTGCGCACCGTCAGCGTCAGCATGCGCTGCGAGATGCTGCCGAGCGCGCGCTTGATCTCGGTGAAGCGCTTCGGCCCTCCGCCGAGCAGATCTACGACCAGCATCGTCCACTTGTCGCCGACGCGGGACAGCATCTCGCCAACGGCGCGGCACTCGTGAGGCACATGCAGGTTCTCTGGTGACAAAATTGTGCCTCCTTGCGTGGCTTTGACACAGGCATTTATTGAGCCTCGGTCTCTTTTTGTAACCAAGGAAAACTCCCATGGCAAAGTTGAAGCTCGCCGTCATCATTGGCAGCGCACGCAAGGATTCCATCAACGGCAAGCTCGCCGTCGCGCTGTCGCGACTCGGCTCCGGCGCCTTCGAGGCGAGCGTCATCACGATCGACGATCTGCCACTCTACAATCAGGATCTCGAGGCGAACTGGCCGGCAAGCGCGACGCGCCTCAAGAACGAGATCGCGGCTGCCGACGCCGTTCTCGTCGTTACACCTGAGCATAACCGTTCGATTCCCGCGCTGCTGAAGAATGCGATCGACTGGGCGGCGCGGCCCTATGGCAAGAGTTCCTGGCGGGGCAAGGTTGTCGCCATCGCCGGCACGAGCCCGGGAGCGATCGGTGCCGCGATAGCGCAGCAGCATCTGCGGGTGATTCTTGGCAATCTTGGTGCGCTGGTTATGGGCGGCGAGGCCTATATCGGCCTGAAGCCCAATCTGGTCGACGAGGCCGGCGATGTCCCCGAGGAATCGACCCGCGCCTTCCTGCAGGCCTTCATCGACCAACTCGCCGAACTTGCGGGCCTGCTCGCGCGCCGGGCTGCATAACCACGCATGAAAAAAAGGCCAGCGTCCCGAGGGAGCTGGCCTTTGAAGTTTGAAACATCCGGCGTTACCGCCAAACATCTCAGAGGGGAACGGCTGGAACGAACTCAACGCCGGGAGGAGAATGCGGAGCCCGTTCCGAACAACCGTGATTGCTATATCGGGCAGCACGTGCCGTTTTGCAATGCAGCATAGCTTGGGGCCGCTATGCGGAAACTGCATGACCTATCATTATGTGCGACAAATTTTAGCCTAAATGGCTGAAAGCATGCGTTCGCCGCAGCGCGGGATACCCGCGCTGCGCGCATAGCCGGGGCATCCGGCCGTTTAGTAGGTCCAGCGCTGGGCCTTCTGGATCAGGAAGTCGCGGAATGCCTGCACCCTGGCCACCGACTTCATCTCTTCCGGATAGACCAGATAGCTTTCGAGTTGCGGCATCTCAGTCTCGCGCATGAGCTGGACGAGGGGTGAGCCGGTCTCGATCAGATAGTCCGGCAGCACCGCGATGCCCGCGCCGCTGTCGACTGCCCGCTTCATCGCCGTGATGTTGTTCACGGTGAGATGGATCGGGCGTGGGTTGCGCTGTTCGCGGCCCAGGGTTCCGAGCCAGTGCACGGCGGTCAGATAGGACGGCGAGGTGCTGCCGAAGGACAGGAGCCGGTGATTGTCGAGATCCTCGTAGCTCTTCGGCTCACCGAAGCGCTTGATATAGGCCGGTGAGCCATAGACGTGGAAATGCACGGTGAAGAGCTTGCGCTGGATCAGGTCCGGCTGCTGCGGCTGGCGCAGGCGAATCGCGATATCGGCCTCGCGCATCGAGAGGTCGAGTTCCTCATCGGTGAGGATGAGGTCAACCTTGATGTCGGGGTAGAGATCGAGGAACTCCGCCAGCCTTGGGGTTAGCCAATGGCCGCCGAGACCGCGTGTCGCGGTGACCTTCAGCTCGCCCGATGGATGCTCGCGCGTCTCCGAAAGCTGGGCGCGCGTACGCTCCAGGCGCTGCGTCATCTCGCGTGCCGCGCGCCAGAGCAATTCGCCCTGCTCGGTGAGAATGAGCCCGCGCGTATGGCGGTGAAACAGCGGTGCACGCAGCTCACGCTCAAGCGCGCCAATCTGCCGACTAACGGCGGATTGACTCAAACCAAGTACGTCGCCAGCCTTGGTAAAGCTGCCGGATTCTGCGACGGTATAAAAAATCCTGATGCGGTCCCAATCCACCGCGTTTCCCCCGTTATGCGTTTCGTGCATGTTGGGGGGTAAAACGCAGGAACGTCAACGATTGCTTTGCTGACGGGGCCTCTTTTCACACTGAATCTCGTGAGACAACCCATCAACAATCGTGATGGGTTGTCTTTTTCGGCCTATTCGGCCGCTTCACGCTGTTCCGTGACGTTGGCGGCAAGCCATCTTTCGGCATCGAGCGCGGCCATGCAGCCCAGTCCCGCGGCCGTCACCGCCTGGCGGTAATGCTCGTCGGTGACGTCACCCGCGGCAAAAACGCCGGGGATGTTGGTCTGCGTCGTGCCGGGCGTCACGTCGAGATACCCTGATTCACGCATGGCGAGCTGCCCGGTGAAGAGTTCGGTCGACGGCTTGTGGCCGATGGCGATGAAGACACCGTCGGTCTTCAGTTCGCTCTCTGCGCCCGTCTTCAGGTTGCGGAGCTGCAGATGCGTGACTGACGGCGGCTGCGTGCCGCCGCAGATCTCGGCGATCTCGCTGTCCCAGACGACCTCGACCTTGGGATGCTTGAACAGGCGATCCTGCAACACCTTCTCGGCCCGCAGCGAATCGCGCCGGTGCACCAGGGTGACCTTCGCAGCAAGGTTGGCGAGATAGAGCGCTTCCTCGACCGCGGTATTGCCGCCGCCGACGACGACCACTTCCTTGCCGCGGAAGAAAAAGCCGTCGCAGGTGGCGCAGGCCGAGACGCCAAAGCCCTGGAAGGTCTGCTCCGAGGGGATACCCAGCCACTTCGCCTGGGCGCCGGTGGCCACGATCAGGGCATCGCAGCTATAGGTGGCGCCGCCATCACCCCAGAGCCGGAACGGGCGCTGTGACAGATCGACCTTCGAGATATGGTCGGAAACCATCTTGGTGCCCATGTGCTCGGCCTGGGCGCGCATCTGCTCCATCAGCCACGGCCCCTGAACCACGTCGGCAAAACCCGGATAGTTCTCGACATCGGTGGTGATCATCAGCTGGCCGCCAGGCTGGAAGCCCGAGATCATCACCGGTTCAAGCAGCGCGCGGGCCGCATAGATCGCGGCGGTATAGCCGGCGGGGCCCGAGCCGATGATCATTACGCGGGCATGGGTATGAGCCATGGTTTCGGTCCTTTTCGCGCAGCGTGGCGCTGCGTCCTCGTTCCGTCAGATACGGTCTCGTGCGGCGGACGCAAGCCCAGGCCCGCTCATGCTCAGGCGAGGCCGAGTTCGGCGCGGTGCCGCAACCAAGCCTGTCGCACCGCTTCCGCGATGACGCCGGTGGAGTCTATGGGGTCATAGCGGGTGCCATCAAGCCGTCCCTCGAAATGATGCACAACGCCTTGCCGCTTCAGCGCCTCGAGGAAGCGAGCGAATTTGCTGTGGCCGCCATGCGGCTCGAAGACGAGGAGGGGGGCGCCGGTGGCTGCAGCCTCGCCGACGATATTGGTCGAGTCTGCGGTGACGACCACGGTATCGGCATTGGCGAGCAGCGGCACATAGGGATTGGCGCCCGTGCCATCCCACCACCAGCCGCCATGGCGCGCGAAGACCTCGGCAATGGCCTTGTCGAGCGCATCCGGCGTACGTCGCGAGCGCGAGCCCATCAGGGCAACGCCCGAGCCCGCGAGCGCATCGAGTGCGTTCGCGAAACGGACGATGTCATCGGGCTGGAAGCTATGATGCCGGCTGTCGCCGCCCACCATGACCGCAGCGCGCGGTCGGGGCAGGGCGGCGATGGCCGGCGGCGGGCTCTGCCTGGCCTGAGCGAGCTGGCCGGGGGAGAGCCGGTGCGGCGATGTCACGGTGACGAGCACGTTTGGGCCACGCAGGCGATCATGCTCGGAGACCCAGATCAGGTCGGCTGCTCCGGCTCCGATCCTCGGATCCTTGAGAAAGACGGTGAAGGTCCTGCCCTTCGAGGCCTTCTTGACCGCACGCAAATAGGCGGCGGCACGCCGGCCCGAAGCGACGACGATATCGGGGAAAGGCGGGCGGATCGGGCTTTGAGGTCTGTGGGAGGCCTCGCGAGGATCGATCGGCCCGCGCGGCATCAGCCAGCTCCAGGGGCGACCGGGGGCGATGTGCCGGATCTCTGGGGTGATGCCGAGCCGTTCGGCGACGCCAAGGCACTGTATCTCGTCGCCAGCCTTGCCGTCGGTGAGGACCCAGATCGTCGGGATCGGTTCAACTGGCAAGAGCAGGCTCCGCGGCAGTGGTTGGGACGCCTTGTATCGCGTGGGAGCTGCGTCTACACCAGCGCGACTTTGCTCTGGGGATCTGTGTGCGTTCCAAACTCGACGAAATCGATCTGCGTATCCTGCGCGAATTACAGGCCGACGGGCGCATGACCAATGTCGAGTTGGCGAGCCGGGTCGGCATCTCGCCGCCGCCCTGCCTCCGGCGTGTCCGGGCACTCGAGGAAGCGGGGCTGATCACCGGCTATCGGGCGCAACTCGATGAGCGCAAGCTCGGGATCGAGGTCGTCTGCTTTGCCTTCGTGCATCTCGCCAGCCAGGCCGAGGCCGATCTCGCGATATTCCAGGAGCGCATCCGCAAGTGGGGTGCCGTGCGCGAATGCTGGACGCTCTCGGGCGACATCGATTTCATCCTGAAATGCGTGGCGCCTGACCTGAAGGCGTTTCAGGACTTCGTCGGAGAGCTGACTGCGCTGCCGAATGTCCGCAATGTGCGCACGGCCCTGGCGCTTGACCGCGTCAAGGACGAGCCGATCGTACCGTTCGGCTAGAGCATGCTGCGAAAAAGTGGCAACGGCTTTTCGCATCACGCATGCTCTAAACTATGAGAATCGATCACGCTGCGTTTGGACGATTTCGTCCAAGCGCAGCGTGATCTAGCGGGGGCCGGATGCAGATCGCGATCCGCAAGGCGGGCATCGAGCATCTGCCGTCCATCCTGGCGCTCTATGCGCAATTGAATCGCGATGACCCGCGCCCGAATGCCGAAATGGCCGCCGAGACCTGGCACCGGATCCTGGGCAGCGACCTGATCACGGTTCACATCGCCGAATTGGGCGGAGCCGCCATCGCAAGTTGCGTGATCGTGGTCGTGCCGAATCTCACCCGGAACCTCAGCCCCTTTGCGCTGATCGAGAATGTCGTCGCGGACGCGCGGTTTCGGGGCCAGGGGCTTGGAAAGCGGGTCATCGGCGCCGCTGTCGAGCAGGCCTGTTCGGCAGGATGCTACAAGGTCATGCTGCAGACGGGGCGAAAGGACGAAGCGGTGCTCGGTTTCTACGAGGCCTGCGGGTTCTCGCGCAGCAAGACCGCCTTCGAGATCAGGCGGCCCGCGGCTCATTCGCCGACATAGCGTCTGATCCAGGCGGCGTTGGTCCGGACCAGGGCCGCGAGCCGGCGCTTGTCGAAGCCGGGCTCGAACCAGGCGCCTCCGGATGAGGCTGATGAAGACGAAACGATCGGGTAGCTTGCGATAACCCGTCCATCGGCAGCGATCAGCCGGGCTTCGGATTCCATTCCGTCCACAGTGCCGCCGGTTTCCTCCGCGTCGCCGCCCGAATAGCTCGGCATGTTGATGCGAAGCACCGAGACGACAAGCGTCGAGCCCGCGCGGCCGCTGCCGGCAAGTTCGCGTTCCAGCTCTGCCTTCACAAGGGCGGCGTTGGGACCCCAGCCCTGTTGAACAAGGTGGGAAACATCGACGCGCACGCCGCCTGCGGCCGCCTGGACCGAGACAGCGAACAAGGCAGAGGCAGTGCCGCCGAGTGCGGCGGCCAATACGGCGCGACGATTCAGCATGGCTCTCTCCTGTCGGACAGGGACATCGTACTGCATTCCGCAGGGGCGCAACTGAAGCAATGAACTACGCCGCCACCGAGTGCGGCGCCATACGCGGCAACGACAATCCCAGCCGTGTGAACGAGATCAGCCGGCCACGTAACGTTTGATCCAAGCGACGTTGTTCTGGATCAGGCTGACGATGCGGCGCTGATCGATATCCTGCAGATACCAGGGACCCGAATAGCTGGCGGAAATCGTCGAGAGCACCGGATAGGACGCAAGCACGCGATTGCCTGCGCCGACCAGGACCGCCTCACTGTCGAGATTGTCGTTGTTCTGGCCGCCGCCACCGCCCCAACGGCCGCCGCCATTGCCAGCGTAACTCGTCAGGTAAATGCCGCGGACCTTGACGACGAGAACCGGCCCTCCGCGCTGGATGGCGCCGGCAAAGGCGGTCCGAAGTTCCCGTTCCATGCCGGCTTTGATCGTGCCGGCATTGGCCCCCCAGCCTTGCTCGACGAGGCGGGAGACATCGACATGGATGCCGCCGATCGGACCTTGCGCCTGGGCAAGCGCCGATGCGGCTCCAAGCGGCGACGACGCGAGCGCCGTGGCCGCCAATGATGACATGAGAAACGCGCGACGGGTGGTCATGACTGTATCTCCCGATGCCAATGCATCACCGACGAGATAATCGTCCGGGGGCATCAATTCTATGCCCCCGGAGGCCTCAGCGGAAGCTGACGCTCACGACTTCGTAGGACTTGCCGCCGCCGGGGGTGTTGACCTGCACGGAATCGCCGACCTTCTTGCCGATCAGGGCGCGCGCGATCGGCGAGCCGATCGAGACCTTGCCGGAGCGGACGTCGGATTCCGGCTCGCCGACGATCTGATAGATCTTGGCTTCCTCGGTGTCGTCGTCGATCAGATGGACGGTCGCGCCGAATTTGATCGTGTCGCCGCCGAGCTTGGTGACATCGATGATGTCCGCCCGCCCAATCAGCGATTCCAGCTCCAGGATCCGACCCTCATTGAGGGACTGTGCCTCCTTGGCCGCATGATACTCGGCATTCTCGGAGAGATCGCCAAGTGCGCGCGCTTCCGAGATCGCAGCGATGATGCGTTGACGTTCGACCTGCTGGCGTTGCTTCAGCTCGACCTCGAGGGCGGCAAATCCGCCCACCGTCATAGGAACCTTATCCATCTTCTCGTCCCAATTCCGAAAGCCAGAACCCGCCGGCCGCGTCCCCCGCGGCCTGCGTTCAGCTTCCGATCGTTTTCAGAACTGCTTCGGCCGCGCGGCCGTTCAGGCGGCGCGGACGAAGTAGGATTGCAGCGATCGTACTTCGAGATCGCCGCTGCAATAGGCCTTGATGCCCTCGGCAGCCGCGATCGCTCCGGCCAAGGTGGTATAATAGGGCACCTTGTGCAAGAGGGCGGTGCGGCGCAACGAGCGTGAATCCGCGAGTGCCTGTGGGCCGTCCGTCGTGTTGAAGACGAGCTGGATCTCGCCGTTCTTGATTGCGTCGACGACGTGCGGCCGGCCTTCCAGAACCTTGTTGATCTTGGCGGCTGGAATGCCTTCCTCCTGCAACAGGCGCAGCGTTCCACCGGTGGCAAGGATGCGGAAGCCGAGATCGGACAGGATGCGCATGGAGGGCACGATGCGCGGCTTGTCCGCGTCGCGCACCGAGACGAACACAGTCCCCTTGATCGGTACCTTGGAACCTGCACCGAGCTGGCTCTTGGCGAAGGCGATGTCGAAGGAACGATCGAGGCCGATGACTTCGCCGGTCGAGCGCATCTCCGGACCGAGCAGCACGTCGACGCCGGGGAAGCGCGCGAAGGGGAAGACCGCTTCCTTGACGCCGACATGGGTCAGAGCAGCGGGCTTCAGCCCGAAGCTCGCGAGGCTCTCGCCGGCCATGATGCGCGCTGCGATCTTGGCGATCGGTTCGCCGATGACCTTGGCGACGAAGGGCACCGTGCGCGAGGCGCGCGGGTTGACCTCGAGGACATAGATGACGCCGTCCTTGATGGCGTATTGCACGTTCATCAGCCCACCGACATCGAGCGCCAGCGCCATGGCCTTGGTCTGGCGCTCGAGCTCAGCGATGGTCGCCAGCGAGAGTGAACGGGGCGGCAGCGAGCAGGCCGAATCGCCCGAGTGGATACCGGCCTCCTCGATATGCTCCATGATGCCGGCGATGAAGGCGTCCTTGCCGTCGCTGAGGCAGTCGACATCGACCTCGATCGCGTCCGAGAGGTAGCGGTCGAACAGCAGTGGGTTCTTGCCGAGCACCGTGTTGATCTGGCCGGTCTTGTCGTTCGGGTATTTCGCCTTCACCTCGGACGGGATCAGGCTCGGAAGCGTGCCGAGCAGATAGTCCTCGAACTGCGGCTCGTCGCGGATGATCGCCATGGCACGACCGCCGAGCACATAGGACGGACGCACGACGAAGGGCAGGCCGAGCTCGGCCGCGATCATGCGCGCCTGTTCGACTGAATAGGCGATGCCGTTCTTGGGCTGCTTCAGATGCAGCTTGTCGAGCAGGCGCTTGAAGCGGTCGCGGTCCTCGGCGAGGTCGATCATGTCGGGCGAGGTGCCCAGGATCGGGATGCCGGCCTCTTCGAGCGCATTCGCCAGTTTCAACGGGGTCTGGCCGCCGAACTGGACGATGACGCCATGCAGCGTGCCGCTGCGCTTCTCGGTCTCGAGGATCTCGAGCACGTCCTCGGCGGTCAACGGTTCGAAATAGAGTCGGTCGGAGGTGTCGTAGTCGGTCGAAACCGTCTCCGGGTTGCAGTTGACCATGATGGTCTCATAGCCGGCATCGCGCAGCGCGTAGCAGGCGTGGCAGCAGCAATAGTCGAACTCGATGCCCTGGCCGATGCGGTTCGGGCCGCCGCCGAGGATGACCACCTTCTTGCGGTCGGACGGGTTGGCCTCGTCAGCCGGCATGCCGGCGAAGGGCATGGCATAGGTCGAGTACATATAGGCGGTCGGTGAGGCGAACTCAGCGGCGCAGGTGTCGATCCGCTTGAAGACCGGCCGCACTTCGAGCGCATGTCGGCGCTGGGTCACCTCGGCCTCGGTCAGGTTCGCGAGCGCAGCGAGGCGCTTGTCCGAGAAGCCCATCGCCTTGATCTGGCGGAAGGCGCCGGGCGTCGTCGGCAGGCCGTACTTGCGCACCTTGTCCTCGGTCTCGACCAGCCCACGCATCTGCTCGAGGAACCAAGGATCGATCTTGCAGCTTTCGTGGATCTGCTCGTCGGTGAAGCCGAAGCGCATCGCTTGGGCCACCTGCAGCAGACGGTCTGGCGTCGGCGAGGAGAGGGCGGCCTTGATCGCGTTCTTGTCGTCGCCCTGGCCCAGACCTTCGATTTCGATCTCATCGAGGCCGTCGAGTCCGGTCTCCAGCGAGCGCAGCGCCTTCTGCAGCGATTCCTGGAAGGTGCGGCCGATCGCCATCGCTTCGCCGACCGACTTCATTGCGGTCGTCAGGGTCGGCTCGGCGCCGGGGAATTTCTCGAAGGCGAAACGCGGGATCTTGGTGACGACATAGTCGATCGTCGGCTCGAACGAGGCCGGCGTCGCGCCGCCGGTAATGTCGTTCTCGATTTCGTCGAGCGTGTAACCGACGGCAAGGCGCGCGGCGACCTTGGCGATCGGGAAGCCGGTCGCCTTGGAGGCCAGCGCCGAGGAGCGCGAGACGCGCGGGTTCATCTCGATGACGATCATCCGGCCGGTGGCAGGATCGACCGCGAACTGCACGTTCGAGCCACCGGTCTCGACGCCGATCTCGCGCAGCACCGCCAGCGAGGCGTCGCGCATGATCTGATATTCCTTGTCGGTCAGCGTGAGCGCCGGGGCGATGGTGATCGAATCACCGGTATGGACGCCCATCGGATCGATGTTCTCGATCGAGCAGACGATGATGCAGTTGTCCGCCTTGTCGCGGACGACCTCCATCTCGTACTCCTTCCAGCCGAGCACGCTCTCTTCGATCAGCACTTCGCTGGTCGGCGAAGCGTCCATGCCGCGCTCGCAGATCTCGATGAATTCGCCCTTGTTGTAGGCGATGCCGCCGCCTGTTCCACCCATGGTGAAGGAGGGGCGGATGATTGCCGGCAGACCGATGTCGTCAAGCGCCTCGAGGGCTTGGCCGAGCGTCCTGACATGGTGCGAGCGCGGCGTATCGAGACCGATCTTGGTCATCGCCTCGCGGAACAGCTCGCGGTCCTCGGCCTTGTCGATGGCTTCGGCGGTGGCGCCGATCATCTCGATATCGAATTTCTCGAGTACGCCCATCTTCTTGAGCGAAAGCGCGCAGTTCAGTGCCGTCTGGCCGCCCATGGTCGGCAGCAGCGCAAAACCGCCGGGCAGGACGTTGCGCTCCTTCTCGATGATCTTGGCGACGATCTCGGGCGTGATCGGCTCGACATAGGTGGCATCCGCGAGGTCCGGATCCGTCATGATCGTGGCCGGATTCGAATTGACCAGGACGATGCGGTAGCCCTCGGCCTTCAGTGTCTTGCAGGCCTGGGTTCCGGAATAGTCGAACTCGCAGGCCTGGCCGATGATGATCGGGCCGGCGCCGATGATGAGGATCGTCTTGATGTCTGTGCGCTTGGGCATGGGTCCGGCCAGTGCTTGTGCGGGCGCGCGCCGGACGGATCCCCGTCCGCGAGGAAAGGGGAGTCAGCGAGCGCCTGAATGAATGCTAGGCGCTCGCTATAGAGGGAGGTTGCCGCGGAAGGAAGGGAAAAGCGCGCTTACCTCTCTTCAACGCACAGACGTCGCCACAGGGACCCTGCCGATTTCCAGTTCGCGACGCGCGGTCCGGCGTCGCCGGATGGAGATCCAAAGCAGGGTAAGTGCACCGATCTCGCACATCGCGCCGACGAAACCGAGTTGCCATGAGGCGCCGTGGCGCAGGGTCTGCTGGCCCAATGCCGAGCCGGCGGCGATGCCGATATAGAGCGCGGATGCATTGAGCGAGAGCGCGACGACGGTCGCGTCGGGCGCCATCGCGGCGAGCCTCGACATCTGCGAGGGGTGCCCGGCCCAGCCGGCCATGCTCCAGACGAAGAGGATCGCCGGAGCGACGAAGACGGCCGCCGCGGGGGGCAGCGTGATCGCCATGAGCGAGGCGGAGGCGAGCGCCAATGCGAGCACCGTGAGGACGAGGGTGAGGGTGCGCTCCGGGCCGAAGCGGTCGCTCGCCATTCCACCAGCCTGGTTGCCGATGGCCGAACCGATGCCGGAGACGATCAGGGCGGCGCTGAGCCAGGGGCCGCTGATGCCGGCATGGGTCGCGAGGAAGGGCGCGACATAGGTGTAGAGCGTGAAGGCGCCGGTGGTCCAAAGCGCGGTGGTGCCGAGCGCCAGCAGCACATCGGCGCGGCGAGCGACCTGCAGGCGCTCGCCGAGCGAATTGGCGCCGCGCGGCAGGTCGTCAGGCAGGTTCAGGAGCAGCCCGGCGACGCCAAGGGCGCCAATGAACGCGACCAGGAGGAAGGCGAGATGCCAGCCGCCATAGGAGGTGATGGCGGTGCCGAGCGGGACGCCGAGAATCAGCGAAACCGTCATGCCGCCCGTGACCAGCGCGATAGCCCGGCCACGCCGCTCCGGTAAGACCAGCGCGACCGCGACCGCGTTGGCCGACGGCATGAAGACGCCGGCCGCGAGCGCCATGGCGATGCGCGCGACCATCAGCCAGGCGAAGCTCGCCGCGAAAGCGGCAAGCAGATTGGCAAGGGCGAAGACGCTGAGCGAGCCGGCGAGGACCATCCGGCGGTCGACGTCGCCCAGCAGGGTGGAAAGGACCGGGGAGCCTAATGCATAGGCGACGGCGAAGATCGAGATCAGCAAGCCGGCCGTATCGATCGAGGTGCCGAAGGCGGCCGCCAGATTCGGCAGGATGCCGGTGATCATCAGGCTTCCCGTGCCGATGACGAAGGCGCCGCCGGCGAGCCAGACGAGACGCGTGTCCATTGGACATTCCTTCAAAATTTCAATGATCGTTGAATTTAAGATCGTGTTCGATCTGCCGTCAATCTTAATTTCAATGAACGTTGAATATTGTCAGGAGTGCCGCAATCTCCTATGTCCGGGGCATGAAGCCGATCTTTCATCCCGACATGGACGGCATTGACGCAGCGACGGTCTTTGGCGCGCTTGCCGATCCGACGCGGCTCGCCATCGTCCTGGCGCTGGCCGACTCCGAGGAGTTCGAGGCGCGCTGCGGAAGTTTTACGGATTTCGCCTCCCCCTCGCTGCTGGCCTATCATTTCGCCAAGCTGCGCGAGGCGGGCATAACCCGGGCCCGGGCGGAGGGCACGTCCCGCTTCATCAGCCTGCGGCGCGGAGAACTCGACGGCCGCTTCCCCGGGCTGCTCGACAGCATCATTGCGACGGCGCGGCGCGATCCGTCGCTTCCCCGGTTTTCCGAAGACAAGCTGCTCGCTCCGTAGGGGGCATCAGCCCATCCCGGTCGAAACCGGCTTGCCAATGTTTCGCATCGCTGTTTATGTTATGTTGTAACATAACATAATGGATGCCGAATGGATTCCCGCCTTCCCGTCACCGTGCTCTCCGGCTTTCTCGGGGCCGGCAAGACCACGCTCCTCAATCACGTCCTCAACAATCGGGAAGGCCGCAAGGTTGCGGTCATCGTCAATGACATGAGCGAGGTGAATATCGACGCCGATCTGGTGCGGGAGGGCGGGGGCAAGCTCTCGCGCACCGACGAGAAGCTGGTCGAGATGAGCAATGGCTGCATCTGCTGCACCTTGCGTGATGACCTGCTCGCCGAAGTGCGTCGCCTCGCTGGGGAAGGACGCTTCGACTACCTGCTGATCGAAGGCACCGGCATTGCCGAGCCCTTGCCGATCGCCGCGACCTTCGAGTTTCGCGACGAGGATGGCGCCAGCCTCTCCGATCTCGCGCGGCTCGATACGATGGTGACCGTCGTCGATGCCATCAACCTGATGAAGGATTATGGCTCGCGCGACTTCCTGCGTGAGCGCGGCGAGACGGCGGGCGAGGACGACGAGCGCACCCTGGTCGATCTCCTGGTCGAGCAGATCGAGTTCGCCGATGTCGTCGTCCTGAACAAGGTGTCGGATGTCGCGCCGGAAGAGCGCGATCTGGTGCGCAAGATCATCCGGGCGCTCAATCCCGATGCAAAGCTGGTCGAAACCGATTTCGGGCGTGCTCCGCTCGCAGCGATCCTCGATACGGGCCTGTTCGACCATGAGAAGGCGGAGCAGCATCCGCTCTGGTACAAGGAGCTCCATGGCCGCCGGGATCATGTTCCGGAAACCGAGGAGTATGGCATCTCCTCCTTCGTCTACCGCGCCCGGCGGCCATTCCATCCGGAGCGGTTCAACGCCTTCCTGGCGCGCGACTGGGACGGCCTGATCCGTGCCAAGGGCCATTTCTGGCTGGCGACCCGGCCGGAATGGGTCGGCGAGATGAGCCTTGCTGGCAGCGTCTGCCGAACCGAGGCGATGGGGTTCTGGTGGGCGTCCGTGCCGCGCAGCCGCTGGCCCGACCATCCCGAATGGAACGCAATCCTGAACCGACACTGGCATTCGGTCTGGGGCGACCGGCGGCAGGAGCTGGTCTTCATTGGCTCGGGCATGGACCAGCAGGCCATCACCAGCGCGCTCGACGCCTGCCTGCTCGGCGAGACGCCGACCATCAGCTTCAAACCGGAACGCTACCGCGACCTGCCTGACCCATTTCCGGTCTGGCGCCGGGCCGCTGCGGCCTGAGAGATCCGGTCCGCATACCGGCGGACCTTTGCCCTTCGTTCACAGGAGACAACGATGCGTTTTCAGTTCGCAGCGGGAGCTGCGCTTACCCTTGTTCTCGCCGCAGCTGCGGCCTCTGCCCATGATCACGCCACCTTGCGTGGCCGGCTCGTCTTTGCAGATCACGAGAAGCCGGTCGTGCGCGTGCTCGACCTCGACTCCGGCGAGGTGACGCATAGCTTCGATGTGCCGAAACCCAACCCGTCCTTCGCCAGCGCCGAGGGCGGCCGTTTCATCGTCATCAAGACAGGCGACGAGGTTGGCACCATCCGCTTCCTCGATAGCGGACTGCGCTATGAATCTCATGGCGATCACGTCGATGTCGACAAGGGGCCGGTCAGGCTGCTCGACTTCGCCGTGAAGGGCGACCGCCCGGCCCATGTCGTTTCCAGGCATGGGCAGATTGCGCTGTTCTTCGACGGAGACAGGCCCTGGGAGCGCAAGAGCGAGCCGAAGGCGGTGCTGGTCGATCTCAAGAGCCTGGATGGCAAGTCTCCCGTCAGCAAGATATGGCCAAGCCCGGCGCCGCAGCACGGCATTGCCATTCCGCTCGGGCGCCGGCAGTGGCTGATGTCGGTGCCGAATGCGATCTACGCCAAGGGCGAGGACCGCAGCGCCTCGTCTCGGCCGGACGGCTTTGAAATCCTCGAGCGCGGCAAGGGCTGGAAGCGGGTCGCAAGCTTCAACGATCCTGCACGCACTGACGCCTCCTGCAAGCTCTTCCACGGTTATGCCGAGAGCAAGGGGCGCCACGTCTTCGGCTGCAATGACGGGGTGGATGGCGGCGTTCTCGTCCTCGCCCGGGATACGTCCGGGCGCTGGACTGCGCGCAAGATCGCCTATCCCGACGAGCGGCGCGTCAGTGCCATCAAGGCGCGCACGGGCGCGCGCTATGCCGTCGCCAATTACGGGCTGAAGGGGCCATACAATGCGCTTCTGCGGATCGACCCTGCCGCAACCTTGCTCTCGGTCGCGGATGTCCTGCCGGTGCCAGGCGGTCAGCCAGCCTGCCAGTTCGATCTCGACGCCGGTGGCGACCGCCTGGCGAACCTCACACCGGACGGCAAGCTCCGCGTCTATGAAATCGCGCCGGCCTGGCGAGAACTCGCCAGCTTCGACGCGGTACCCGCCTTCGATTGCCAGTACGGCGCGAAATCGCCGACGCCGAGCCTGGGCATCGTCGGGAACAGCGCCTTCGTCAGCGATCCCACGAGCGGTCGTATCAGGGAGTTTCATTTGGATACGCTGAAGCAGGGGCTCGACATGCCGGTCGGCGGGATGCCCGCCAATCTCGCCGGCGGTGGCGATGCCGGCTGAAGGGCTGCGCGGAGCGTTCCGGTCGGAATTCCGGAAGCCATCACGGCACACCGCGATCTGATGACTTCCGGACCTGCGCCGCCTCGCGCCTTGCCTGGGCTGCCTTGATTGAGTGTGCCATGCGGGGCTTGCGCGGGCCTTCACGCGAGCCGGTACTGGCCAGCAGGAAAATGCTGTAGAGGGCGGGGATGCCTCTCTCTCGTCTTCCCCGTCAGTCGCGCCAGATCGTGGCCTATGTTTTCTCCGGTGGCGTGACGGCGGTGGCGCATTATGCGCTGCTGATCGGACTGGTCGAGCTTGGCGGGGTCGCCCCGGTGCCGGCTACGCTTGCCGGTTTCACGCTCGGCGCGGTCGTGTCCTATACGCTGAATCGCTGGCTGACCTTTGACGCTACGCACAGCCACGCCCAAGCGACCTGGCGCTTTGCGCTGATCGCAGCGGGCGGCTTCGTGCTGACCGGCATCCTGATGCATATCTTCGTGACGCGGGCTGGCCTACCCTATCTGCCGATGCAGATCGTCACGACGCTGCTCGTGATGGTGTTCTCCTTCCTCGGCCATAAATTCTTCTCCTTCGCAGATCGCGAAGGCGTCTAAAGCATCGGCCCGAAATGTGGATTGCGGTTTTCGGGAAGGCCGATGCAAACACAAAGGATTAGATCATCTGTCCGGATACGATTTCCGGGCCGATGATCTAGTGGCGGCTTAGCCCGGATTGCGGGCGCGGAAGGTCATGCGGTGGGGGTTGTGGCCGAAGTTCGGCTGGCGCTCGATCTCGTCGAACCCGCCCTCTCGGATCAAAGTGACGATGGCGGTATCGCTATAGGTCGAGAGCCCGTACTCGGCGCGCAGCTTCCGGTAGTCGGAGAACGCGGTGCGTACGAGCCCGCCGAGCGCGGCAATCAGGAAGCCGCCGCGCCAGGCGAAGGAGAGCAGTTGCGTGGCGTCGGTCAGCGCGCTGACATCGGGTGGAATCACGTCGGCGATGACGAGATGTCCGCCGGGCTTCAGCTTGCGCCGCCAGAGCAGGAGCAACTGCGCCAGCTCCTCGCGGCCGAGATACTGGATCAGCGAGTTGGCGACGACGAGATCGAGCGCGCCGTCGTCCAGTGCCTCGATCTCCTCCGGCGAGACGACGGTGATCGCCGGGATCGCGCCAAAGGTCGCGCGCAGCTTTTCACGCACGCTCGGGGCGGCCTCGCAGAGATAGAGCCTGGCGCAGGCTGCGGCGACGCGATCGGCGGCGAGGGCTTCGCCACAACCGTGATCCAGTACGACCGCCTCGGGCGAGGGGATATGGCGAATCAGGTCGGTGGCGATCTGGCGGTAATGCAGCAGCTTGTGACGGGGCGAGACATAGATCGCGTGCTCGCTGTTCCAGAAATCGCGCCAGGACATCGTCTCGCCGTCATCCGCTCAGTGACGGACACACGGGCGCCCGTTTCGGCCTCAGGACTACGCTGTCGCTGCGGGTATCGGCAACCGCCGATATGGAGTTCGCGCAACACCTCGCCAGTTCCGCATCCTTCTGCCGGCTCGGCATTTCCCTGCGCCGACCGCTCGGCTTAAGGTCGCGCAAGGCTGGGAGGCTTGCATGCTGCTGTTGCCGCGACTTCTGAAACGCTTCGTCAGGCAAGGACGCCTGACGGTGATCACCCCGGACGACAAGCGCCATGTCTTCGGGCCGGGCCCAGGGGCGATCCTGTTCGCAGGTCAGAACAAGACGGCGCCGGCTGTCACCGTGCGCTTCTCGGACGACAAGATCGAGCGGGAGATCTTTCTGAATCCCGAACTGGCCCTGGCCGAAGGCTACATGGACGGGCGGGTGAATTTCGAGGACGGCTCGACGATCCATGACCTGCTCAGCCTGTTCTGGCTGCAGCGCAAGGAGATGCGCAAGCATCCGCTGCAAAAGGCGATCCGCAACATCCGCTTTCGCATCCGGCGCTTCCGCATGCACAACCCGCTCGGCGTGGCCGGCAAGAAGGTCAAGCACCACTACGATATCCCGACCGATTTCTACCGGCTCTGGCTCGACGAGACGATGACCTATTCCTGTGCCTATTGGCATAGTCCGGAGGTCGGGCTCGAAGCCGCGCAGAAGGCAAAACTCCGCCATATCGCGGCCAAGCTGAAGATCGAACCCGGCATGACGGTTCTGGATATCGGTTCGGGCTGGGGCGAGCTCGCGATCTATCTCGCCAAGGCCTGTGGGGCCAAGGTGACCGGGCTGAATGTCTCGCCCGACCAGATGGCGGCGGCGCAGAAGCGGGCCGAAGCGGCCGGGGTCGGCGGCAGCGTCACTTTCATCAACAAGGACTATCGCGAACTGACCGGCAGCTTCGACCGCGTCGTCTCGGTCGGCATGATGGAGCATGTCGGCGTTGCGCATTATCTCGAATATTTCGAGAAGATCCGCGATCTTCTGACGCCGGACGGGATTGCGTTGGTGCACTGTATCAGCCGGGTCGGCCCTCCGGGCTTCACTGGACCGTTCTTCGACAAATACATCTTCCCGGGCGGGTACGCCCCAGCGATGTCGGAGGTATTCGCCGCGGTCGAGCAGACAGGGCTCTGGTCGTCGGACTGCGAGTTCTGGCGCCGGCATTACCACTGGACGCTGGCTGCCTGGCGACAGCGGTTTCTCGCCAAGCGCGAGGAGGTCGTCGGTATGATGGGCGAGCGTTTCGCGCGGATGTGGGAGTTCTACCTCTCGGCCTGCGAGATCTCGTTCGATATCGGGGGGGACATGGTTTTCCAGCTCCTGCTAGGGCCGCACAAGAGCGCTGTGCCGGTGATCCGCGACTACATCACCGAGAACGAGAAGGCTTTGGAGGCGCAGGGTTTCTGAGGCGGGCGACATGCCGTTCCGTAGGGCCTCGGATACGGGTTGGAACATCTCCGCCGGCGCTCAGGCATGGATCCCGGCTCTTCCCAACGGGCTGGCCGCGGTGAGTTCGCATCGTGCCTCGGCCGGCGCTCGTTGGGCTAGCGCCTCAAGCGTCGGTGGCTTGCGTGAAATCCAGCGCCAGAAGCGCTTCGTCATAGAACTGGCCGTTGACGTACAACGCCTTGGACTCGATGCCATAGGGGGCAAAGCCAAGCCGGGCGTAGAGCGAGTGCGCGGCACCGTTCGTCGTCACGACACAAGCTTGGAGCACCAGGACGTGGCGGGCGGCGTGTCCGATGACGGCATCCACGAGGGCGCGGCCGACGCCGTCCCCGCGCCAGCCGGCCACGACATAGACGCCCCAGAGCACGCCCTTGTGGCGCGACTTGGCGGAGGTCGTTGCACGGAAGCCAGCGATCCCGATCAGGTCACCGCTGTCGGAGAAGGCCCCGAAGACCCTGTTGGGTTCCTCGGCCGAGAGGCGCGAGCGGAAGAAGCTGTCCGGTTGGGCGGCCTCTTCGGCGTGGCTCGCGCCGAAGGCTTCCGGCGTGTCGGAAAGCGCAACCAAGCGCAGCGCGCGGAGTGCGACCCAGTCTTCCCCCACCAATGGTCGTACGCGAACGCCAGCGGCAGACGGAGATGATTGAATGGCACTGGGCTGATCACTGGTCATACGCATCCTCGCGGGGCAGGCGAGGAACAGTATCGCAGCGGGCGCCCGTGGGGGAAGCTGGTGCTCTCAGCGCTTCAGATTGACAATCACGACACCGCCCAGCGCCATGACCCCACCGAGGATGCCGAGTGCAGTCGGAGCCTCGCCGAGCCAGAGAAAGCCCATCAAGGTCGCGACCGGTGGCACGCAATACATGAAGTTCGAGGCGCGGCCCGCAGGCAGCCGCGCGAGCATCATCGTCCAGGTCGCATAGGCGAGCAGGCTTGGCACAATCCCGAGATAGACGACGGCAAAGAGAGCTTCGCTCGACGCAGAGGCCGACTGGCTGACGGCATGCGGGAGGAACGGGGAGAGGGCCAGTGCACCCACGACCATGTTCCAGGCCGAGACGGTGAGCGCCTTGTGCCGGGCGAAAAGCGGCTTCTGGACGACGGCGGTGACCGATTGGCAGAGTGCAGCGCCAAGGATGAAGAGGACGCCGGTGCTGAGCTCGATGCCCTGGCCTTCGCCTAATGCGATCAGGCCAATGCCGGCGAAGGAGATCGCGGTGCCGAGCCAGGCGAGTGGCCCGAAGCGTTCGCCGAGGATCAGCATCGCCAATCCGGCGGTGATGATCGGATTGACGTTGATGATGAAGCTCGCGGCGCCGGCAGAGACCGTCTTCTCGCCGAAATTCAGCAGGGTCGTGTAGAGCGCGACATGAACCAACCCACCAAGAAGGAAGCGCCAGCCATCGGACCAGCCGGGCAGGGCAGGGCGCATAATGGCGAGAAAGATCGCGCTCGGGACGGCCGCGATCGCGAAACGAGCGGCGCCGAGCTCGATCGGCCCTAACGCCGTCAGCCCGGCCCGGATCGCGGGAAAGGCGGAAGCCCAGGCGATCACGGTAAAGGCGACGACGGCGACGGTGGCCGGATCGAGGCTGCGCGGCGTGGAGACGGCTGGGTTGAGCGAGTTCATGTCGAGCCTCGGTGGTCAGGGGTCGACACGTGATAGATACCCGGGCAAGCTGATTGACAAACGAGTAATTCGAGCATGATCTGTGAGCATGGATCACAGCTCCGGATTACCCCCGCTCGACACTCTGCGTGCCTTCGAGGCGGCGGCCCGCTCGGGAAGCTTCTCGGCGGCGGCCGAGACGCTCAACCTGACCCATGGCGCGATCAGTCGGCAGGTGGCCAAGCTCGAGCATTGGCTCGGCACCCGGCTCTTCGCCCGGCAGGCGCGCGGCGTCGCGCTGACGCCAGAGGGCCAGCGACTGATGCAGCGCACGCAGGAGGCCTTCGCGCTGATCGCGGACACATCGGATCGCTGGACCGAGCCGCGCGGTGCCGCGGTCGTGCGCTTCAGCGCGATTCCTTCAGTGTGCAGCCTGTGGCTGATGCCCCGCATGAAATGGCTCGAGAGCGGCGATCCCGATCTGCGCATCGTGCTTCAGGTCGACCATCGCCGGGTCGATCTGGAGAGTGAGGGCATCGACCTCGCCATTCGCTGTGGACGCGGCGGGGCGCCGGGGCGGGTCTCGGTCCAGCTTTTCGAGGAATGGTGTTTTCCAATCGCTTCGCCGGAGCTTGTGCGGAGCATCGGTGCCGGCAAGGCCGCGCGGCTGCTCGACCAGCCGCTGATCCATGATTCCGATGCATCCGGCTGGCGGGCCTGGTTTGCGGCGCAGGGGCTGGATTACCGACCCCGTCCGCAGGATCGACGTTTCGAGGATTACAATCTCGTGCTCGATGCCGCCGCCTGCGGGCTGGGTGTGGCGCTTGCCCGTCCACCGCTGGCGCAGGCGCAGATCGAGGTAGGGCGCGTGGTGGCTGTTGATCCACGCACTGCGCTCAATCCGGTTTCCTACTGGCTCGACCGTCCGATCGGGCAGCCACGCCCCGCAGCCGCTGCACTGGCGACGCGGATCGCGCAAGAAGCGGGCTTGTCTGCGGCACGGCTGACTGCCTTCTTGAAAACGGAAGCAAAGGCAGCTTAGCGCGCCCGGCGTGACGCATCTGTATGCTGCGAAGGCGGTCGCGGGCATCCCAACGATGGGCCATTCCGCGGAAGGGGCGAGATCCGGTCTCGACCCATGCCTGCTTCGGCAGATCTACCCCTTGATGCGGGATCGAATCCGAACTCGGTTCAGTTGGCGATCTTGCGATCGACCAATTGGTAGAAGTCATCCTTGGCGGGATCCGCAGCCAGTTCCGTGGCCAATGGGTCGGAAGGGACGCGCAGGCCGCCCAGATTGACATGAAATGCGCGGGCGAACCTCTCATCTGAAAAACAGATCCGGATCGCCCCGTTGTCGCGCGGCACCGAGACGGMACGATAGGGAATTTCCCACTGGCTGAGCCACGCATCCATGGCATGGAGCCTGGACAGGAAATCGTCGCCCTCAACAGCGATCAGCACTTGATGTGCCCATGATCGCGTGCGTTCGCTTCCTCTACGTTCCATCGCAATGCTCCGGATCGTTCTCTCACGACAGCAGTTGGGAGCTTTTCAGCCGTGAGTTGTGTTGGATAGTAGGATATTGAGATAGGAGCAATGCAAAAAGAGCAAGTTGCTATTTGAACTGGGCGCATTTCCGCCGCGATGTCGTAAGGGAAAACCGCGACGTCGACTGAGAGCGCATAGGCGGATCGGCTCGCAGCAAGCCTCTCCGCCCTCGGTGATCACCTCGCGCTATGGCGTGGTATTCCGACTTCGCCGCGCTGCGACGCCCGCGCCATTTCGAAGCTATCGGCGATCCGGCGTGCCCGTATGATGAAGGCCTGGGCGATGGCAGGCGGACAGAGTTCCTGCGCTGTCGCCTCGAAAAGTTCGAGCCAGCGGTCGAAATGCCTGCCTTCCAGCGGCAGGATCAGGTGCGGTCGCATCGGCCGGCCGCCATAACGACCGGTGCGCAGCATCACGCTGCTCCAGAACTCGCTGATCTTGCCGATATGGTCATCCCAATCATCGACGGCGGCCTCGAATACCGGTCCGATCACGTCGTCCAGCCGCGCCCGACTGTAGAATGTGCGGACGAGCAGGCCGATTGTCGCCTCGTCGAGGTCGGGATGGGCGGTGGCCGGATCGGCAAGCGGATTGTCGGTCATTGTCTTCCTGCGGTCCAGCCGCCGCTGCGCGTCAGGATGTGCTGGCGGCTTGCGGCGAGATCTATGCGGCGTGGTCGATTGTTCAAGCTCACCTGCCATGCCTCGTCACTTGCCATGTCCAATCACCGGCCATGCCTGGACACTGGCCTCGGCTGCGGATCTCCGAGACAGGGTCTGCGCGGGCCGGGCGAGGTGATCGTCTTCCAGCAACTGCCGCATCTCCTCGGCAAGGGCAAAGAACCTGTCGCGGACTGCCCTGGCATGTGGATTGGCGCGCTCGATCGCCATGAAGACGTTCGGCGCATCATGCCGGACCATATCGGTCGCCTGCATCAGGAGATCGAAGCTGGCCGTCGTCATGCGGTGCGGCAGCGGCTCCATCCGCACCAGGATCTTGGCAATCAGATGTGTCAGGCCCTGAACCATGGCTGTTTCGCGGTCATGTGCGTCGGGCGTGGTCATGATCACCCTCAATCCGAGCACCTTGCGCAGGAAGGCGGCGACGCGCGGACCGCTGTGCCCGCGGACCGGGCACAGCGCAATCTTCAGTCCCTTGATGCCGTGACGTGTGCTTTGCGGACCAAACAGCGGGTGAGTGCCGAGAATGTCGACGTCTTCCGGCAGGTCGGCCTGCATGGCGCGCGCCGGGCCAATCTTGACCGAACCGACATCCAGCACCAGCGCGCCCGCCCGCAGATGCGGCCGAAGGGCCGCAATCGCGGTCTGGATCCGATCGACCGGCACGGCGAGGATCACGACATCGCAGGCGCCGACTGTCTTCACATTCGATGGAACGAGGCCCTTGCCCGCTCTGTCGGCATCGGGCGGCCGCTCGGGATCGCAGACGAAGAGCGGAAAATGTGGCTGGAGATGACGAGCCATGAGTCGGCCGAACGCGCCAAAGCCCATGATGCCGATAGACGAGACGGTTTTGCGGGAGGAGTGCATCGCGTTTTTCCTAATGGAGGCCGCGATGCCGGGTGACTGCCTGAATTCAACCGCCAGCGCGGCGGTTGAACATGGGAATGCCACCGCCTTATGAGGACGGGGCGTAATAGTTCCGCGCGAGGAGGCAGGACATGGTCATGGCGCGCTTAAACCGCGGGCCGGTCGGCCTGTCAACTCAGAGCCTGGGGGAATAGTCGGTCAGCACCATCAGGCGATCCTCGATGGCGCCGACGAGGTCGCCATGCTCGATCGCGGTGACGCGTTTGATCTCGGTCCATTCGGGATCGGCCATGAAGCTCGCCCAGCGCGCTGCCTTGGTCTCGGCGTCGGGCCAGGCAAGGATATAGGCGAATTCCGTTCGCGTTGCGCTCCGGGTTTCCCACATCCCCACGATCTCGAAGCCGTGGCGCGCCATGATGCGCGCCGCGTGGTCGCGGAAGCGCGCATGGAAAGCCGCCTTGTTGCGTTCGAAGATCTCGTAGATGCGCAACTGGTGGAGCATCGCGTCGCCTCAGGCTGCGGCCTTGGCCTTTTCGGTTTCCATCAACTCCACGAAGCGGGCGAAGAGATAATGGCTGTCCTGCGGCCCGGGGGAGGCTTCTGGATGGTGCTGGACGCTGAAGGCCGGCCGATCGTCGAGGGCGATGCCGCAGTTCGAGCCGTCGAAGAGCGAGACATGCGTCTCCTTCGCATTGGCCGGAAGCGTCGTGGGGTCGACGGCAAAGCCGTGGTTCATCGAGACGATCTCGACCTTGCCGGTGGTCTTGTCCTGCACTGGATGGTTGGCGCCGTGGTGCCCCTGCTTCATCTTCATGGTTTGCCCGCCAATGGCGAGCGCGAGCATCTGGTGGCCGAGGCAGATGCCGAAAGTCGGAATCTTCCGGTCGAGAAGTTCGCGAATGACCGGCACGGCATATTCGCCGGTCGCGGCGGGGTCGCCAGGGCCGTTGGAGAGGAAAACACCGTCGGGGCTCAGCGCCAGGATGTCGGCGGCGCTGGTTGTCGAAGGCACTACGGTCACCTCGCAGCCGGCCTTTGCGAGCAGGCGCAGGATGTTGCGCTTCACGCCATAATCGATTGCGACGACCCTGTGTGCCGCGCTCTCGCGCTTGCCGTATCCGGCGGGCCATTGCCACGGCGTCTCGCTCCAGTCGTAACGCTGGGCGGCGGTGACCAGCGGCACGAGATCGAGCCCGGCCATGTCGGGCAGGGCGGCGGCCTGCTGCTTGAGACGGGGAAGATCGAAGATGCCGTCGGGATTATGGGCGAGGATCGCGTTCGGCATGCCGTTGTCGCGGATCAAGGCGGTCAGGGCGCGTGTATCGACGCCGGCGATGCCGACGATGTTGCGAGCCTTCAGCCAGGCGTCGAGATGCCGCGTGGCGCGCCAGTTCGAGGGTTCGGTGATGTCGGCATGGATCACGATGCCGCGCACGCCTGAGGACGCCGCGGCGTTCACCGTCTCGGTGTCCTCGTCGTTGACGCCGACATTGCCGATATGGGGGAAGGTGAAGGTGATGATCTGCCCGGCATAGGACGGGTCGGTCAGGATTTCCTGATAACCGGTCATCGCCGTGTTGAAGCAGACCTCGCCCGGCGCTTCAGCGACGGCGCCGAGGCCGAAGCCTTCCAGCACGGTGCCGTTGGCCAGCACGAGGAGAGCGGTCGCGCGCGGTTCTGTCCAGCCGCCGGTGGCGGGGTTTCCTTCGGGAGCGGTCATGTCTATGTCTCGTCCAGGCCGCGACGAGGCGGCAATGTGTGGGGCGGGGCAGCGGCTTCGCGCTCCGCCGATCTGGAACGCGAGCCTTAAAGACGCCGGTCCACGTCGTCAATCGAGGCCTGCGCCGGCCTGATACAAGAAAAGGGAATGACGAACATGACGAGCCTGCGTGAGCGCTTCACCAGCGAGCTGAAAGAAGCGATGAAGGCCGGCGAGAAGGGCAAGGTCGGCGCGATCCGCCTGATCCAGGCCGCCTTGAAGGACAAGGACATCGAGGCGCGCGGCGCCGGCAAGGGCGAGGCCTCTCCCGACGAAATCCTCGCTCTGCTGCAGAAGATGATCAAGCAGCGCCAGGAATCGATCGCGATCTACGACGCCAATGGCCGTCCGGAGCTTGCTGCCGGCGAACGTGCCGAGGTCGACGTCATCTCCGCCTATCTGCCGAAGCAGATGGATGAGGACGAGGTGAAGGCGGCGATTGCGGCTGCAGTGACCGAGAGCGGCGCGGCCTCGGTCAAGGACATGGGCAAGGTCATTGCGACCCTGCGCGCGAATTACGCGGGCCAGATGGACTTCGCCAAGGCGAGCGGTCTGGTGAAGGCTGCGCTCGGCGGTTGATCGCAAGCGAGTGCCGGGGGCGCCGGTGCTGTGGATAGAGCCGATAAGCCGGTCCGCTTGCGGATCGGCGATTGGCTTCCTGTGCGCCAGGCCCCACATAGGAAGCCATGAAGTTCCCCCCATCCGTCCTTGAGGAGATCAAGGCGCGGCTGCCGGTTTCGGCGGTCGTGGGCAAACGCGTGCGCCTCGCCAAGGCCGGGCGGGAATGGAAGGGGCTTTCGCCCTTCAATGCCGAGAAGACACCGTCCTTCTTCGTCAATGACCAGAAGGGCTCCTTCTTCGATTTCTCCTCCGGCAAGAACGGCGACATCTTCAAGTTCGTGATGGAGACCGAAGGGCTCTCCTTCCCTGAAGCGGTCGAGAAGCTGGCCTCCCAGGCCGGCGTGATCCTGCCGACCGTGACGCATGAGGCGCAGGTCCAGGAGGAGAGGCGCAAGGGGCTCCACGAGGTCGTGGAGCTTGCGGCGTGCTTCTTCGAAGCCGAGTTGGCCGCCGAGCGTGGCGTCGCGGCGCGGCGCTATCTGTCGGGCCGCGGCCTCGACGGAGAGCCGAGGAGGCAGTTTCGCATCGGCTACGCGCCGCCAGATCGCTTCGCGCTGCGCKACCATCTGGCGGGCAAGGGGGTCGATGCCGCCTTGATGATGGAGGCCGGGCTGCTGATCCATGGCGATGAGATCGCCGTGCCCTATGATCGCTTCCGCGACCGGATCATGTTCCCGATCCACGATGCGCGCGGGCGGGTCATCGCCTTCGGCGGCCGGGCGATGAGTGCCGAGGTTTCCGCCAAATATCTGAATTCGCCGGAGACACCCCTCTTTCACAAGGGGCGGCTGCTGTTCAACCACCACAATGCCCGCAAGGCTGCTCATGATGTCGGGCAGGTCATCGTGGTCGAAGGCTATGTCGACGTCATCGCCATGACGATGGCGGGCTTCCCGCAGGTCGTTGCCCCGCTTGGCACGGCGTTGACCGAGGACCAGATCGGCCTGCTCTGGCGCATGGCCGACGAGCCTGTGATTTGCCTGGACGGCGACAAGGCCGGGCGCAAGGCCGCGAGCCGTGCGATCGATATCGGCTTGCCGCTGCTCGAGCCCGGGAAGTCGCTCGCCTTCGCCCTGTTGCCGGACGGGCAGGACCCGGATGACCTGGCACGCTCCGGCGGCAAGGTCGCGATCGCCGAGGTGCTCAAGGCGGCGCGGCCGCTGGTCGACATGCTCTGGAACCGCGAGGTCGAAGCCGGGTCGCTCGATACGCCCGAGCGCCGGGCGGCCTTCGAACGTCGGCTGAAGGAGGCGCTCGGACATATCCGCGACGAGGTGACGCGGCGCCATTATCGCATCGAGATGGAAGAGCGGCTGTCTCAGCTCTTCACCAGTGCTGCTCCTGCCCGCGCCGAAAGGAATTTCGGTGGAGGCGGGCAGCAACGGGGGCGGGGCGGCGCCGGCAATCGCGGGCAGGGCGGTGGTGGCGGCGGTGCGAACCGCCAGGCCGTGCCGCTGAGGGCAAGCTCGCAGCTTTCGCGCTCGCGCATCGTGTCGCAAGGGCGCGGCGAGGATAAGCGCGAGGCCTTTATCCTGCTGGCGTTGGCGAGCCATTCCGGATTGATCCTGCGTTGCGCCGATGAATTGTCGGAGCTTTCGCTCGACGGCATGGCGGCCGAGCGTTTCAGGCAGGTGCTGCTCGATGCCGCCTTCGGCGACGGGCTGGATCAGGATGCCCTGGCGAATCGGCTCGACCAGCCAAGGGTCCAGGAAGCCAGGGCTGCGCTGATGGCCGTCACAGGTCCGGCCGAGCGGCTGAAACTCGCCCAAGCGGCTGATCCGGAATCAGTTTTTGAATCGATTCGTCAGGCAATCGTCTTGCATCATCGGGCGCGAACGTTACATAGCGAGTTGAAGGCAGCCGAGCGCGCACTGGCTGACGAAGCGACTGAAGCAAATTTCGCCTGGATCAAAGACGTCAAGGCCCGGCTCGAGAACCTCGAGGGCACCGAGGCCATGGCAGGTGATTGATCGGAACATAGCTTTCGCTGTCGTCGTCACTGTCGGACGGGGCATGGGTGGTTCACGATTCCTAAGGAGGATCGGGTCCATCTGGTCGAGATGATTTGGGTGGGGTGAGCGCGCCGGACCAGCGGCCGCGCCGCCCTTTTATGCGTCGACATGGGGCACTTCGCGCCTCCTGCCACGCGAGAGTGCGGAGCGCTGATTGATGGCGACTAAAGCGAGCGAACGGGAAAAGACCGATCAGGTCGCACCGGAAGCCCCCCCGACCACTGATGGGCCGCTGCTGGATCTGACGGATCAGGCCGTACGCCGGATGATCAAGCTCGCCAAGAAGCGCGGCTATGTCACCTATGACGAACTGAACGAAGTCCTGCCTTCCGAGGAATTCTCCTCGGAGCAGATCGAGGACGTGCTTGGCCAGCTCAGCGAGCAGGGCATCAACGTCGTCGACAACGAAGATCCCGAGGCCGCCGGCGAGGAACGCGCCCAGCGCGGCAAGGACGGCGGCGGCGACGACGAAGAAGGCGAGGGCGATCTCGTCGAGACCTCCCGTTCGGCGCTGCCGGTCGAGGTCAAGCGCAATCTCGAGCCGACCGAGCGCACGGACGATCCGGTCCGCATGTATCTGCGCGAGATGGGCTCGGTCGAGCTCCTGTCGCGCGAAGGCGAAATCGCGATCGCCAAGCGCATCGAGGCCGGCCGCGAGGCGATGATCGCCGGGCTCTGCGAAAGCCCGCTGACCTTCCAGGCCATCATTATCTGGCGGGACGAACTCGTCGATGGCAAGGTTCTGCTGCGCGACATCATCGATCTCGAAGCCACTTATGCCGGTCCCGACGGCAAGAATCCGGTGCAGTTGCCGGGTGAAGAGGGCGAAGAAGGCGAAGGCCAGCCGGCAGGCGGCGCCCCGGCCTTCGGTGGCGAGGGTGGCGAACCGCCGCCCGAGATGGATGACGACGACATCGAGAACAACGTTTCACTTTCGGCAATGGAAGCCGAGCTGAAGCCGCGCGTGCTCGAGACCTTCGATTCGATCGCAGACAACTACAAGAAGCTGCGGCGTCTGCAGGACCAGGATATCGCCAACCGGCTGGAGAACACCAAGCTCTCGCCGTCGCAGGATCGCAAGTACAAGAAGCTCAAGGACGACATCATCACCGCGGTGAAGTCGCTCTCGCTCAACAACAACCGCATCGAAGCGCTTGTCGAGCAGCTCTACGACATCAACAAGCGCCTGATCTCGCATGAGACGCGCCTGCTCCGCCTGGCCGAAACCTATGGCGTCGCGCGCGACGATTTCCTCAAGCAGCATGTCGGCGGCGAGCTCGACCCCAAATGGGTCCTGCGCGTCTCCAAGCTCGGTTCGCGCGGCTGGCGCGAATTCGTCGGGTCCGAGAAGGACCGGATCAAGGAGCTGCGCGAGGACATCCACACGCTTGCCTCCGAGACCGGCCTGGAGATCCAGGAATTCCGCAAGATCGTGCTGATGGTCCAGAAGGGCGAGCGCGAAGCCCGGCAGGCGAAGAAGGAGATGATCGAGGCCAATCTGCGTCTCGTGATCTCGATCGCCAAGAAGTACACGAATCGCGGCCTGCAATTCCTCGACCTGATCCAGGAGGGGAATATCGGCCTGATGAAGGCGGTCGACAAATTCGAGTATCGTCGCGGCTACAAGTTCTCGACCTACGCGACGTGGTGGATCCGGCAGGCGATCACACGCTCGATCGCCGATCAGGCCCGCACCATCCGCATCCCGGTGCACATGATCGAGACGATCAACAAGATCGTCCGGACCTCGCGCCAGATGCTGCACGAGATCGGCCGCGAGCCGACGCCTGAGGAGCTGGCCGAGAAGCTCGCCATGCCGCTCGAAAAGGTGCGCAAGGTGCTGAAGATCGCCAAGGAGCCGATCTCGCTGGAAACGCCGATCGGCGACGAGGAAGATTCGCATCTCGGCGACTTCATCGAAGACAAGAACGCGATCCTGCCGATCGACGCGGCGATCCAGTCGAATCTGCGCGAGACGACGACGCGGGTGCTGGCCTCGCTCACGCCGCGCGAGGAGCGTGTGCTGCGCATGCGCTTCGGCATCGGCATGAACACCGACCACACTCTCGAAGAGGTCGGCCAGCAGTTCTCGGTGACGCGCGAGCGTATCCGTCAGATCGAAGCCAAGGCGCTGCGCAAGCTCAAGCACCCGAGCCGGTCGCGGAAGCTGCGCAGCTTCCTCGACAACTGAACTCAGCACTCGGGATCAGCGAAGGGCGGCGCGAGCCGCCCTTTCCTTTTGAGGGGGACCTTCAGCCTTGGCTGGGCGTGGCGACGACAAGTGCCACTAGCCGTCGCACGAGGGGCAGCACGACAAGCAAAGTCGGGAAGGCGACCAGCCAGGACAGGGCCCAGGAGGCGGGCCAAGTCTGCAGCGCGGTCATGGAAGGACCGAGCGCCTTCAATGTCGAGATGCCTGAGACGATGAAGGTCATTACGATCGACAGGATGAAGGGCATGACGATGCCGGCATATCGTGCCGGCAGCTTGCAGCGCGGGCGTGAGACGTCAGTCGGAGACATGGAGAACGAGCTCTCAGGACAGGCGGTGTCGCTTGGGGAGGCGCTTTCGGCATCCATCGGCGCAACGCCGCGGTGGATGCGTTGCCTGACGTGAGACGCTTACGACCACTCCCTGGAGCGATGCGGCCTTCTAACCGCTGCCTGGCCTCCTGCCAAGCACCACATTCCCCTTCCGATTCAGCGGCCGGCGAAGATGTCGGGCCTTGGCAGCGGCTCCCATGAGTTGCCTGCCGAAATCAGGCAGCTCATGCCTTCGGGCGTGGTGGCAAAAACGGTCCAGCTACCGGCCGGGCCCGTAAAGAGCTCAAGCATATAGCCGCCCTCGGCGAGGCCGTTGCCGACAAGGTGTTCGCCGTAAATGTCGCGCAGATGTCCGACGACTTCGCTTCGCGCTGCGCAAGGCGGCCCTCGCGGCGCCTGTGCTTGCGCAGTACCCGCGTAACTCACTGTGGCGAGTGCGAGCAGCAGGGACGACAGCGTCCTGATCCGTCTCATGGCCACCTCCCTATTCAGAGGCGCCGCGAGAGATGAACCTGGCGTCAAGGGGCACGACGGTCGCCCTGAACCCTTAAAACGTGGGATCCGGGTTGCCTGCTTTCAAGAAACGCCGAAAGTCGATGGGGGGATCACTGAACGGTGAGGTCAAGGTCCGGCCCTTCACCATGCGGTGGTCAGGTCCTGCCGGCGAGCTTGAGGAGCAGCCGATAACTCTCGGCCGCGCCCGCGTTGCCGGCGCCTGTGTCGATCTGCTGGAAGCCGATGAAGGCTGCGTATTCGAGACGAGCGAGAGCGAGCGCATTCTTGTCATCGAAGCGTCCGGAGGCCCGGTCCAGCCCGGCGAGATAGGCGATGCGTTCACGGTCCACCTCGATGCAAACGCGCCTCACGGCGGTGTCGTTGGCGGCAAGCCGGCGCATGCCTTGCTCGACGCGGCTGTCGAGGCGCAGCGCCATCTGGTCGAGGACGGAGAGTCTGGCGTCCGGATGTTCGCCGGTATCGGCGGCTTCGACGAGCCGGCGGGTGTAAGCCTCGCGCCAATGCTCCGCGAGTGCGCTGAGATAGGCCTCGCTCGTCACGAAATGCGCGTAGAATGAGCCCTTGGTCTTGCCGCCGCGCCGGCAGAGCGCTTCGATGGTCACGCCGGCAGGGCCGGCTTCAGCAAGCGCCTCGAGGCCGAGGTCGAGCCAATCCTTCTGCGAGAAACGGCGGGCGGCTGCCTTCACCACCACAACCCCAGTGCGCCGCAGGCGGTCATGGGAATGAACAGGGCCCATTGCGGGAAATGAGTGGGTCTCAGCCGGAAGCGCCGGATCATGGCCAGGCTCCAGAGGGCGAAGAGTCCAGCGCACCCTGTCGCAAACGCCCCAAGGTCGCGGCTGCCTGCGTGCCAGGCAACGAGGCCGAAAGCGAGCGCGAGCCCCGCCAGCACGATCGTGACCAGGTGCCAGCAATAGTAATTGGTGAATTTGGGCACCTTGCCCAACCCGCCGGAGGCTAGGAGCGGCTGGGCAACTTCGCGCCCACCGAGCCAGACATGGATCACGCAGGTCAAGACTGCGATCGCTGCAGCGCCCAGGAACCAACCATTCATCCGAGTGCACTCGATGTTCGTTTAATACCATACAGTATGGTATTAAACGTTATGTGTGGCAAGGAGGCCAGGGGACGCGTGCGATGGCGAGTTGTACAATCGCTGAGGAGCGCCCGCGTCGCTCAATATATGTGAAGATGCACGAGGCTGGCTCCCTCTCGGGCTGTTTCTGCCCTATACAGATCGAGATCGCGATGGAGGCCCCATGTCATTCCTGAAATCCCTGTTCGGCCTTGGTGAGAAGGCCGAGAAACCGGCCCCTGGACCGCTCAAGACCTTGGAGCACAGAGGCTTCACGATTCACGCCACGCCTTACCAGGAGGGCGGGCAGTATCAGCTTTGCGGCGTCATCGAGAAGGATGTCGGTGGTGACCTGAAGACGCATCGCTTCGTGCGGGCGGATCGTTTCCCTGGTGTGGCGGAGGCCGCCGACTTTACCTTGCTGAAGGGGCAGCAGCTCATCGATGAGCAGGGTGAAGCCATTTTCAAATAGAATTTCCACTGTCCCGAGGATTATCGTTCCTTACTTTGCGACATTCTTGCTTTTTATCTGACTTTTTTCTTGTGTCATTTCGTATAGATTTGAGATTATGTGTTGTAATCTGCCGTAATAGACTTTCAAATTTGGATATTTTGGTCTCTTTAGTTCCGTATGTCGGGTTTTCTCCATCCCAATTGATCGGGGGCTTAATATTTTATTGGCATCTCCGTGCTGTCATCGCTCAGTGACCACAGAATGAGGCGACACGGAATTCTCGATGCATCGAGCAGCTGCCGACCCAGAAGCTCTTGATCACGCCTCGCAAACGCAGCGGGCGCCGTGATATCCGGGCTTGCGACTTTCGCCGGGAGCGACGTGGATCTCGCGCCCCTTGTTGCTGCAATGCCGCTGCTAGGCTCTCGCGCTGAGGATAACGCCTGGCTTGCGAGCGTTCTCGATCAGCTTCCCGCTGCCGTCTATGTCACGGATGCCGATGGGCGCCTGACCTACTTCAATCGCGCTGCTGCCGAGTTTGCCGGCCGCGAACCGCGCATTGGCGCGGATTTCTGGTGCATTTCCCACCGCTTGCTGACCAAGGACGGTGAGCATCTGCCGCATGATCAGTGCCCGATGGCGATTGCGCTGCGCGAGGGCCGGCCCATCCGGGGCGTCGAGGCGCAGGCCGAGCGGCCTGATGGGAGCTGCATCCCTTTCATGCCATTTCCGACGCCGCTCTTCGATGCCAGCGGCAGGCTCGTCGGGGGCTTCAATCTGCTGGTCGACATCAGCGAGCGAAAGTATGCCGAGAAGAAGATCGCCCATCTATCCCGCAACGATGCCCTGACGGGGCTCCCGAACCGTTTCGCCCTTCGCTCGTATCTGGCCGAGCGCATGGAACGCGCGAAGCATGAAGGCGAGAGCTTCCTTGTGATGCGGATCGATCCCGACCGCTTCAAGTGTTTCAACGAGGAGTATGGCCAGGTAACTGGGGACAGCCTCCTGATCGAACTCGCCAGGCGTCTGGGATCGATCGAGGGCAGCTTCGCGGCGCGAATCGGCAGCGACGAATTCGTCCTGGTGTCGCGACACTCCCCGGGTGGAGAGCATGGTCTCTTGCAGGCCGAACAGGTGCGCTTTGCCCTGGAAGCGGATTTCATCAATGGAAGGGCCCGTCACGCGGTGAGCGTCAGCATGGGCTGCGCCCGCTTCCCCGAGGACAGCGACAGCGAAACCGGATTGCTCGACGCCGCCAATGCGGCCTTGCGTCTCGCCAAGACCGAAGGGCGCAGCCGCGTCCGGATGTTTGACTTTGCCGAGCAGGAGCGCGAGCGCGAACGTCTCGACCTGCGCGCTCATCTGCGCCAGGCCATCGAGACCGGGGCGATCCTGTTGCATTATCAGCCGCAGTTCCGGGCGGATGGCAGCGTCGTCGGGTTCGAGGCATTGGCACGCTGGCGCCATCCTTCACGTGGCGTCGTCTCACCCTCGTTGTTTATCCCAGCAGCGGAAGAGGGCGGCCTTATCGCCGCGCTTGGGGCTCACGTCCTTCGCGCGGCCTGCCGCGAAGCGGTGCGCTGGAAAGAGCCCCTCAGGATCTCCGTCAACATCTCGCCGCTCGAATTCGCGGCTGACGCGCTGCCCGGCCTCGTGGAGGAGGTGCTGAGGGAGACCGGCCTCGATCCGGAGCGGCTGGAACTCGAGATCACCGAAGGGGTGATGGTCACCGATGCCGACCGCGCCATGGCAACCCTGTCGCGCCTGCGCGCACTTGGGGTGCGGATCGCGCTCGATGATTTCGGCACCGGCTATTCGTCGCTGTCCTATCTTCATCGCTTTCCTCTGACGACGCTGAAGATCGACCGCAGCTTCGTCGCAACGCTCGGCGTCACGCTCGAAGCCGTTGCGATCACCCGCGCCATCATCCAGCTTGGGCATGCCCTGGGCATCGAGGTGGTGGCGGAAGGCGTCGAAACACCCGAACAGCTCGACTTCCTGATCTGCGAGGGTTGCGACTCAACGCAGGGTTATCTGCTCGGCCGGCCACTGGATGCCGCGGCCTATGCCCCGTTGACTGGCGGCGCCTGAGCGGCATCGCCTGCTTATCCGGGGGCGGCTATCGCCGTACGGCCCGCTGTTCGTGCGTGCCGGCCGCCTGCCGCAGTTCCGCAAACAAGGCTTCTCCGGACCAGTGCGGGCGCGTGGTGCTCCTCTCGGCCGCCTGCACCAATGCATGCAGCCGCTCGTTCGCTGGCGCGCGTGTTCCATGCTGCTCGGCCAGGCGCAGCACCTCGCCATTGATCCAGTCGATCTCGGTCGGGCGGCCAGCTGCAAGATCATCCGCCATCGAGGAGCGCGCGACCGGGGCGATCGTCAGCATCTTGCTCGCCAGCCTTGCAAATACCCAGTCAGGCGCATCGAGCAGCCGCGGAAGCCAGCTGGCGGGCAATGGCGTCAGCCGGGCCGGACGAATGCCTGAGCGTTCCAGCAGTGCGAGGGCCTCCGCTTGGGCCAGCGCAAGGCAGCGCCGGTAGGCGCGTTGCGACAGTTCTTCCTTCAGCGGGACGTTGGCGAGTGCGTTGATCGCGTTGTTGAGATTGAACAGCAGTTTTGCCCATTGAACCGGCACGATGTCCGGGTACTGGCTGAGCGGCAGCCCGGCGGCTGTGAAGGCTGCGAGATAGGGATCAAGCTCCGCATGCGCCTTGACCGCAAGCGCGCCTTGCGACGCCTGATGGAAGGTGCCTGGCCCCGACATCACCACATTGAACGGGACCATGCCCTCCAGCACAGTTCGGCCTGGCAAGGCGTTACGCAGACGGTCGGCATGGCCCAGGCCGTTCTGGAAGCTGATGACGATGGTCTTGGGGCCGAGAATCGTTGCGAGTTCGGCAGCGGCAGCACGTGTCGCAGCCGACTTCACGGTCACCAATACCAGCCCAACTGCCTTTGCAGCCCCGGCAACGGTMGAGAAGTCGATGGTCGATGGCGGGAGCTGCCAGCGTCCACCCTGGTAATGCGACAGTGCAAGGCCATGCCGGCGAATCTCGGAGGCGATGCGCTCACGGCCGACGAAGCTGACATCGGCGCCAGCCGCGAGCAGCCGGCCGCCGATATAACAGCCGACCGAACCGGCGCCGTAGATGCAGATCCCCGCCATCGGGAAAGGATGCCCAACGCCTCCATCCGCAGCAAGCCGGACGCCCGCGCGTTTCGCTCCTATTTCTCCGGGAGGAGGAAGGTCAGCGTGGCACGAACGCCCCAGCGCGGCCCTTCGGTCGGTCTGACCGCATAGTACTGGAAGCCTAGTCCGGCGCTCATCGCCTGATTGCCGAGCTTGAATACCTGGCCGACGCCGACATTGATCGGAACCGTCCATTGCCGGGCGATCCAGTCGTAACTTGCTTCCGTATTGAGGGAGAGGCTGAGGCCCTGGCCGAGGCTGTAAGACAGGAAGGGCTGCAGGAACGTCGCGCTGACATCCTTGCGTCCTTCGGGGCCGGCATAGGACCAGATATGATTGGCCAGCCCGCCGACCGTCCATGCTCCGTCCTGAACCAGCATCAGGGCGGTCGGCCCCGCTCCCCATTTGCCCGAGCCGAAGCGGTCACTTGTTGCCGTCGGCCACATGAAGGCCGGCCCGATACCCCAGACGAAGCCGTTCTTCGGGGTCTTCGGCGTGAAGAAGAAGCTCTGGGTGGTGTCGCCGAGGCCCACGCCATCGGCCGGGCCGTAACTTTCACGGTGTATGACGGGCAGGATTGTTCTGACGATCAGGTTCCAGTCCTGGTTCAGCGACACCGGGATGACCGGCTGGATGTTGCTGGTCGACGAAAAGCCATCCCGATCAGGCCCGCCACGGAACTGGAAATTGCTTTGAATCGGTACGCTGATCATGCTCGCGACCGGGTTCTGCAGCTGTTTCGAGAGCTCCTCGGCATCCTGCTCGCTTGCAGTGGCGATCGCGATCGGCGCGCTCGCTGCCATCAGGGCGAGCAAAAGTCCCCGGTTCATCGTCAGTTTTCCGGGGTAGGCCAGGCCAGCGAATCGGAAAGTGTGCGTGGCTATCCTAGAGACGCTGCGGCAACCGCTGCCAAGCCTGCACGTTTGCCCGATAGTTTCCGTGCACCGGAATTGCGCGCCGCCGATGCTATTCGGCATCTGATCTTTGGGCATGAGCAGACGAGGGGCGACTGCAGGTGCGCCGGTTGGCTCTCCTGGCAAGGGATGTCCTCGCGACGAATACCGAGGCAGCGTGGCCGATGACGCTTTCCCTTCGCGCTGCGGCGCTCTAGCCTCTGCCCCCGGGGCAGTGCTCTTGTGAAAGGCAGCGAGTGATGAAGAAGGGGTCCGATCTCCTGGTAGCGGCGCTCGAGAATGAGGGCGTCGACTGCATCTTCGGTGTGCCGGGCGAGGAAAATCTCGATGTCGTCGAGTCCCTCCGCAATTCCGGTATCAAGCTCGTCCTGACGCGGCATGAGCAGGCTGCGGCCTTCATGGCGGCGACGCATGGTCGGCTGACGGGCCGACCGGGGGTCTGCATCGCGACGCTCGGACCGGGTGCCCTGAACTTTTCGACCGGCGCGGCCTATGCCCATCTCGGTGCCATGCCGATGATCATGATCACCGGCCAGAAGGCGATCATGACCGCCAAGCAGGCGCGTTTCCAGATCGTCGATGTCGTCGCCTCGATGAAGCCGCTGACCAAGATGACACGGCAGATCGTCAGCGCCGCCAGCATCCCGGCTGCTGTGCGCGACGCCTTCCGCGTCGCGATGGAAGAACGGCCGGGGCCGGTGCATCTCGAGTTGCCCGAGGATGTCGCTGCCGAGGAGATCGACGACATCCCCGTCATCCCGGTTCATCCGCTCGAGCGGCCGGTTGCGCAGACCGCGGCGCTCGACCGCGCGGCCGAGATGATCCTGGCGGCAAAGAGGCCGCTGGTCATGATCGGTGCTGCCGGCAACCGGCCGCGTCTCGTCGAGGCACTCTCGGCCTTTGTGCGGCGTACAAGGCTGCCCTTCTTCAACACCCAGATGGGCAAGGGCGCCGTCACCGGCGGCTCGAACCTCTATATGGGGACCGCTGCCCTCTCCGAACGAGACTATGTCCATGAGGCCGTGAACCGGGCCGACCTGATCATCTCGATCGGTCACGACACGGTCGAGAAGCCGCCCTTCCTGATGCAGAGCGCTGGCGGTCCGAAGGTGATCCATATCGGCTATCAATCCGCCAATGTGGAGCAGGTCTACCACCCCGACGCCGAGGTGATCGGCGATATCGGCGCGACCGTGACGCAGCTTGCCGAACGGCTCGGCGGCAAGCTTGAACCCGATGTGTCGCTGCTCGATCTGCGCCAAAGGATCCTGGCGCGGATCAATGACCGTGCCGATGAGGACCGCTTTCCGATCACGCCCCAGCGCATCGTCCATGACGTACGCCAGGTGATGCCGGAGGATGGCATCGTCTGCCTCGACAACGGCATGTACAAGATCTGGTTCGCCCGAAACTACCGCACCCATGTCGCCAATACGCTGCTGCTCGACAATGCGCTCGCAACGATGGGGGCAGGGCTGCCCTCCGCGATGATGGCGGCGATGCTGTATCCCGAACGCCGCGTCATGGCCGTCTGCGGCGATGGCGGCTTCATGATGAACTCGCAGGAGATGGAAACCGCCGTCCGGCTCGGCCTCAATCTCGTCGTCGTCATCCTCAACGACAATGCCTATGGCATGATCCGCTGGAAGCAGGCGGTCGATAATTTCCCGGATTTCGGCCTGACCTTCGGCAATCCGGATTTCGTCCGTTATGCCGAAGCCTATGGTGCCAAGGGGTCTCGCGTCGCCGCAGCGGAGGATCTTGCTCCAACGCTGGAAGCCGCATTCGCGGGTGGCGGCGTTCATCTCGTCGAGGTGCCGATCGACTATTCCGAGAACACGCGCGTTCTGGTGGACGAGTTGCGCAACCGTACGCCCGATATCGAGCTGGCCTGACGGGAGAGGGACGATGCTGCAGATTGTTCAAGCCTTTGACCGCGCTCCTATCGCCGAAATCGAGACCGATGACGCTGCTGCGCTCGAAGCCAAGCTGCAGGCGGCCGAACGTGTGTTCCGGGATCGGGATGGCTGGCTGAAGCCCTATGAGCGCATCGCCATTCTACGGCGACTGGCCGGTCTCATGGAGGCCCGACGCGATCATTTTGCCATGCAGATCGCGCGCGAGGGTGGCAAGCCGCTGCCGGACGCCATCGTCGAAACCACCCGCGCAATCGACGGCGTGCACAATGCCGCCGACGAGCTGCGGAATTTTGCCGGGCGCGAGATTCCGATGGGCCTCTCGGCGGCGGGAGCGGGCCGCTGGGCCTTCACCACCAAGGAGCCGATCGGGATCGTCGCCGCGATCTCGGCCTTCAACCATCCGCTGAACCTGATCGTGCATCAGGTCGCTCCGGCGATCGCCGTCGGTTGTCCGGTGATCATCAAGCCGGCCGGCCCGACGCCGCTTTCCTGCCGCGACTTCGTGGCTCTCGTTCACGAAGCCGGCTTGCCGGAGGCCTGGTGCCAGAGCTTCATTCCTGAGAGCAATGCGCTTGCCGAGAAATTGGCGATAGACCGGCGCATCGGTTTCCTGAGCTTCATCGGCTCGGCGAAGGTCGGCTGGTATCTGCACAGCAAGCTTGCCCATGGCGCACGCTCGGCGCTGGAGCATGGCGGAGCGGCACCCGCGATCGTCGATCGCAGCGCCGATCTCGACCGCATCATCGAGCCGATCGTCAAGGGCGGCTACTATCATGCAGGGCAGGTCTGCGTGTCGACGCAGCGCATTTTCGTGCATGAGGACATCGCTGCGGCATTCACCGAACGCTTGATCGCGCGGGTCGCGAAGCTGCGTGTCGGGGATCCGACGCTTGCCGATACCGAAGTCGGGCCGCTGATCCATCCCCGCGAGGCCGACCGGATCGCCTCGTGGGTCGAGGAGGCCGTGAGCGGTGGGGCGAAGCTCGCAGTCGGCGGCGGCCGCATCTCGGAAACGACCCTGCAACCGACCGTGCTGCTTGACCCGTCCACTGAGGCAAAGGTCTCGCGCGAAGAGGTCTTCGGGCCTGTGACCTGCGTCTATCGCTACCGGCGGCTCGATGACGCGATCGCACAGGCGAATTCGCTCCCGGTCGCGTTCCAGGCCAGCGTCTTCGCGCAGGATATCGATGTCGCGATGCGGGCCGCCGACCGTCTCGATGCCTCCGCGGTGATGATCAACGACCCGACCGCATTTCGGACCGACTGGATGCCCTTCGCGGGCCGGCGCGAGTCCGGCTACGGCATTGGCGGCATTCCCTTCACCATGCGCGAGATGGCGCAGGAGAAGATGATCATGATGCGGCGTCCGTAGCCTGGTCCGCGGGCGAACCGAGGTCTCGCGGGCCGAGGGATAGGCACCCCGCGCGCCGTCTGCCTTTGGCATGCCAGAACTGCCGCGTCGCGCTGCGGACGCCGTGCCCCACTGCGGCCGGCGCGCTTGCCGCGTGGGTTCGCGGTGCCTAATCATCGCCGCGTCATAAGAGAGCCGTTCTCTAAAATCGGCCGGCGAGGAAACATGTCTCTTCAGCACGAGCGCTACGCGCCTGATTCCTCCTATGCCTGGCTGCGGCTGGCGATGGCGCTGCTCGTCGGCACCGTCGCCTGCGTCGGCACCTGGTCCGTGGTCGTCGTGCTTCCCTCCGTTCAGGCTGAGTTCGGCACGGCGCGGGCGGGCGCTTCGCTGCCCTATACCGCCGTCATGCTCGGTTTCGGCGTCGGCAATATCCTGATGGGCCGGATCGCCGATCGTTACGGCATCGTCGTTCCGATCGTGATGGGTGGGGTCTTCCTCGGTGCGGGCTATGTGCTTGCGGGTCTTGCCGGCACGCTCTGGCAATTCGCGCTCGCCCACGGCCTGCTGATCGGGATCGGCGGCGCTGCGGGGTTCTCGCCTCTGATCGCCGATCTCTCGCACTGGTTCCGCAAGCATCGCGGGCTCGCCGTGGTCTTCGGAGCATCCGGCAGCTATCTCGCGGGCGTGATCTGGCCGCAGGTGATCACCTGGGGATTGCAGAACCATGGCTGGCGCGCCACGCATATCGGCATCGGCCTGACGGCGCTGGTTGTGCTGGTGCCGCTTTCCCTGTTCTTCCGCAGGCGCCCGGCCGCCGAAACGCTGGCAGCGGCCGAGGCTTCGAGTGCCGGGGCTCGCGGCGATCTCGGCCTTTCAGCGAACCAGCTGCAATTGCTGCTTTCGGTCGCCGGCTTCGCCTGCTGCGTCGCAATGGCGATGCCGCAGGTCCATATCGTCGCCTATTGCGGCGACCTTGGCTACGGCGTCGCGCGTGGCGCCGAAATGCTCTCGTTGATGCTGCTGCTCGGCATCGTCAGCCGCATCGGTTCCGGCTTCGTCTCTGACAGGATCGGCGGAGCGGCAACCCTGGCGCTTGGCTCGGTGATGCAGGGTGTTGCGCTCTTCCTCTATCTCTTTTTCGACGGGCTGACCTCGCTCTACATCGTCACCGGCATCTTTGGTCTGTTCCAGGGCGGGATCGTGCCGATGTATGCGGTGATCATCCGCGAGTACCTGCCGGCCAAGGAGGCCGGGGTGCGGATCGGCATCGTGATGTCGGCGACGATTCTCGGCATGGCCTTCGGCGGCTATATCTCCGGGCTGATCTACGACCTCTTTGCCTCCTACAGGGTTGCCTTCCTGAACGGGCTGGCCTGGAACCTGATCAATCTCGCCGTGGTCTCCTGGCTGATGCTGCGGGCAAGGCCGCGGCTGCAGCCAGCCTGATCACCCCGCCATCGGTCCCGGCCGATAGGTGCCGAAGCACCAGACATGCCCCTCCGGATCCTTGCAGATGAAGTCGCGGCTGCCATAGGGCTGGTCCGTCGGCTCCATGCAGATCTCGGCACCGGCCTTGCGGGCGCGCTCGCACCGGGCATCGATATCGTCGGTTGCGATATAGGGCGAGGCTGTGGTGCCACCGAGCTCAGCCGGGCGTGAAACCAGCTTGCCGAAGGGATTGTTGTCGGCAGAGCCGAGCATCACGAAGCTCTCGCCCATGCGAAGCTCGCCATGGAGCAGCGTCTTGCCGTCGTCCGAGTAATAGGCGGCGTGCTTCTCGAAGCCGAGGGCCTCGATCAGCCAGTCATACATGCGCGGAGCATCCGCATAGCGCAGCGAAATGCAAATCATGGCCGGTGGTCTCGTCATGGCGTCCTCCTCAACGACTGATCATAGCGCAGGAGCGAGGACCGATGTCTCTGCGATCCATGGATCGTCAGCGCCGCAGGGAGCCTCTCCAGCAGCGCTGGTCTTCCCTTCTCAATGGCGATGCCGGAAGGGGCTTCGCGGGCTCCTGCGCAATTGTCTCGAGGCCGTTCGTGGGGATTGCCACAGGCTTCGCGCTGGCGCCGATGCTGCGTCATGTGCTCCATTCCCTCCATGTCGGAGAGGAAGGGAGCAGAGATGATCGAGCCAGGCCTAAAGCCGGACGAGGAGCCGTTGGGCGATTTGACGGTTCGCACCATCGCCATGCCGGCCGATACCAATGCCAATGGCGACATCTTCGGCGGCTGGGTGATGTCTCGGATGGATTCGGCCGGTGGAATAGCCGGCGTCGATCGTGCACAGGGCAGGGTGGTGACGATCGCGGTCGAAGCCATGACTTTCATCCGCCCGGTCAAGGTCGGCGATGTCCTCAGCGTCTACACCCAAGTCGAATCCGTTGGCCGGACCTCGATGAAGATCCATGTCGAGGCCTGGGCGAAGCGCTTTCGGACGACCCTGCACGAGAAGGTCACCGATGCGACCTTCACCTTCGTTGCGATCGACGAGGACGGCCGTCCGCGGCCAGTGCCGCCCCTTCCGGGCGCATGAGCGCCGGGTTGCTGCCAGGTTTCTGCGATCACGCTAAAGGATTCTTCACTGCGCCAAGAGGTTGAAGCAGCGCATTAACAATTGTGACAGGGCCAGATGGTTCTTTCCATGGGTCAAACTCCATTGGACAACCATCGCCATGCATCGCTCGGTCGTTCTTCGTCTCCGCAAACTGAGCGTTTTGTCGTCCCGACTGCGCGGAGACGAACGCGGTGCCATTGCCATGATCTTCGCGATCCTGCTGGTTCCGCTGATCGCGCTCATAGGCGTTCTCGTCGATACGTCGCAGGCCCAGAATGCCCGCATCGATCTGCAAAGCGCCCTCGATTCGGCGGTTCTGGCCGCGGCCAAGCTGAACGAAAGCGACAGCGAGCGGATTGCCGCCGCGAACCGCTACCTAACGGCGGCCTTGCCGCCGGGCTTTCCCGGCACCGCCGTCATCTCCAGCTTTGCCATCGTCGACGGTGCGGCAGCGGTGAAGGGGGATGCGAGCGCGAACGTCAAGACAATGTTCGGCAACTTCATCGGAGGATCCTCGACCAAGGTCGCGACCACGGCGAAGGCGCTCATCGCACGGCCGCAGGTCCGCCATCTCGATCTGGTGATGTGCATCGACGCGACCGGGTCGATGCAGAACACGCTCAACGCGGTGAAGAACGCTGCCCTGAATTTCGAGAAGAATCTGAACGATGAGCTGAAGGCGAAGAAGATCGATCCCTTCGAGTCGATGCGGGTGAAGCCCATTTTCTACCGTGATTTCGGGGGCAATAGCGGCACAAAAAAAGACCCTCGGGACTATGGCGACCGGCCTCCCATGAAAGTGGGCGAGTTCTGGAGGTTGCCCGACCAGTCGACGCTCTTCTCGAACTTCGTCTCGCCGGAACAGGCCAGCGGTGGCGGCGACCTGCCTGAATCGGGTCTCGAATGCGTCAATGAGGGCATGAATTCGAACTGGATCAAGAAGGGCGCGGCCGTGGTCGGTGGAGCGAGCGCAGGCCAGGTGATCACGGCATCGTTCAACGTCATTGCCGTCTGGACCGACGCCGATGCGCACCAGCCATCCCACAGCCAATCCCTGAAGAATCCTGATTATCCAGCAGCTGACATCATGCCACGGACCTGGACGGGTACGCCGCCCGCTGCCCCTGGMCTTAATTACAAGTGGAGTTCCAGCGTCAAGATGGATCAGGAAAACAGGATGCTGGTCTTCTTCGGCGATTCAGGCACGACAAACTGGTTGCCAGTCAGGAAGTGGCCCGGTTTCTTTCAAGGAGGCACGCTGACTGAAGGCAATACGCAGCTCGTCAAGAAGCTCGCTGAAGCCATCGCAACCAAAACCAAGATACCGACGTTGACGCATTGAGCCGGACCGGTGCGCGCCGGCCTTTCGAAGAGGTTAACGGAAGCTGAATCGCCCGTTCCATCGGGCGATTCAGAACAGGGCGCTCACTTAAGCGTTTTTTAAGCGCATGTCCCCGATCCTAGGGCTCAAGAAGCCTAACTCTAAGGGCTGACCTAAAGAGAGCTGGGGAACTGTTCATGCCTGATCAACGAGGCTCCTGCCGGGCCCCGCTGTCTGCGTCGCGGTTTCCTTCCTGAGGCCCCGCCGTCGCGCGCTGCATGCATCCCGGAGAACGACTATGAAGAAGGTCAAGAAGCCCACGCGGCAGCGCACGCCGCTGCGCGTCGGCATTGCCGCGCGCATCTATGCCGCGCTCGGCATTCTGACCGTACTGACGATCGTCGCATCCGCGGTCGCCTGGTTTTCCTATGGCCGGGTGAACCAGACGGTCAACGACATGATCGAGAACAAGATGCCGGTGGTCGAGCTGGCGCTCGAGCTCTCGCAGGCGGCGACGAAATCCACGGCACTCGCCGCGCGTTTCAGCGAAGTCCAGAATGCCAAGGAGCGGTCCGAGCTGACGGGAGAGCTCGATCTCATTGAAGCCAAGCAGTTCGAACTGCTGCGCAAGATCTCCGATCGCGGGCAGGACAAGGCAAAGGCCCAGAAGGCGATCGACGAACTTTCACGGCAGATCAACGATCTGAACGATCTGACGGGGCAGCGGTTGCGCAACTCCAGCGAGGCGCAGATCGCGATCGAGACCCTGGGAAAGGCCCGAGAGGACTTCGTCAGGGCTGTCGGAACCGAGGCTGAAGAGGCGAAGTTCAATCTTGCCTATGGCATCGAGAATGCGGCCAATCTGTCGGGCGACGAGCTGACCTCGGCTCTGAAATCGCTCGCCGGCCGCGATTTCACGGCCTTCGACCTGGCCAGAAGCCTACAGGCCGATGTCAGCGAGCTCGGCGGCATCCTGCGCGAGATCGCCCAGATCAGCGACAGCTCGCAGCTTGGAACCGCGCGCGAACGCTTCCAGGCCATTGCCAAGCTTGTCCGCACCGGCCTCGCCGACGCTGAGAAGATCGTGCCGAACCAGGGCCGCGTGCGCTCGGTCAATGCGATCCTCAACGTCGCCGAAGGAAGCAGCGGCCTTTTCGATGTGCGCGACCGCGACATCGTGACTCAGGGCGCAATCCGCGCCGGCCTGTCGGACCTCAATCGCGCGGCTGAAGTGGTGCGCCGCGAGGTCGAGACGCTGGTCAAGGCGGCTCGTGACGAGGCGCATTCCGCGGGCACGTCGACCGGCAACCTGATCGAGGACAGCAAGTGGTGGCTCGGCGCAATCGGCCTCGGCTCGCTGCTCGTCGCGCTGGCGCTCTCGCTCTTCTATGTCCGCCCGATGATCGTCGGCCGTCTCAACAAGCTGTGGACGGCGACACGGGCCATTGCCGATGGGCAGCTGGACGCAACCGTCGAGACCAAGGGCAATGACGAGATCTCGGACATTGCGCGCAGCGTGCTGCTGTTCCGCGACAATGCCTTGGCGCTGCGAGCCGCCGAAGCTGCGAAGATCGAGGACGAGGCCCTGGCGCAGCAGCGCCGTCGTGAGATGATGCAGGAGCTGGGGGAAGCCTTCGGCCAGGTGGTCGAGGCCGCGGCCGCCGGCGACTTCAGCCGCCGCGTCTCGGCAAGCTTCGCAGATGCCGAGCTCAACGCGCTTGCGGGTTCCGTCAATGCCCTGCTCGAAACCGTCCAGGCCGGGCTTTCGGAAACCTGCGAAGTGCTGGCCGAACTGTCGGCTGGCCAGCTCTCGACCCGGGTCAAGGGCAGCTATCACGGCGCTTTCGCCGAGCTCAAGGACGGCGCCAACGGCCTCGCCGAAGAGTTCGAAAGCACGCTCGCGCGTCTTTCGGATACGGTTTCGGCCGTGCGCAGTGCGACCAGCGAGATTCTCGATGGTGTCACCGACCTCGCCGAGCGTACGACGGAAGAAAGCAACGCTGTCTCGATGGCGACCAATCAGCTCGGCGCCTTCGCGGGCACCGTGAAGAAGACGGCCGACGAGGCCTCGCAAGCCATGGGCATGGCCGAGAGCGCCGAGCAGCGTGCCCAGCAGGGCGAAAAGGTCGTCGCCTCGGCGCTGGACGCGATGCGCCGCATCCGCGCGTCGTCGGACAAGATCTCGGAAGTCATCTCGATGATCGACGAGATCGCCTTCCAGACCAACCTGCTGGCGCTCAATGCGGCAGTGGAGGCGGCGCGCGCCGGCGACAGCGGCCGCGGTTTCGCGGTCGTCGCGGCCGAGGTGCGCAGTCTCGCGAAGCGCTCGGCGGATGCCTCGAACGACGTCAAGCGCCTGGTCGAGGCCGCGCATGGCGATGTCGCGGTCGGTGTCGGCCTCGTCGAGGAGACCTCGGCGATGTTCGAAAGTATTGTGTCCTCGGTCAACGATCTCTCCGGACTGATGAACGGCATCTCGCAAACGGCGCGGAGCCAGGCAAGCGACGTTTCCGCCATCAACAACGAGATCGACGGCATCGGCACGATGGCGCATCAGAATGCTGCGCTGGTCGAGGAGACGAATGCCGCGCTCGCACTGACGGATGAGCAGACCCGCGCGCTGACCGAACATATCGGGCGCTTCCAGTTCCGCGAGGGACACGTCGCCGGGCACGGCGGGGCGTCGGTCGCCCGGGCGGCCTGAGCGATCCACTGCATCCAACCATTGCTAACGGCCCCGCTCGCGAGACGCAGCGGGGCCGTTTCAGTTGCGGGGGCTACCTGGGGTCTTGCGGGACAGAAGGCGAGGGTGTTAGGCGAAGAGCGGGCCGGTAGCTCAACGGTTAGAGCTCGCTGCTCATAACAGCGCCGGTGCCGGTTCGAATCCGGCCCGGCCCACCATTTCCCTCTCAATCACCTAGCGACGGCCGCCCTCGGGATTACGCCCCGTGCGATCGCGCATGCCGCTTTACAGCGATATACCAACCGCTTATCGCGATTGTGACGGATCGATGACATAACGAGGCGCCGATGCTCGGCTGGTTTCAGAAGCTCCTGCCCAAGGAGCCCAAGTTCTTCGACCTGTTCGAGAGCCATTCCAGGACATTGGTGGCAGGTGCCGCGGCCCTGAACGGCCTCCTCAGGGGCGAAACCCCGGTGGAGGCAGGTTGCACCGAGGTGCTTTTCCAGGAAAATCGCGCTGACGAGATCGCCGCGGAGGTAATGCTGGAAGTCGGCCGCACCTTCATCACGCCCTTCGACCGTGGCGATATCGAGGAGCTGATCGGTTCGATGGACGATGCCATCGACCAGATGCAGAAGACCGTAAAGGCGATCACGCTGTTCGAGGTTACGAGCTTCGAGCCCTGCATGAAGGAACTCGGGGCGGTCATCGTCCAGGCGTCCGAGCGCGTCGTCGTGCTGCTGCCGATGCTGCGCGACATCAAGAAACATGCGATTTCGATCGGCGCACTCGCCAAGGATATCCGGGCCATCGAGGAGCGATCCGACGAACTGCACGACCAGGGCCTGAAGGCGTTGTTCAAGGCGCACCAGACTTCGGACACGATGGGTTTCATCGTCGGCGCAGAGATCTACGACCATCTCGAGAAGGTGGTGGACCGTTTCGAGGATGTCGCCAAGCGCGTCAGCCGTATCGTCCTCGAACATCTCTAGGCGGTTGGCCCGGTGGATTTCTCAAGCGTCGCCTTTGCCCTGGTCTTCCTGATCGCGGTCGCGCTTCTGTTCGATTTCCTGAACGGACTTCACGATGCGGCCAATTCGATCGCGACCATCGTCTCGACCAGGGTTCTGGCGCCGCGCTGGGCGGTGTTCTGGGCTGCCTTCTTCAATTTCATCGCGTTCCTGTTCTTCGGCCTGCATGTCGCCGAGACCGTCGGGTCCGGCATTGTCCAGACCGCCATCGTCGATGACCGTGTCATCTTCGGTGCCCTGACCGGCGCCATCGTCTGGAATGTCGTCACCTGGATTGCAGGCATTCCGTCGAGTTCGTCGCATGCACTGATCGGCGGACTGGTCGGGGCCGGGCTGAGCAAGGCTGGCTTCTCGTCGATCGTCTGGTGGGGGCTCGGCAAGACCTTCGTCGCGATTTTCATGTCTCCGGCCATCGGCTTCGCCCTGGCGCTGGTCCTCGTCCTGATCGTCTCCTGGGTGTTCCTGCGCGTGGCCCCTATCAAGGTCGACAGCACCTTCCGGCTGCTGCAGTTCGTTTCGGCTTCGCTCTACTCGCTCGGACACGGGGCGAATGATGCGCAGAAGACGATGGGCATCATTGCGGTGCTGCTGTTCTCGCATGGCATGATGGGCGAGACGTTCTCGGTGCCGTTCTGGGTCGTCATCTCCTGCCAGGCGGCCATGGCATTCGGCACGCTCTGTGGAGGTTGGCGGATCGTTCACACCATGGGCTCGAAGATCACCCGGCTTTCACCCCAGCAGGGTTTCTGCGCGGAGACGGGCGGCGCGATCACGCTGTTCATGGCGACCTATCTCGGCATCCCCGTCTCGACGACGCATACGATCACAGGCGCGATCATCGGTGTCGGCGCCGCCCGGCGCGTGACGGCCGTGCGATGGGGGGTGGCTCGCGGCATCGTCTTCGCCTGGATCGTGACGATGCCGATGGCAGGACTGATCTCGGCTATCGCCTATTTTGTCTCCGGCCTGTTCCTGACCGGGCGGTGACCGGGATCAGGAGGCGCCGCCGAGGGGCGCTGAGTCTGCGCAACCCGCAGCGTCGGTCAATTCAACTTCAGCGCGCGGATCGCAGCCTTCAGGCCGGGCTCGTCGACAATCTCGGCAGCATCTTCAAGCGTGAACCAGTGCGAAAGCCGCTGATTGTGCTCGGCCCATTTTTCAAGCCGACGCTCGACATCAAGAATATAGAGCGCCACCTTGCAGAGAACGAAGTGGTCGCTCATCCGCTTCCAATAGATGTAGCGCCCCGCGGGCTTCTTGTGGGCCTTGCCGATCACGCCGGCTTCTTCGCGCGCTTCGATCGCCGCAGCCTCATGGTTCTTCTTGCCCTTGATGGGCCAGCCCTTGGGAACGATCCATCGCCGCGTCGTGCGTGTCGTGACCAGGAGAAGCTCCGGCTCCCCCGTCGGCGATCGGCGGATGGGGAGCGCGGCGATCTGCGAGCGCGGCTTCCCCAATCCTGACTTCGCCTTCTTCATCGAAACCTGTGCCCTCCCATCCGTAAACAGAACCTATGTTAGAAAGCCGGCAAATCAATATCGAATAGCCGTCCAACGCCTTAAAGGCCGTGGATTGACCGCCTCAGCGGTGATGGCCATGCTTCATTGCAGCGAAATGAACGCTCGAAGCCCTTGAGAGCCCGAGCGTCGGCTCCAGTCGGCAAGCGCGCTCGCCGATTGGCGGGTTCGTCGCGCGCCTTGCGTCCCATACAGGAATCAGCTGCCTTTCCCTAGCCTGCTGCTTAGGCAGACGTCGATCAGGCGGGGAGAAGGCGCGCCCCGATGCGCATGGCAGCGTCCTGCAAGGCATCGAGATGCGCTGGGCGCCCTTCAGGTGCGACGATCGAGGTCAGCGACGAGATGCTGAGTGCGCCGGCAAGCGCGCCGCTGCGGTCGAAGATCGGTACGCCGACGCCCGTCAAGCCAATGAAGAAGTCGTCGGCGGCCAGCTCCCAGCCTTGCGCGCGAATACGATCAGCCTCGCGCCAGAGCAGGTCGGGGTCCGTCTGGCTTGCCGGCGCGCGCTTTGGCAGTTCCAGGGCCAGTGCCTGTCGCCGCTGCGCCTCGTCGAGATAGGCCAGGATCACCCGTGGGCCGCCGCCGCAGTTCAGCGGCGCCTGAGCACCGACCGCGAACCATGTCGCATCGACATGCGGCAGTGAGGCGCGCACGCGGTCCACGCAGAGTGCGCGGCCCGAGATATGAACCCATAGGAACGAGGTCGCGCCGGTCTTCTCGGCGATCTCGGTCAGATAGGGGCCGGCCACGTCCCGAAGCTCGCGCCCGGTCGTGACGGCGCTGCCGAGTTCGATCAGCCCGACCGCCAATGCATAGGTCTGCGAGCGTTCGTCGTGCTCGACCAGTTCGTTGAGCTGCAATGTCTGCAGCAGCCGCCGCGTCGTGCCCTTGTCGAGTCCGACCTGGCGAGCGAGCTCGCTCAGCCCGAGGCGTGGTTGCTCGGGGCGGAAGGCGCGGAGCAGGGCAATGGCCCGGTCGAGCGCCCTGACGATCGGGACGCCCGGCGGAAGTTTCGCGGTCCGGCTGTCGCCTGCGCTGTTCATCGGCCCTCTCGCAGCGCCAATCGCCTGACTTTTCATCGTGTCGTCTAATAACACGCCATGTCAGTCATTGACACGAATTTTGACTCTGGCTTTCAATGGCGCGGAGCTTGCTAATCGGCACATGTTCGGGTGCGATCCCGGTAGGCCGCGATGCCAGTCGAAAAGAGAGGCCGTGCCCGGTGCGCTCACGCAGCTGCCGGAACCGGCACAGGGGAACGGGAGAACAACGATGACCGGATTGAGACTTGGCCTGGCGCTTGCCGCTTCAGTGCTCGCGCTCGGGGCAGCCACCGCGCAGGAGCCGAAGAAGGGGGGCACCGTGCATGTCGTGGTGCAGCCCGAGCCTCCAATGCTGATGCAGGGGCTGAACCAGAATGGCCCGACCAACATGGTCGCCGGCAATATCTACGAGTCGCTGCTGCGTTACGACGAGAAGCTCAATCCGCAGCCATCGCTCGCCAAGAGCTGGGAGATTTCTCCTGACGCGAAGGTCTACACCTTCAAGCTCCAGGAGGGCGTGACCTGGCATGACGGCAAGCCCTTCACGGCGGACGACGTCGTGTTCACCCTCGATAAGTTCCTGCGCGAGGTTCATCCGCGCTGGCGGCCGATCGTCAACGCTCAGGTCGAGAAAATCGAGAAGGTCGATGATCTCACGGTCAAGATCACACTGAAGCAGCCCTTCGGCCCGATGATCATGACCCAGGAAGTCGCTTCGGCGCCGATGATCCCGAAACACATCTATGACGGCACGGATTATCGGGCGAATCCGGCGAACAACACGCCAATCGGCACCGGTCCGTTCAAGCTGAAGGAGTGGAAGAAGGGCTCCTATATCCACCTCGTCAAGAACGAGAACTATTGGCTGAAGGGCAAGCCGAACCTCGACGAGATCTACTGGCAGATCATCCCGGATGCGGCGGCGCGCGCGGTGGCGTACGAGACCGGCAAGGTCGACGTGCTGACCGGGGGCTCTGTCGATGTCTACGACGTGGCGCGGCTCTCGAAGCTGCCCAATACCTGCATGACGACCAACGGCTGGGAGATGTTCGCCCCGCATGCCTGGCTGACGCCGAATGTGCGCAACGGCATCCTCGGCAACAAGCAATTCCGCCAGGGCCTGATGTACGCGATCGATCGCGAATTCGGGAAGGATGTGGTCTGGGGCGGGCTCGGCAAGCTGCCGACAGGGCCGATCTCGTCGAAGACGCGCTTCTACTCGTCCGACGTGCCGACATATGCTTTCGATCCGGCGAAGGCGAAGGAGCTGATCAAGGCGTCTGGCTACAAGGGCGAGACGATCAAGCTGCTCAACCTGCCCTATGGCGAGACCTGGAGCCGTTGGTCCGAGGCGATCAAGCAGAATCTCGAGGATGTCGGGGTCAAGATTCAGATCGAAAACACCGACGTGCCCGGTTGGACCCAGAAGGCCAGCAACTGGGACTTCGACCTGAATTTCAACTTCCTCTACCAGCTCGGCGATCCGGCGATGGGTGTGGCGCGCAGCTACATCTCGAGCAACATCGCCAAGGGTAATCCCTTCGCCAATGTCGGCGGGTATTCGAACCCGGAGGTCGACAAGCTCTTCGCCGAGGCGGCCGTCGCGCCGACAGATGCGCAGCGCCAGGAGCTGTATACCAAGGTGCAGAAGCTGCTGGCAGACGAGCTGCCGGTACTTTGGCTGCTCGAGATGGACTTCCCGACGATCTATCGCTGCAACGTCAAGAACCTCGTCACCACCGGCATTGGCGTGGATGACGGTTTCCGCGACGCCTGGAAGGAGTGAGGCCATTGCCGTCCCGGACGTCGCGTCGCGGCGATCCGGGACGACATGACGCCACTACTCTGTGACGCGCCTCTTCCTGAAGACCATCCCGGGTTTGAGCGTGCTCCTTTCGGGGAGACGCGGACCGGTCATCTTGCCCGTCCGTAGCGCCGAAGGATTTTGATGAACCTCGCTCAATTTCTCGCGGGCCGGCTGGTGAAGGGGATCGTCGTCCTCTTCGCCATCGCGATCCTGAATTTCTTCCTGATCCGCGCCGCACCGGGCGATCCCGCGCAGGTTCTCGCGGGAGAGGCCGGTGCGGCCGATGCGGTGCTGCTCGAGCAGTTGCGGGCGCGCTTTGGCCTCGACCAGCCGCTGATCCAACAGCTCTGGATCTATCTCAAGGGCTATGCCTCGCTCGATCTCGGTTTCAGTTATCGCCAGCAGAGGCCCGTGCTCGAGCTGATCCTGGACCGACTGCCCGCGACCCTGCTGCTGACCGGCGCAGCCTTTCTCGTCTCGCTGGGGTTGGGCGTCCTGATGGGCGCGCTTGCGGCGCGGCGTGCCGGGCGCTGGCAGGACAGCGTCATCACCACGCTTGCCCTCGTCTTCTACGCGACACCGCTCTTCTGGATCGCGCTGATGAGCCAGATCGTCTTCTCGCTGAAGCTCGGCCTCGTGCCGAATGTCGGCTTCGAGACGATCGGCGCGAACTATACCGGCCTCGCTCGGGCGCTCGATATCGCGCAGCATCTCTTCCTGCCGGCGCTGACGCTCGGATTGTTCTTCACGGCGCTCTACGCGCGAATGATGCGGGCCTCTATGCTGGAGATTGCCGGTGCCGATTTCGTCAAGACGGCGCGCGCGAAGGGGCTTTCACCCGGGGTCGTCTCGCGCCGGCATGTCGCGCGCAACGCTATCCTTCCGGTCGTGACGCTGGCTGGCCTGCAGGCGGGCCAGCTCGTCGGCGGGGCCGTGCTGACCGAGACGGTCTTCGCCTGGCCCGGCATCGGCCGCTTGATGTTCGATGCCCTGGTGCAGCGCGATTACTCGGTGCTGCTCGGTGTCTTCTTCGTCTCGTCGGCCATGGTCGTCGGCTTCAATATCCTCACGGACCTGGTCTACCGGCTGGCCGACCCGCGCATCGAGGCGACATCATGAGCTTCCTTAAGCGTTTCGCGCGCAACCGCGGGGCGGTGGTCGGGTTGATCATCCTGCTCGTCGTCATCGTCTTCGCCTTGCTGGCGCCGTCGCTCTTTCCACAATCGCCATGGCGCACGGTCGGCCGTCCGTTCCTTGCACCCTTCGCCATGGAGCGCTTCCCGCTCGGCACAGATACGCTGGGGCGCAACATCGCTTCAGGGCTGGTGCATGGCGCGCGTGTCTCGTTGATGATCAGCGTGGTCTCGACGGTGGTCGCGCTGCTGATCGGCGTGCCGCTCGGCGCGATTGCAGGCTATGCGGGCGGCTTCGTCGATGATGCGTTGATGCGCTTCACCGAGTTCTTCCAGACGATCCCCAGCTTCGCACTCGCCATCGTCATGGTCGCGATCCTGCAACCACAGCTTGGTTCGATCGTGCTCGCGATCGGGGTAGTCAGTTGGCCGCCCGTGGCGCGACTGGTGCGTGGCGAGGTCCTGTCGCTGAAGACGCGCGAATACGTGCAGGCCGCCGTGACGATCGGCCAGTCGACGCCGCGCATCATCTTCAGCCAGGTGCTGCCCAACACCATCGCGCCGATCATCGTGATGGGCTCGCTGATGATCGGCTCGGCGATCCTGCTCGAATCCTCGCTCTCCTTCCTCGGGCTGGGCGACCCCAACCTGATGAGCTGGGGCTATATGGTCGGTGCCGGGCGCACTCGCCTGATCGATGCCTGGTGGATCAGCTTCTTCCCCGGCCTTGCGATCTTCCTCACGGTTCTTGCGCTCAATCTTGCCGGCGAGGGGCTGAACGACGCGCTGAACCCGCGTCTGGCGCGGGGGAGGGAGTGATGACGACGCCCGTTCTCGCGATCGAGGGATTGAAGCTAGCTCTCCCGGCCCTCGCCGACCGCGCCTTCGCGGTCGAGGATGTCTCTTTGACCATCGCTCCCGGTGAAACGCTCTGCGTCGTCGGCGAATCCGGCTCCGGCAAGTCGATGATCGCGCATGCGGTGATGGGGCTGCTGCCGAAGGCGGTGAAGCCCGCTGCGGGTGCGATCCGCCTTGCGGGTCGCGATCTGCTGGCGCTCGACGAGGCTGCGATGCAGGACGTGCGCGGCCGTGAGGTCGGCATGATCTTCCAGGAGCCGATGACCTCGCTCAACCCGGTGATGCGGGTGGCCGACCAGATCGTCGAGACGTTCGAGGCGCATGGCCTGCACAGCAATGCCGAGCGCCGTGCCCGTGCGCTCGCGTTGCTGACCGAGGTCGGCCTGCCCGACCCCGAACGCTTGGCCAAGGCCTATCCGCATGAGCTTTCCGGCGGCCAGCGTCAGCGCGTGATGATCGCGATGGCGCTCGCACTCGAGCCGAAGCTCCTGATCGCCGACGAGCCCACCACCGCGCTCGACGTGACCACGCAGGCGCAGATCCTGAAGCTGATCGACAATCTGCGTCGCAAGCATGGAACGGCGGTGCTCTTCATCACCCATGATTTCGGCGTCGTTGCCGAGATCGCCGATCGCATCGCCGTGCTGCAGCAGGGCAAACTCGTCGAGGAGGGCACGGCCGATGCCGTGCTGTCGCAACCGAGGCACGACTACACGAAGCGGCTGCTCGCGGCCGTGCCGTCGATGACGCCGCCGGAGCGCCCGCCGATCGCCGAGACCGTGCCTGTGCTGAGCGTCGAGAAACTCGGCAAGGTCTATCGCAAGCGCAGCTTCTTCCGGCCCGGTCGCGAGGTGAAGGCTGCCGACGATATCAGCTTCACCCTGGCTCGCGGCGAAACGCTTGGGTTGGTTGGCGAATCCGGGTCGGGCAAGTCGACGGTCGGGCGCTGCTGCCTCAGGCTGATCGAGCCCGATGGCGGGCGGATCGCCCTGGGAGACCTCGTCCTGAGTGATCTCGGTCCGGCAGCGCTGCGCGAGCATCGCAAGCGCATCCAGATGGTCTTCCAGGATCCGTTCGCCTCGCTCAATCCGCGCCAGACGGTAGGGCGGATCATCTCGGACGGGCCGGTGGCCCATGGCACGCCGCGCGCGCAGGCGCTCGGGCGGGCAAGGGAGCTGCTTGAGCTCGTCGGCCTCTCGGCCAATGCGATAGACCGCTACCCGCATGAATTCTCGGGCGGGCAGCGCCAGCGCATCGGCATCGCCCGCGCGCTCGCGCTCGAGCCCGACGTGCTGGTCGCGGACGAGGCAGTCTCGGCGCTCGACGTCTCGGTTCAGGCTCAGATCCTGACGCTGATCAAGGATATCCAGCAGCGGCTCGGCCTGGCGATCCTGTTCGTCACGCATGACCTGCGCGTGGCTGCGCAGATCTGCGACCGCATCGCCGTGATGCAGCGCGGGCGTATCGTCGAGACCGGCCCGACGGCTGCGCTCTTCGCCAATCCGCAGCATGACTACACGCGCCAACTGCTCGCCGCCGTGCCCGGCGGCCGCCGCTTCGCGCTGTGACGCAGCCTTGCCGGCCATTGCCTCATCGTACTGGTCGGGCCTGTCCCGACCATCCATGTCCACACCTGCCATCCGCGTCGCGAGGCGCGGATGCTCGGCACAAGGCTGAGCGTGACGGCGAGCACCTGCTTGCCGCCTAACCGACCGGAGACCTGCCCATGCCTCTCGATCCCGCGCTTCGCGACCGCATCCTTGCCTCAGTGGAGGCCGGCTTTGCCGAGCAAATCGCCTTCACCCAGGAGATGATCCGCTTCGGCTCGCTGCGCGGGCAAGAACACGCGGTGCAGGATTTCGTCTTCCGGGCGCTGAAGGGGCGTGGCTTCACGATGGACCGCTTCGGAATGGATCGCGAGGCGATCGCGGCCCATCCCGGTGGTGCGCCGTTCTCCGATGAGCATTCGGATGCGCCGATCGTCGTCGGCATCCATCACCCGCGCGAGGAAAAGGGGCGCTCCCTGATCCTGCAGGCGCATGTCGATGTCGTGCCGACCGGGCCGGACACGTTTTGGACGCATCGGCCCTTCGACCCGGTGATCGAGGGAGATTGGCTCTATGGCCGTGGTGGCGCGGACATGAAGGCTGGCCATGCCGCCAACCTGTTCTGCCTCGACGCGCTCCGGCGCATCGGCCTGCAGCCGGCGGCCACGGTCTACGTGCAGTCGGTGGTCGAGGAGGAATCGACCGGTAACGGCGCGCTGATGACGCATCTGCGCGGCTACAAGGCCGATGCGGTGCTTATCCCCGAGCCAGAGGAGGAAATGCTGGTGCGCGCCAATACCGGTGTGCTCTGGTTCCAGATCGAGGTGCGTGGCGTGCCGATGCATGTGCGCGAGATGGGCGCGGGCGCGAACGCGATCGACGGGGCCTATCGCGTCATCGGGGCGCTGCGGAAGCTCGAGGAGGAACTCAACGCGGAGAAGGCCGGACGCGAGCATTTCGAGGACGTCGCCCATCCGATCAACCTGAATATCGGCAAGATCGAGGGCGGCGACTGGGCCTCCTCCGTGCCGTGCTGGTGCAGGATCGACTGCCGCATCGGACTCTATCCCGGGGTCAGCGCCGAGGAATTGGCGAAGCGGATCGAGGCCCGCGTGCTGACGCATGCGCGTGGCGATTCGTTCCTCGCCAACAATCCGCCGAGCGTGACCTTCAACGGCTTCTATTCGGAAGGCTATGTGCTCGAACCCGGCAGCGAGGCGGAGGCCGTGCTCGGCCGGGCGCATCAGGGCGCGACCGGCAAACCACTGAAGAGCTTCATGACGGCGGGCTATCTCGATACCCGCGTCTACGCGCTCTACGACAAGATTCCGGCGCTGTGCTATGGCCCGATCTCGGAGAACATCCACGCTTTCGACGAGCGGGTTAGCCTCGCCTCGCTGAAGCGCATCACCGGAACCATGGCCCTGTTCGTGGCCGAATGGTGCGGCGTCGAGAGCGTCCCGGAGTGACGCCGCGCGGCGGCCGGGGCGATAAACGTGCATCGGCTCCTGCGCGATTTGGCATGACGATGGCGCCGCCGGTTCGGCCATAGTCACGCCATGTCGCAAACCCCTGGCCGTTCGCTTCTGCTCGTTCCGTTGCTCGGTCTGCTCTGGGGCTTCAACTGGCCGGCTGTCCGCATCTCGCTGACCGAGATCGCGCCCTGGACGCTCCGGGCCGGCGGCATGAGCTTTGCGGGGCTGGCTCTGGTCGCCATAGGGCTCGCGCGTGGGCAGTCTCTGGCGGTGCCCAGAGGCCAATGGCTGAGGCTGGCGATTGCCGGCTTCCTTTCGATTGCCGCCTTCAACGTATTGCTTGCCTTCGCACAGCTCGCCGCGCCGACCTCGCGGGCGGCGATCCTGACCTTCACCATGCCGATCTGGGCGACATTGCTCGCACGGTTCGTCCTTGCCGAGCCCTTTGATCGAAGGCGCCTGCTCGGCCTCGGCCTCGGCGCCGCGGGATTGCTGTGCCTCGGCCTGCCATTGCTCGCCAGCGGCTCGTTCTCCATCGGCCTGCTCTACGCGCTGATCGCCAGCGTGAGCTGGGCCCTGGGCACGATCGTCACCAAGCGCTGGCCGGTTTCGGCGCCGGCACTGACCATCGCCGCGTGGCAGCTGCTGATCGGCGGCGTTGTCGCCGGCATCGGCATGCTGGTCTTCGAGGGCCTGCCCGTTCCCAAGATGCTGGAGGCACGGACCTTCGCCGCGTTGACCTTCCATATCCTGGGAGCACAGGCGCTGGCCTATTTCCTGTGGTTCACGGTGATCGCGCGGCTGCCCGCGGGCATTGCCAGCCTTGGCACGCTGATGGTGCCGGCCGTCGGCGTTCTGGGTTCCGTGCTGTTGCTCGGCGAGCGACCGACGCCGAGCGACTGGCTTGGCCTCGTGCTGGTGGTCGCCGCATCCGGGACCATCATGCTGCCGCAGCGGCGCCGCGAGGCCAAAGCCCTATCGTAGCGGCCAGACCAGCATGATCAGCGGTACACCGAGCAGAATCACCAGCAGCGACAGCGGCGCGCCAAGCCGGGCGTAGTCGCCGAAGCGATACCCTCCCGGACCCATCACCAGCGTGTTGCACTGGTGGCCGATCGGCGTGAGGAAGTCGCAGGCCGCACCGATCGCCACCGCCATCAGGAAGGCATCGGGGCTGTAGCCGAGGCTTTTCGCAAAGCTCGCGCCGATCGGGGCGATGACCAGCACTGTCGCAGCGTTGTTCAGGAAGGGCGTGACCGCCATGGCAGAGACGAGAATCAGCGCCACCGCGCCCCAGCCGGGAAGGTGCATGCCGACACTCGCGAGCCAGCCGGCTAGCAGATCCGTGGTTCCAGTCGAGCGCAAAGTGTCGCTGACCGGGATCAGGGCCGCCAGCATGACGAGGATGGGCCATTCGATCGAATCATAGGCGTCGCGCGGCGAGATCGCTCGGAAGGTGACGAGCAGCGCGGCTGCCGCAAAGAACGCGACCGAAACCGGGACGAGGTTGAAGGCGATCGCGATCACGGTCGCAAGCAGGATCGCGCCGGTAACCCAGCCCCTGCGGGCACTGCCGAGCGTCAGCGCGCGTTCTGCGAGCGGCATCAGGCCCAGTTCGCGCATTCGCTCCGGCAGGATTTTCTCGTCGCCCTGGAGGACGACAACATCGCCGGTGCGCAGGGTGATGTTGCGCAGGCGTTCCCGGAAGCGCTCGCCCGAGCGGCTCACCGCGAGCAGATTGACGCGATAGCGCTCGTGTAGCTCGATTTCGCCAACGGAGCGTCCCGTCAGTAATGAGACGGGGCCGACGATCGCCTCGCTCACGGTGATCTGATCGAGCGCGCCCGTACTATGGGTCGGGCGCTGGTCGGCATCGAGTTGGAGGCCGCCCTGCGCGACCACGCGCTCAAGCGCCTTGGGCTCGCCGCGCAGCAACAGGATATCGCCGGGACGCAGGCCGGCATCTGGGAACGGGGCGGACAGCCGCGTCTTGGAGCGCAGGATGGCGACGACATCGACCTCACCCTCCGCAATGGCCTTGAGCTCGGAGATGGTTTTGCCGGCAAGCGCCGAGCGCTGGGGAACTTGAACCTCGGTGACATAGTCGGAGATGTCGAGCGCCTGTTCGAGCGAGGCTGCGCCTTGCCGGTCGCGCGGCAGCAGGCGGTAGCCCACGCATAGAAACAGGCAGCCGGCGAGCGCGAGACCGAGGCCGACCGGCGCAAAGTCGAACATCTCGAAGGGGCGGCCGGTCAGTTCCTCGCGGACGCGGGCGACGATGATGTTCGGCGAGGTGCCGACCAGCGTGACGATGCCGCCGAGCAGCGAGGCGAAGGCCATCGGCATCAGGAAGATGGATGGCGATTTTCCACCCTTCCGGGCGAGCTGGTAGGCGATCGGCAGCATCATCGCGAGCGCACCGATATTCTTGATGATCGCCGACATCACCGCGACCGAGAACACGAGCAGCGAGATCTGTATCTGTGTCGAGCGGACATAGGGCGCAACATGGCTGAGTGCGCGCTCGATGATGCCGGAGCGCGCGACCGCTGCGCTGACCACGAGCGCGCTGCCGACAATGATGACGATATCGTCGGAAAAGCCCTTGAAGGCGTCCTTGGCCGGTACAAGGCCCAGAGCCAGCGCGGCGAGGAGTGCCAGCGCCGCGACGACATCATAGCGGAGGCGGCCCCAGACGAAGAGCGCCATCATCGTTGTGATGACGGCGATGGAGAGCGATTGATCGAGAGTCATGCAGTCCCTGGAGGCCGCGCCCGGGCCGGCGCCTTGTCCAACCTCCACTTCAGCGGATCGTTCCGCAAGCCTGCAATCGGACGTTCAGTCCTTCAGCGACGTGCGCCGGTTCGCCTCTTCCGGGCGCTGGGTCCAGGTGTCGACCGACATCGTGGGCAGGTCGAAATAGTCGCGGGTCGTGGCATAGCCATGACCGCCCATTCGGCCGATGGCGTCGAGCCCGACCGGGTCGACATGGAGCCGTTCGTCGACGATGTCGGCCCGGAAATGGGCGTAGACGACTTCGCCGAGGATGATCTCTCGGGAGTTGCCGATGCCGAGCGTGGTGTGGTGGCGACATTCGAAGGCGGCGGGTGCCTGACCGATCCAGGGGCAGGGCACTTTGACGCCCGGCAGGGCATCGAGCCCCGCTTCGCGCAATTCGTCGATGCCCGGCGCAAAAGGCACCGCGCAGACATTCATGCCGGCAATGAGCGCGTCAGAGACGATGTTCACGGTGAAGGCGAGGGTATCGCGGACATTGCGACCGGTATCCTTCTGGCCCCCTGTCGGGCGATACTCGACGCCAAGGGCCAGGATCGCGGGATCGGCCGAAAGGCAGTTGAAGAAGCTGAACGGCGCGGCGTTGACGACGCCCTGCGCATCGACCGTCGTCACCAGCGCGATCGGGCGTGGCACGACCGCGCCGATCAGGAGCTTGTAGCGCTCGCGTGGCGTGAGCGACGCGAAATCGAAGGTGACGATCGAGGGCTGGGTGTCGGACTTGGGCTGGACGCGCGGCTGAGCGGTCATGGGGGAGTCAGTCCTTCGCTCAATGCGTAGGGGGCGAGCAGGTCGCGGATGTCGCGCTCCGCCCGGGGAGTGAGCAGGGCGCGCGTGACCACGGCCTGCAGATGATGATCCATCAGCTCGGCGGCCTGCTTCGCATCGCCGCGCTTCAGCGCCTCGATCAGCTGCCTGTGCTCCGAGACGGCGCATTCCGACGAATGCGGACGGCCGTAGATCGCCAGAACCAGCGAGCAGCGCGAGCTCAGCTCCTGGATATAGCGCAGCAGCAGGACGTTCCCGGTCATCTCGGCGAGCCGGATGTGGAAGTCGCCAGAGAGCCGGATTGATTCCGGCCCGTCCTGTCCATGTGCGGCTTCCTCCTGCCGGACATGGTGCTCAAGTTCGGTGATCTGCGCCGGAGTGAGCCGGCCGGCAAGGGTCTCGGCGACCAACCGTTCAAGGCTGCGGCGGACGTCGAAGACGTCGCGGGCTTCTTCCAGGGTGGGATAGGCGACCGAGGCGCCGCGATTGGGCTTGAGCTCGACCAGGCCCTCGACGGCGAGCCGCCCGAAGGCCTCGCGCACCAGCGTACGGCTGACACCGAGCTGTTCGCCGATCGAGTCTTCGGGAAGCTTCATGCCAGGCCGCAACGCCTGCTCGATGATCGCGCGTCGCAGCGCCTTGTACACGGATTGCGCACGCAATCCATGAGGGCGGGGTTCCGTCGGCATGGTGCGTCTCCGCTCTGGCTCGGCCGTCTCAGCCTCACTCCATGTCACGGGATCCCGCTCCACTCCAGTTTCCCCTTGTCTGCGATAATCGTATACAATACGATATCTCTATCGTATGCAATATTGATTGTTGATTGCGCACGAGATGCTGCACAAAGTGCCAGGGTGGCGCGGGATTGGGCATTCACGAGGGGCACCGAGCCTGACCGAGCGCCAAAGATGCGCCGCAGGTTCATCGAGAGGAGAGATCGATGAAGAAGCACTGGTTGTTGGCGGCTGTCGCGGCTCTGGCGCTGAACGGCGCGGCTGAGGCGAAGACCCTGAAATGGGGCGCGTCGCGCGAGATCGCCTCGCTCGACCCCTATTCCTACGGCGAGACGTTCACGCTCTCCGTGCTCAATCATGTCTATGAGGGGCTGGTGCGCTACACCGGCGATCTCAAGATCGAGCCGGCCCTGGCGGAATCATGGGAGACGGTCTCCCCCACGGTCTGGCGCTTCAAGCTGCGTCAGGGTGTGAAGTTCCACAATGGCAACCCCTTCACCGCTGACGACGTGATCGCCTCGCTCGACCGCGTCACGCATGACACCTCGCCGCTCAAGGGTAATCTGCCGGCCTACAAGAGCGCCAAGAAGATCGACGACTATACCGTCGAGATCGAGGTCAACGGCCCGTATCCGCTGCTGCTGAACGACCTCACCAACATCTTCATCTTCGACAAGGAGTGGATGGAGGCGAACAACACCTCGCTCCCGACCGATTCCGGCAAGGGTATCAAGGGCTACGCAACCGACAACACCAACGGCACCGGCCCGTTCAAGGTCGAAAGCCGCCGCGCCGACGCCAAGACGATCTTCATCAAGAACCCGACCTGGTGGGACAAGCCGCAGCACAATATCGACGTCATCGAGTTCACGCCGATCACCTCGGCCTCGACCCGTGTCGCCGCGTTGCTCTCCGGCGAGATCGACTTCACCAATGTCGCGCCCTTGCAGGATCTGCCGCGGCTCGCGGCTTCGCCCGACGTCAAGGTCCTGCAGACCAACGAGCTGCGCTCGGTCTTCTTCGCCCTCAATCTGAAGGATGCGCTGTTCGAGAGCGATGTGAAGGACAAGAACCCCTTCAAGGATATCCGGGTCCGTGAGGCGCTCTATCGCGCGATCGACATCGATGCCGTCCAGAAGCGGGCCATGCGCGGCCTCTCGCGCAATACCGGCGCGCTGGTCGCTCCGGCGATCCCAGGCTACGAGCCGTCCCAGGATGTGCGCCTGCCCTTCGATCTCGAGGGGGCCAAGAAGCTGCTGGCGGCCGCCGGTTATCCCAACGGCTTCTCCTTCCAGTTCAATTGTCAGGCCGACAGCCTGGTCAACGAGGAGGAGTTCTGCCAGGCGGTCGCTTCGATGTGGTCGCGCGCCGGCCTGAAGCCCAATCTCAGCCTCGCCCCGCGCAGCCAGCAGACACCGAAACGCGTCAAGGGCGATTTCGACGTGATCTCCTTTGGCTGGGCCAATGAGCCTATGATCGACGCCTACTCGCTGCTGGTGCAGGTGCTGCGCTCGAAGAGCGGCACGGGCGGCGTGTTCAACTGGGGCAACTGGGGCGATCCGCGCATCGATGCGCTGATCGACAAGGCCGGCGTCGAACTCGACAACAGCAAGCGCATCCCGATGATGATGGAGGCGCTCAAGATCGCCAAGGCAGAGCATCTCTTCATTCCGCTGCATCAGCAGCCGATGGCCTGGGCGATGCGCAACACGGTGACCTCGACCGTGCAGGCCTCCGACAACAAGCCGCGCCTGTGGCTGACGATGCTGAAGTAAGCTGAACCGCATCGACCGACCGGGAGCGTTTAGGCGCTCCCGGCCCATTGTGACCGGAGGGGACGATGCCGGCTTTCCTGCTGAAACGACTGCTGAACGCGGCTGGCGTGATGCTCGCCGTCGCCTTCCTCGCCTTCCTGATCTTTCGCTTCGTCGGCGACCCCGTCGAGCTGATGCTGAACGAGCAGGCGAGCCAGGCGCAGCGCGACGAGTTGCGCGTGCGGCTCGGTCTCGACCGGGGCTTCGTCCTGCAATTTGCGACCTTTGTCGGCAACGCGGCGCGCGGCGATTTCGGCATCTCCTATCGCAATCAGCAGGATGTTTTCACGCTGATCACGGAGCGCTTCCCGGCCACTTTCGAACTGGTGCTGGTGGCGACCTTCCTGTCGCTCGCAGTCGGGATTCCGCTCGGCGTCTACACGGCGATCAGACGTGACAGCCTGCTCGCCAAGTCGCTGCAATTCGTCTCTGTGCTCGGCGTCTCCCTGCCAAGCTTTGCGCTCGGCATCCTGTTCATCCTGCTCTTCTCGGTGACGCTGCAATGGCTGCCGGCCTTCGGCCGCGGCGAGGTGGTGCAGATCGGCTGGTGGAGCACAGGTTTCCTGACGCCGTCCGGCCGGCGGGCGCTGATCCTGCCGGGCATCACGCTCTCGCTCTTCCAGATCACGCTGGTGATGCGGCTGGTGCGGGCCGAGATGCTGGAGACGATGCGCACCGATTTCATCCGCTTCGCCCGGGCGCGGGGCCTGCCGGCTCGCGCGGTGAATTTCCGCCATGCGCTGCGCAACTGCCTGATGCCGGTGATCACGGTGACCGGTCTGCAGATCGGCAACCTGATCGCCTTCGCGCTGGTGACCGAAACCGTCTTCCAATGGCCGGGCATGGGCATGCTCTTCGTCCAGGCCGTGACCTTCGTCGATATCCCGGTGATGGCGGCCTATCTGATCGTCGTCTCCTTCATCTTCGTGTCACTGAACGCGCTGGTCGACCTGCTCTACGCCTATGTCGATCCGAGGCTGCGCGAAGATGCGATTTCGGGAGCCGCCAATGCCCGTTGATGCCACTGCCAAGCCCGGCCGCCTGCGCCGCTTCCTCGACAGCGATATCGGCTGGAGCTTCTGCCGCACTCCCGCGGCCTGGCTTTCGACGCTGGTGCTGGTGCTGCTGATCGCGACCGCGTTTCTCGCGCCCCTGATCGCGCCGCAGAACCCGCATGATCTCGCTCAGGTCTTCATCGACAAGGCCGAGATCCCGCCGATCTGGCAGGCCGGCGGGGAGTGGCCGTTTCTGCTTGGCACGGACCCGCAGGGACGCGATGTGTTGTCGGCCATTCTGTACGGCACGCGCGTCTCGCTGCTGATCGGCATCGCGGCGGTGATCGTCTCGATGGGGCTCGGCGTTACGGTCGGGCTGGTCTCGGGCTTCTATGGCGGCCGCATCGACAACCTCCTGATGCGCCTCGGCGACACCGTTCTCTCGATCCCGACCCTGCTGATGGCGATCCTGGTCAGCGCTATCTTCCGCGAGTTGCTGCCACCCGGCCTGCGTGAGCCTTTCGCTGCAGTGGTGCTGGTGGTCTCGATCTCGCTGACCAACTGGGTGCAGTATGCGCGCACCGTGCGCGCCTCCACCATGGTCGAACGGCGCAAGGAATACGTGCTCGCTGCGCGCATCATCAAGGTCGCGCCGGCGCGAATCATGCGCCGCCACATCCTGCCAAACACCCTGACGCCGGTGATGGTCGCCGCGACGCTCAATCTCGGTCTGGCAATCCTGTCGGAAGCGACCCTGTCCTTCCTGGGCGTCGGGATGCCGATCACCCAGCCTTCGCTCGGCACGCTGATCCGCATCGGCAACCAGTACCTGTTCTCCGGCTCCTGGTGGCTGGTCGTCTTCCCGTCACTGCAGCTCGGGCTGATCGTGCTCTCGGTCAACCTGCTCGGCGACTGGCTACGCGATGCGCTGAATCCGAAACTCCGCTGACAAGAAACTGACGAGGAAACGATGGCTACCGATCTTCTGCTGCGCAATATTCGCCCGCTTGGCGGCGAGGCGACCGATATCCTGATCGAGAAGGGGCGGATTGCCCGCCTCGGGACCKGGCTTGCCGCGCCGGCCGGTGTCGTGGTCGAGGATGGCCGCAACGAGATCCTGCTGCCCGGCCTGGTCGAGGCTCACACCCATCTCGACAAGAGCCTCTGGGGCCTGCCCTGGTACAAGAACGAAGTTGGCCCGAGACTTCTCGACAAGATCGACAATGAGCGCCTGAACAAGCGTCGGCTCGGCATCGATCCCTATCAGCAATCGGCCCGCCAGAGCATCCAGTCCTCGCTGATGGGCTCGACCCATATCCGCAGCCATATCGACATCGATACCGACCACGGCATGTGGGGCGTCGAGGGCGTGATGAAGATGCGCGACGATTATCGCGACATCATCGACGTCGAGATCGTCGCCTTCCCGCAGTCCGGCATGCTGCGCCGGCCCGGCACGCTGGAGCTGATGGACGAGGCCATGAAGCTCGGCGCGGAAGTGGTCGGCGGCCTCGATCCCTGCACGATCGACCGTGATCCCAAGGGCCATCTCGACGCCGTGTTTGCGCTCTGCCAGCGCTACGGCAAGCCGCTCGACATCCACCTGCATGAGCCGGGTGAGGTCGGCGCCTTCTCGATGGACATGATCATCGAGCGTACACGGGCACTCGGCATGAAGGGCAAGGTCACGATCAGCCATGCCTTCTGCCTCGGCACGCCGGACCCGGCGCTCATCGATCCGCTGATCGCCCAGCTCGCCGAGCTCGACATTGCCATCATGACGACGGCGCCGGCGAGCAGGCCGGCCCCGCCGGTGAAGCGGCTGATCGAGGCCGGCATCCGGGTCTGCTCCGGCTCAGACGGCATCCGCGACACCTGGGGGCCGTATGGCAATGCCGACATGCTGGAGCGCGCCATGTTCGTCGGCCTGCGCAACAACTTCCGGCGCGACGATGAACTCCGGATCGCGCTCGATGTCTGCACCATCGAGGGTGCCAAGGTGATGGAACTCGACGGCTACGGGCTGAGCCAGGGCTGTCGGGCCGATCTCGTGCTCGTGCCCGGCGAGACGCTGGCCGAGGCGATCGTGACCCGCTCGCCGAAGCGTCGCGTCGTCAAGGGCGGCAAGATCGTCGCGCGCGACGGCGTCTCGATCAAGAGCGCACCCTGATGCTGCAGGCCGCGCCGCACCCCAAGGGCAGGGTCCTGCTGACCGCGCGCTGGCTCGTGGGCCACCGCGACGGCCGGCATCGGCTCATCGAGAATGGCGAGATCGTCTTCGAGAATGGCGAAGTGGTCTTCATCGGCCATCGCTTCCCCGGCGAGGTCATGCGCCGGATCGATTACGGCAACGCGCTGATCGGACCCGGCTTCGTCGATCTCGACGCGCTTTCCGATCTCGACACCACCATCCTCGCCTATGACAACCAACCGGCCTGGAAGAAGGGGCGTGTCTGGCCGCGTTCCTATATCGAGGCCGGCCCGGTCGAGATGTATTCGCGGGAGGAGCTTGCCTTCCAGAAGCATCATGCCTTCGCGACGTTGATCCGCAATGGCATCACCACGGCGCTGCCGATCGCCTCGCTGTTCTACCGGCAATGGGGCGAGACGCCGGAAGAGTTCTCCGATGCGGCAGAAGCCGCGGCGAAACTCGGCCTGCGCGCCTATCTCGGCCCGGCCTACCGCACCGGGAACCAGGTGGTCGAGGCCGATGGCAGGATCACGACGGCTTATGACGAGCCTCGCGGCCTTGCCGAGCTCGCGGACGCGATCGCCTTCTGCGAGCGCTTTGAGGGCGCCGCCGGCGGACTCGTCCGCACCATGCTCGCGCCGGACCGGATCGAGACCTCGACTGCCGAACTGCTTCGGCGCACGACGGAGGCCGGCCGGACGCTTGGCGTGCCGGTGCGGCTGCACTGCTGCCAGTCGAAGATCGAGTACGATCTCGTGCTGGCGCAGCACGGCATGAGCCCGCCGGAATGGCTGGAGAAGCTCGGCTTTCTGACCGAGCGGACGCTCCTGCCTCACGGAACCTATGTCTCCGGCAGCAGGCACATTTCCCGGCCTGGCCGCGATCTCGAGATCATCCGCGATGCCGGTTCGACCATCGTGCACTGTCCTCTGGTTTCCGGACGCCACGGCAATGCCATCGATCATTTCGGCCGCTATCGCGAGATGGGCCTGAATCTCGGCCTCGGCACCGATACCAGCCCACCGGACATGATCATGAACATGCAGGTCGGCATGATCCTCGCCCGCACCATGGCGGGCAGCTCGGCCAGCGTGCGCAGCGAGGACTATTACGACGCGGCGACCATTGGCGGTGCCGATGCGCTTGGCCGCCCGGATCTCGGCAGGCTCCAGCCCGGCGCACGGGCCGATATCACGGTCTTCGATCTCGACCGGCCACATCTCGGCCAGGTCATCGATCCGATCCAGACCATGCTGCTCGCCGGACACGGCCGCGACTTCGCGACGGTGATCATCGACGGCCGCTTCGTCATGGAGGACCGCGAGATCCCGGGCGTCGACGAAGCTGCGGACAAGCGGCGCGCGCAGAAACAGTTCGAAGGCGTGATGGCGCAGTACCCGCGCCGGACACATGGCCACCCGCCGGCTTCCGAGATCTTCTCGTCAAGCTATCCGGTCGAACGTGGGGAGGAGAGAACATGACCGCCATGGCCGTGCCCCAGTCGCTGCTCTCGGTGCGGGACCTCAAGGTCGTCTTCGACGGCCGACATGGCCCGCTGACGGCGCTCGACGGCGTTTCGCTCGAGATCGCGCCAGGCGAGATCCTTGGCGTTGTCGGCGAGTCGGGGGCGGGCAAATCCCTGACCGGTACGGCGGTGATCGGCCTGCTCGATCCGCCCGGCCGGGTTGCAGGCGGCAGCATCCATCTCAACGGCCGGCGCATCGACAATCTCCCAGCCGAGGCGATGCGCCTGGTGCGGGGCAAGGAGATCGGCGCGATCTTCCAGGATCCGCTGACCTCGCTCCATCCACTGCTCCGGGTTGGGGATCAGATCGTCGAGACGATCCTGGCGCATCTGCCGGTCAGCCGTGGCGAGGCGCGGGCACGGGCGCTCCACCTTCTCAAGGAAGTCGGCATTCCCGCCGCCGAAACGCGGATCGACCATTATCCGCATCAGTTCTCGGGCGGCATGCGCCAGCGTGTGGTGATCGCGCTGGCTCTCTGCGCCGAACCCAAGCTGATCATCGCGGACGAGCCGACGACGGCGCTCGACGTTTCGATCCAGGCGCAGATCATGAGCCTGCTCAAGCGGCTCTGCCGCGAGCATGGCACAGCGATCATGCTGGTGACACATGACATGGGCGTGATCGCCGAGACGGCAGACAGGGTCGCGGTGATGTATGCCGGACGGGTCGTCGAGGTCGGCCCTGTGAAGGATGTGACGCGCCACCCCAGCCATCCCTATACGGCCGGGCTGATGGCTTCGATCCCGAGCGTGCATGAGCGCCATCGCCATCTCAACCAGATCGACGGCGCCATGCCGCGACTGAACGCCATACCGAAGGGCTGCGCCTTCAATCCGCGGTGCGGTTCTTGCCGCGACCGCTGCCGCGACGAGCGGCCTTCGCTGGGCGCGGGGCTCCATATCGCCGCCTGCCATTTCCCCTTGCGCGAGCTGGTTCATGGCTGAAACCGAAACCATTCTCGAGGTGAAGGCGGCGTCGTGCCGCTTCGACGTCTCGGCGCCCTGGCTGTCCCGTCTGGCTTCGCATGAGCCGCGCCGTGTGTTGAGGGCGGTCGAGGATATCTCCTTCACGGTCCAGCGTGGCACCACTTTCAGCATCGTCGGCGAGTMCGGCTGCGGGAAGTCGACGMTGGCACGGATGATCGTCGGGCTGCAGCGCCCGACCGAGGGCAGCTTGCGCTTCGCCGATATCCGCCGCCTCGATGGCAGCTTCGGTCCGCCACGCGTTCAGATGATCTTCCAGGATCCCTACGCCAGCCTGAATCCGCGCTGGCGGGTCGGCGACATCATCGCCGAGCCGATCCGCGAGCTGAAGCTGCGCCGCGATGACGCCGAGGCGACGGAACGCGTCGGCGATCTGCTCGAGATCGTCGGTCTGTCCCGCGCCGACGCCCGGCGCTTCCCGCATGAATTCTCTGGCGGGCAGCGGCAGCGCATCTCGATCGCCCGTGCACTGGCGACCGAGGCCGATTTCCTGGTCTGCGACGAGCCGACCTCGGCACTCGACGTCTCCGTGCAGGCACAGATCCTCAATCTCATGGTGAGGCTGCAGGCCGAGTTCGGCCTGACCTATCTCTTCATCAGCCATAATCTCTCGGTGGTTCGGCACATGTCCGACCATCTGGCGATCATGTATCTCGGCCGCTTCGTCGAGGCCGGCCCCGCCGATGAGGTCTTCAACCTGCCGCGCCATCCCTATACGCGGCTGCTGCTCGAGACGATTCCCGATGTCGAGAGACCGAACCGGGAGCGCAAGCCGATGTCGGGCGAGGTGCCGAGCCCGATTGCGCCGCCGAGCGGCTGCGCGTTTCACCCGCGCTGTGCGAGTGCCGTCGAGCGCTGTTCGCAGCAACGCCCCCCGCTGCGCGATTTCGGCGATGTCCGCCTCGCCTGCGACAGAGCGTGATCGGTACGCGGAGGGATGGTTAACGGCCGAACTGGCCGTTAACGCGCGATTTACCGTGTTTTGCCTAGGGTAAGCGAGGCTTCCTCTGGTCCCGGATACATCTCGCCATGCAAGCACAGGCGCTCAAGCTGCCGGAGACGGCCAATGAGGATGTGCTCAATGGGACTGCGGCCGCCCGCGCCATTGGCGAGATCGCGGAGCGCTTCGGCAAGCTCGGGGTCGAGATCACGGATATTTCCGGCCGCATCGGCGATGTCACACGACAGCTCGAAGGCCAGGCCGAAGGGCTGCACCGCGTCGTTGCGTCCGTCGAGCAGGTTTCGCTCTCCAATCGCTCGATCCAGAGTTCGGCGGAAGACGCTCAGAAGGCGGCGTCTGTCGTCAAGAGTGGCCTGGAACGGGTCACGGGAGCGGTTCGGCAGGGGCTGAATGCTGCCCAGAGCGATATCGAGACGCTGAGCCAGGGGGCCGAATCGATTTCGGCTGCGCTTGCCGAGGCCGTCACCAATGCCCACAAGGTTCGCGAGGCGAGCGACGCCATCCAGACGATCACGCGCGAGATCCAACTGCTCTCGATCAATGCCGGTGTCGAGGCGGCGCGGAGTGGTTCGGCGGGGCGCGGGTTTGCGGTCATCGCTGCGGCCGTGAAGCAACTCTCCGAGCAGACGCGTGAGGCGACCGCACTCAGCACCCGACAGCTCGACGCGCTTGTGGAAACGGTCGATCAGCTTGCCCGCCGCAGTTTCGAGAATGCAGCGGTCGCCCGCCGCGCGAGCGAGGAGAGCAGGGGAATATCCCGGCAGGTCGGCGAACTCGACATTTTCGGTCGCTCGGTCGTCGGGCTGATCGGCGATATCGATGCGATCTCGAATCCGACGCGGGAGAATGCCATCGCCTTCGCCAAGGTCGGCGAGGATCTCAAGGCGCTGGTCGCCGGCGTCGACCAGTCGAGCGGCAATCTCGATCTCGCGTCGGGCCGGGCGGCTTCGCTCGTCTCGATCAGCGAGGCGATCCTCGGTTCGATTGCGGCTTCCGGCGTGCGCACCGCGCAATCGGAACTGATCGCCACCGCCATGGAGACGGCGCAAGCCATTTCCGGCCTCTTCGAGGACGCCGTGGCACAAGGCAAAGTCACGATGGCCGATCTCTTCGATGAGACCTATCGTCCGATCGGCGGCTCGGACCCCCTGCAGCATATGACGCGTTTCGTCGCGTTGACCGATCGTCTGCTGCCGCCGCTCCAGGAAAGGCTGCTGGCCGCAGACAAGCGCGTCGTTTTCTGCGCGGCCGTCGATCGCAACGGCTTTCTGCCGACCCATAACCGCAAGTACTCGCAGGCGCAGGGACGGGATCCGATCTGGAACAACGCGAATTGCCGGAACCGCCGCGTCTTCGCGGATCGCACCGGGTTGGCGGCTGCCCGCAACCAGAAACCCTTCCTGCTGCAGACCTATCGGCGCGACATGGGCGGCGGCCAGTTTCTCGTCATGGAGGACCTCTCCGCGCCGATCTGGGTCAAGGGGCGCCATTGGGGCGGAATTCGCTTCGGTCTCAGCGTTTGAGGCGACCGCATTAACGGCCTGTGAGCGTTCCTGCAGGCAAGACTACGCGTAGCGCCAGGATGGCGCGTCGGGTTGAGTGAGTGTCCGGTCCAGCGTCATGCATATCGCGCCGTCTTTTCCCAATCTCTCGGTCCTGCTGATCGATAGCAGCGCGCATTACCGGCGCATCGTCCGGACCATGCTCTACCAGGCGTCGCTCCACCGCATCTTCGAGGCCCCGGATTTGTCCTCGGCCGCAACGATGTTCATCCAGAAGCAGCCGAACATCGTGGTCCTGGACTGGGACCTGCCCGATTCCGGCAGTGTCAAATGCCTGGCGTCGATCCGTTCGTTCAAGACTTCGCCCTTCGCCAAGGCTCCGGTCCTGGTGATGATGGAACGCCCCGACCGCCGCTCGGTCGTGCAGGCGGCCAAGCTCGGGGCGCACGAGATCATCACCAAGCCGATCTCGCCCAACGCGCTCTGGCTGCACCTGTCCGGGATCATCAACATCCCGCGCAAGTACAAGGAGCAGAACGGCAGCATCTCGCTCGTTCCGCGTGCCATCAGCAATGCCATGTTCTGACCACATCTGCCTCGGAAACGCCCAAAGGGTTGATGCCGGGGTGCCGCCGATTAGCGAAATTTTTACCAATCTGGCGTGATCTTCCATCCGCCAATCATGGGTCCCGCCGCCGTGGTCATCACCGTCTCGCTTCCAGCCTTTCTCGGTCGTTCCGAGGCGGCAGCCTTCCGCAATCAGCTGCTCGTCGCGCTGGAGCAGAAGGAGAGCATCGCCGTCGAATGCGCTGAAGCTGGCCCCCTGCCCAGCCTCTGGATTCAGTTGCTCCATGCCGCCGCGACCAGTGCGCAGGCAAAGGGGCTCAGCGTCACTCTCAAGGCGGCCTCGGAAGAGTGCCGCAAGTCCCTGCAGGCGATCGGCTTCGATCCTGCCCAAAGCGCTCTCGTCCTGGAGTGATATCGATGCGAATCCTGGCCATCGACGATACGAAGACCCTGCTCAGTCTGCTCAGCCTGACGCTTCGCAATGCCGGACATGAGGTGGCGGAAGCGGAGAACGGCGAGGACGGCCTCGTCAAGTTCGACCAGTTCCAGCCCGATCTGGTGATCACCGACCTCAACATGCCGTTGATGGACGGAATCGAGTTCACGCGCGCCTGCCGTGCCCGACCGGCCGGCCAGAATACGCCGATCATCGTGTTGACGACGGAAAACGGCGCCGAGATCAAGGCGGAGGGCCGGCGCGCCGGTGCCAGCGCCTGGATGGTCAAGCCGTTCGAGCCCAACACCCTGCTCGGCCTCGTTGCTCGCTATCAGAACTAAGGCTGGCCGATGGATCCGTTAGCGGAACTCAAACAAACGTTCTTCCAGGAATGCGAAGAGCTTCTCGGCGCTCTGGAGCAAAAGCTTCAGGCGCTTGATGAGGGCTCACGCGAGCCCGAGGACGTCAACGCCGCATTTCGCGCGATCCATTCGATCAAGGGCGGGGCAGGGGCCTTCGGTTGCACGGAGCTCGTCGCCTTCGCCCATGTCTTCGAGGCCTCGCTCGATCATTTGCGTTCGGGGCGTGTCGCGATCGAGGACGCTCCCTTCGGACTGTTCCTGCGCTGCTCGGATGCCGTTGCCGATCTGGTGTCGGCGGCGCGCAATGACGAACCGGCCCGCCCGCGTCCTGATCTGCTCGAGGCGCTGGAACGTGTCGGGCAGGCCGAACCCGTCGCAGCAGCTCCTGCCGCTGCCGCTTCCGCACCTCCAGTGCCATCGGCCTCCGCGCCTGCGAGCGACGACGCCCCGCCGGGTATCGCAGCGCTCGGCAATCTGCTTGCGATGGTCGAGGCGAAGTCCGCCGCGCCCGTGAAGCCGATCGATGACGGCTGGGACGACGAGCCAGTTGCCGCCGTCGCTCCGGCCGAGCCGGTGAAGGCCGGCAGCGAGATGTGCCTGCGCATCACGCCGGATCGCGACCTCTTCCGCCGTGTGATCGAACCCCGCGTCGTGCTGGCGGCTCTGCCGCCGGAGGATATCGTTTCCGTCTCCTGCGACCTGAGCCACGTGCCGTCGCTGGAGGAACTCGACGTCACCGATTGCTGGATGCGCTTTGCCGTGAACCTGCGCACGCAGTTGTCGGTCGAAGAGCTGCACGGCAAGTTCGATTTCACCCTCGCGACCGAGGAGTTCGAGATCGAGGCGATGCCCGAGCCGGCCAATGACGATGTGGTCTCGTTCGCGCCAGTCGCTGCCGTCGAAGCAGAGGTGCCGCAGTCGGTTGCTGCCGATCTCTCGGCAATCCTGGCGAAGCTCGGGCCTGCTCCGGCCGCTGCGCCGGAACCCGTTCCTGTGCCGGCTCCTGCGCCGGCCCCAGTCGAGGCGGCGGCTCCGCCGGTGCCGCGTCCTGCGCTTCGTGCTCCTGCCAATGATGCTCCTGCGGCCCGCCAACGCCAGGCCGTCAGCGTTCGTGTCGATCTCGACCGCATCGACAAGCTGATGAATCTCGTCGGCGAGATCGTCATTACCCAGTCCATGCTGGTCGAATGCGTGCGCTCGCTGCCTTATGACGTCTATGCCAAGACCGCCGAGGGCATCCTGACGCTGTCGCGCCAGACACGCGAGCTGCAGGACCATGTCATGGCCGTGCGCGCGCAGCCGGTGAAGGCCGTGTTCCAGCGCATGCCGCGCCTCGTCCGCGAGCTTGCGCAGACCCTGGGCAAGGAAGTGCGCCTGGTACTCGAAGGCGAAAACACCGAGGTCGACAAGACGATCATCGAAGAGCTTGCCGATCCGCTGACTCACATGATCCGCAATTCGATGGATCATGGCCTGGAGACGCCGGAGGAACGCCTGGCAGCAGGCAAGGGGCCGGAGGGTACGATCCAGCTCACCGCCGAACATCGGGCCGGGCGCATCGTGATTTCCGTCACCGATGACGGGCGCGGCATCAATCGCGAGAAGCTACTGGGCAAGGCCCGTTCGCGTGGTCTTGTCGGCCCCGATGAAAAGCTTGCACCCGAGGAGATCGACCAGTTGATCTTCGCCGCCGGGCTTTCGACCGCGGAGGCCGTCAGCGACATCTCGGGCCGCGGCGTCGGCATGGATGTGGTGCGGCGCAATGTCGAGTCGCTTGGCGGCCGCATCAGCGTCGATTCCGAGCCCGGCCGCGGTTGCAAGTTCACCCTGGCATTGCCGCTGACGCTCGCCGTGCTCGAGGGCATGGTGATCCGCTGCGGTGACGATCGCTACGTCATCCCGATCGCGAGTGTGATCGAGACCCAGCACCTCGCCAATACGCCGATCGAGCATCTCACCTTCGGCCAGGAAGTCCTGCGCTGGCGCGGTGAGGTCACACCGCTCTACCGGCTCGGCGCCGTGATGGGCTCGTCCGGGCAGCGCGACGAGAACATCATCATCATCGCCGAAACCGAGCGCGGCGGTAATGTCGGAATTGCGGTCGACGAGATCGTCGGCCAGCAGCAGGTCGTCGTGAAGAGCCTCGAGGCGAATTACGGCGCGGTCAACGGCGCATCCGCCGCGACCATCCTCGGCGACGGCCTCGTCGCCCTGATCCTCGATGTCGACTCGATGCTGAGGCTGGCCGCGACCGGCAGCCGGCAACCCGCTCCCGAACTGAAAATGGCTGGATGATCATGACCCTTCAACTCGGCGAAAAGCACTTCTCGTCGGCGCAGCCTGAATCAGCCGTGCGTCGTATCGTTACCTTCCGCGTCGGTGATCGGACTTTCGGCATCGATGTCGGCATGGTTCGTGAAATCAAGGGCTGGCAGGTGACCACGCCCCTGCCGCATGCGGCTCCGCATGTGCGCGGCGTGCTCAATCTGCGCGGCGTCATTCTCGCGGTCTACGACCTGCGCACCTCGATCGGCCTCGGTGTCACCGATGCCACGGCAACCCACGTCATCGTCGTCGTCGATGTCGAGGACAAGACCGCCGGCCTGCTGGTCGACTCGGTCTCCGACATCGTCGATGTTCCGGTCAGCGCGGTTCGCCCGGCGCCGGATCTGGAGCGTGACGAGCATGGCCTGATCGAAGGCCTCGTGTTGCTCGACACCGAGATCGTCGCCTTGCTCGACCTCGCGGCCGTGATCCGCGAAGGCGGGGCGGAAACCCCTCTCGCTCGGACCACCCGGGCGGCTTGATCATCATCTGACGCGGCAACGCGCCAGATGACTGAGCCGGGGAAGGCCAACGCGCCAAGAAAGACACGACAAGAACATGGGCAGCTTCGCCGGTTCCCTTTCGAGACTCTCGGTACGGCTGCCGCTGATGTTTCTCGGCGCGGCTTTCGTTTCGGGCGGCGCCATCGGCGCCGCCGCCTATCATGTCGCCTGGGGGCGGCTGAATGACCTCGCGCAGCTCGGGCTGAGCGCCGCCGATATCGACGGTGCCGTGCGATCGGCCATTCCGCAGATGCTGGGGATCAGCGCCGTTTCGCTGGTCGCGATCGCGGCCGTCGGCTGGTTTGCGGCGCGCTCGATCTACCGGCCCATCGTCGAGATGCGCGATGCGGTCGGCCTGTTGGCCCAGGGCGAGAACGCCGCGATCCCGGGCCTCGCCCGCGGCGACGAGATCGGCGACCTTGCCCGCGCCCTGAAGAGCATTCACGAGACAGGGGTCGAAGCTGCGCGTATCCGTGCCGCGCTCGATGACTGCCGCACCAATGTCATGGTCTGCGATCGGCAGAACCGCGTCGTCTACGTCAACAAGTCGCTGCTGAAGTTCTTTGCCGAGGCCCAGGAGGATTTTCGCACGGCCTTCCCGGGCTGCTCGGCCAAGGACATGCTTGGCCGGGTCATGGATGCCGTCTATGGCGACGCCGTGTTCGGGCGGCATGATGTCGGCGGGGCCCGCGCGATCCGCTATGCGCTCGGCCGGCGGACTATTTCGCTGTCTTTGAGCCCTGTCCTGCATGCCAATGGCGAGCGTCTCGGCACCGCCGTCGAATGGCTGGAACTGACCGACGAACTTGCMGCCGCCAACGAGGTTGCAGATGTCGTCTCGGCGGCCGTCGAGGGCGACTTCTCGCGTCGTATTCCGCTAGCGGGCAAGCCGGAGGCGATGGCTCGCATCGCCGAGGGCCTGAATCAGATCAATACCCTGGTCGAAGGCGCGGTCGGCGAATTTTCGAGCGTGCTCGGTGGACTGGCTGAGGGTGACCTGAGCCACCGCATGGAGGGGGACTATCGCGGCCGCCTCGCAGAGCTGAAGCGCAGCCTGAACGGAGCACTCGCCCATCTCGGCCAGACCGTCTCGACCATCCAACTGACGGCAGGCAATGTTTCGCGAGCCGCGATCGAGATCAATTCCGGCGCAGGCGACCTTGCCAGGCGGACTGAAGCGACAGCCGGCAATCTGGAGGAAACTGCCGCGACGACCGAGGAGCTGGCAGCCTCCGTCAAGCAGAGCGCGGCCCGCTCCCGCGAGGCGACCCAGCTGGCCGGAGAGGCCATGAATGTGGCCAATGACGGCAGGGTTGTCGTGTCCCAGGCGGTTGGCGCGATCGAACGGATCGAAACGTCCTCCGTCCGCATCTCGGAGATCGTCTCTGTGATCGACGGTATTGCCTTCCAGACCAATCTGCTGGCGCTCAATGCGGCGGTCGAGGCTGCGCGGGCCGGTGATGCGGGCAAGGGGTTTGCCGTTGTGGCCTCCGAAGTGCGCGCCCTGGCACAGCGTTCCGCTCAGGCTGCGCGGGATATCAAGGGTCTCATCGCGACCTCCAACGAGCAGGTCGGCGAGGGCGTGCGCTTCGTACGCAGCACCGGTGAAGCTCTGGAGCGGATCGTGGCCGCTGCGAGCAAGGTCTCTGCGACCGTCGCGGAGATCTCTTCCGCGACCGCCGAGCAGGCCCATGGCATCGAGGAGATGAGCCAGACCGTCGCCCATATGGACGAGATGACCCAGCAGAACTCGGCTTTGGCGGAGCAGAGTGCGTCATCGGCACATGAACTGATGGCGGAAATCGACAGGCTGAAACAGCTTGTTGCCGTCTTCCGCATCGAGGAAGGGTTCGCTGCGCCGTCGGTTCATGCTGCGCAGACCGAGCCCGCCCGGTTGCAGCGACTTGCGGCTGCAGCGCTCGTCGAGCAGGCGCGTGTCGCGCCGGCGGTCCGCCGCCCGGAGTCGCGTCGGCCGGAACTGACGAAAGCCCCGGCGGTCCGTCCAGCGCCGCGCCGCATCGCCAATGGGCGTGTCGATGATTGGGCCGAGTTCTAGTTCGATGTTGTCAGGTTCACAGTGATGCTCGCGCCTCAAGGTCTTCCCGAAGCCACGCTGACGCGTGAGGACATGGGCTTCATATCGAAGCTCGTCTACGAGCATGCCGGCATCGTCATCCGCGAACACAAGGAAGCGATGACGCGCGGTCGCCTTTCCCGACGCGTCAAGGCGCTGGGAATGGGCTCGGTCGCGGAGTACTGCGCCTTCCTGAAGACGCCGGGCGCGCAGGACGAGATCCCCGAGCTGATCAACGCGGTCACCACCAACCACACCGCCTTCTTCCGCGAGCGGCATCATTTCGACCATTTGCGCCGCGATGTGCTGCCGAGGCTGGTTCAGGAACGCGGCGGCCGGCGCGGGCGTATCCGGATCTGGTCCTCTGCCTGCTCCTCCGGCGAGGAGCCCTACAGCATTGCGGCTGTCTCGCGCGACGTCATCGGCTCACGCAGCGATCTCGATTTCCGCATTCTGGCGACTGATATCGACACGGACATCCTCAACCGGGCGGAAGCGGGCATCTATCCGGCGGAGCTGTTCGAGCGTCTGCCCGCCGATGTCAGGCCGCTGCTGCGCCTGGACGGGCAGGTCGGGCGTGGAGAGGCGCGGATCAGCGATGATCTGCGCCGGCTGATCGCCTTCAAGCGGCTCAATCTCATCGAAAACTGGCCGATGCGTGGCCCATTCGATGCCATTTTCTGCCGAAACGTCTTCATCTATTTCGATACCCGGACCAAGGCCACGATCCTCGACCGCTTCGTCGATCTGCTTGCGCCGGGAGGTTTCCTCTATCTCGGTCATTCCGAGTCGCTCCCGCAACCTCACCCGCAGCTCAGGCTGATCGGCCGCACGATCTACGAGAGAACCCCATGAGTATCACGCGGTCCTCTCGGCGCTATTTCGACCCCCGTTTCGAGGCGACGATCATCACGGTCGCGCCAGGTGAGCACGAGATCACCTCGGCGAAGGACGAGATCGTCGCGACTGTGCTGGGCTCGTGCATCTCGGTCTGCATGCGCGATCCGCAGGCAGGGGTCGGTGGGCTGAACCATTTCCTGCTGCCGAAGAACAACAGTGGCAACGATGCCAGCGCCGGCGAGCGTTATGGCGACACCGCGATGGAAGTTCTCATCAACGGCCTGCTCAAGCGCGGCGGCAAACGAAATCATCTCGAAGCCAAGGTCTTCGGCGGGGCACGGGTCCTGTCGGGGGCGACCATGCTCGCCATAGGCGACGGCAACATTGCCTTCGTGCTCGACTTCCTCAACCGGGAAGGCATTCCCATCGTCTCCAAGGATGTCGGCGGCACACGCTCACGGCGAATCCACTATCAGCCTTCCACGGGACGGGCCTGGGTGCAGCATGTGCAGCCGAGCGTCCGCAGCAGCGAGCATGAGCAGGAAGTGGCCTATCTCAACCGACTTAAGACCCAGCCTGTCGCAGGTGATGTCGAGATCTTCACATGACCCTGAACCAAGCACCATCGGCCAAACCCGTCACTGTCCTTGTCGTCGACGATTCCGTCCTGATGCAGAAGCTCATGACGCAGATCATCGACTCCGCCCCCGGCTTCAAGGTGATCGGCGTCGCCGGCAGCGCGGAGGAGGGTTGGGACGCGATCCAGGAGCTGCGGCCAGACCTGCTGACGCTCGATCTCGAACTGCCGGGACGGCACGGCCTCAAATTGCTGGCGCGCGTGCTGAAGCAGGACCCGTTGCCGGTGCTGATCGTCTCAGCCTTCGGCGGCCCAGGCGCCGACAACACCATCCAGGCGCTGGAACTGGGGGCGATCGACTTCATCGAGAAGCCGGACGGCACGACGCATACGCTCGAAGGCTTCATGAAGCATCTGGTGGCTGCGCTTCACCGCGCCTCGGCCAGTCGAAAGATGCTTGCAGCCGCGCGCGCTCTGGCGCGCGAAGCCGCGCCGGCAAGGCCAGCTCCCGTTCGTGAGCCTGGGCGCGCTTCCGCCTCGCCCGGTGGGCGTACGTCGTTGATCGCCATCGGCGCCTCGACCGGCGGCGTACCGGCCGTGCAGGTGGTGATGCGGGACCTCGCCAATCTGCGCATCCCGATGGTCGTGGTTCAGCACATGCCCGCCGGCTACACGGCAAAATTCGCCGCACGCCTGGCGGCAGCCACCGGGCTTGACGTCCGCGAGGCGGCCGACGGGGACAAGCTGAAGCCCGGCATGGCGGTCGTCGCGCCAGGTGGCCTGCGCCATCTCGAGATCGAGGAGCGCCGTGGGGAACTGGTCTGTGTCCTGAAGGAAGGGCCGCTGGTCAGCGGTCATTCGCCATCGGTCGATGTCATGTTCCACTCGGTGGCGCGCAGCCTGGGTGCCCATGCGGTAGGCGTGCTGCTGACCGGGATGGGCCGGGACGGGGCAGACGGTTTGTTAGCCATGCGCAAAGCCGGTGCCGAGACGTTAATTCAAAGTGGCGAAACCTGTGTGGTAAACGGGATGCCGAAAGCAGCATTCGAGATCGGGGCCGCTGATCGCGTTGTGGCACTCGACCAGATTGGCGCCGCTATCGGCCACCTGATCGCAGAACGTCCGCATCAGCGCACCGCGTGAGGAGAGCGTGATGAAAGCCAGAAGTGACTACCGGATCCTCGTGGTCGACGACCAGAAGAGCATGCGCGGTCTTGCCACCTATTTCCTGAAGCAGATCGAGTTCCAGGACATCGATGAGGCGGAGAATGCGCGCGAAGCGCTGATGAAGATGCAGACCAAGCGCTATGATCTGCTTCTGCTCGACTGGAACATGGACGGAATGAGCGGCATCGATCTGCTGCGGGCGATCCGTTCCGTGCCGGAGCTCAACCAGATCAAGATCATCATGGCGACCTCCGAGCGCTCGGTGGACAAGATGGACGAGGCGACCAGCAACGGCGCAGACCACTATGTCGTGAAACCCTATGAGCTCCGCGATCTCGAGGTGCGGGTGAAGAAGGTTCTCGCCTGCTGAGCGCAGGCGGCTCGAGGCTAAAGCATCGGCCCGAAGAGTGGATTGCGGTTTTTGGGAAAGCCGATGCAAAGACAAAGGGATAGATCATCGGACCGGATACGATTTCCTGTCCGATGATCTAATCTCACCATTGTGATCCAGCGCCTCGGGCCATCATGGCTGCGGGGCGCTCTCATTTGCGCCAGTATCTGCGCCGGATCATGAGGTTTCGCGGGAGGGCAGGCCATGCCGCTGCTTCGTCGTGACGTGTTGAGCCTGATCGGCGGGCTCGCTGCGAGCCCATCATTTGCCATATCGCCGGATATGCAGAGCGCACCCGACGCCTACCAGTTTGCATTCGCCCGGCTCGAGGGCGGCCATATTCCGCTGGCGGCCTATCGCGGCAAGCCGATCCTGATCGTCAACACGGCTACCAATTGCGGCTACGCAGGGCAGTTCGCAACACTTGAGCAGCTGTGGCAACGCTATTCCGGCCGTGGCCTGATGTTGCTGGCGGTGCCGTGCAATGACTTCGGCGGGCAGGAGCCGCTGGAAGGTGTGGCTATCGCGGAAGCAGCGCGCCAGACCTATGGCGCGACTTACCCGTTCGCCGCGAAATCGAGCGTGCGTGGCCCGGACGCCCATCCATTCTATCGCTGGGCGGCGACACGGCGGCCGGCCGAAGTCCCGACCTGGAACTTCCATAAGTATCTGGTCGGGCGCGATGGCAGCCTCGTAGGCGGCTTTCCCGCGAGCTCGGACCCGGTCGGCTCACAGCTGATCCGGGCTATCGGTCAGGAGCTGCACGCCGCCTGAGCCCGCCTTCAGCTACGCGCGTAGATGTCTTCGATGCGGATGATGTCGTCCTCGCCGGTATAGGAGCCGACCTGTACCTCGATCAGTTCGAGGTCGATCCTGCCGGGATTGCGCAAGCGGTGGACGCAACCGATCGGCAAGTACACCGATTCATTCTCATTTACGTGCGTGACCTTGGCATCGACCGTAACTTCGGCTGTTCCCGAAACCACGACCCAATGCTCGGCGCGATGAAAGTGCTTCTGCAGGCTGAGCAGCCCGCCCGGCTTGACGTTGATGCGCTTAACCTGGAAGCGCTGGCCGATATCGATGCGCTGATACCAGCCCCAGGGCCGGTAGACCCTCAAGTGCTCGCTCGCCTGCGGCCGGCCATCGGTCTTCATCAACTCGACGAGGTTCTTGACCTTGCCGGCGGCGGCCATTGACGAGACGAGCACGGCATCGCGCGTCGCAACCACGACGACATCGTCGAGGCCGAGAACCGTCGTCAACACGTCATCGCTGCGGACATAGATGCCGTGGCTATCGAGCGCGACCACCTCGCCTTCGAGGACGTTGCGATCGGCGTCCTTCTGTTTGATCTCGTGGATCGAGTCCCAGGCGCCGATATCGGACCAGTCGAAGCTTGCCTGCACGACACCGGCCGCCCGCGTCCGCTCCATCACGGCGTAGTCGATTGAAATCTTGGTGGCCTGGGCAAAGGCCTCCGGATCGAGGCGCAGGAAGTCGAGGTCGCGGGTCGCCTTGGCAATCGCTTCACGCGCGGCATTCAGCACGTCCGGAACGTGGCGTTCCATCTCGTCGCACATCGTTGCCGCGGCAAAGACGAAATTGCCGCTGTTCCAGAGATATCCTTCCTCGAGATAGCGCGTGGCGCGTTCCAGGTCGGGCTTCTCGACAAAACGCTGCAGACGTTTTGCGCGCTCGCCGGGCAGCGGCTCGCCGGGTGCGAGATAGCCATAGGCCGTCGAGGGATGCGTCGGGGGAATGCCGAGCGTCATGATCAGGCCGGACGCAGCGAGCTCGGCTGCGATCGCGCAATCGTCGCGGAATGCCGCAGTCGCCTGAATGACGTGATCGGCTGCAAAGGCCGCACAGATCGCGCCGGCCCTGCGCTGTTCTGCCAATAGCGAGCCGACTGCGACCGCTGCGGCGGAATCGCGTCGCTCCGGCTCCAGGACGATCTCGCCCTTGATGCCGATCGCGAGCATCTGTTCAGCAACGATAAAGCGAAAGTCATTGTTGGTGATGACGATCGGCGCATCGAAGCGCGGGTCATGCAGCCGCTGCAGGGTCGCCTGGAAGGTCGAGATCCCGTCTCCGAGCAGCGGAATGAACTGCTTGGGCAACGTATCGCGCGACAGCGGCCAAAGCCGGGTGCCGGCTCCGCCGGCCATGACGAGCGGAACGATTTTCGGGACTGACATCAAGCGCGCTCTTCTCAGGCAGGTCGTGACCCTGCTGCCTTACAGCAACGTCACTACCATTGGTTAAATGCAGGGTCGTGGAAAAATTCAGGCCTTGGCCTTCTGGCCCGGACGAAAGGCGACGATGACGGTCGGGTCGGTGTCCAGGTATGGGCCCTCGATCAGGTCAATGCAGTAGGGTATGGCGGGCATCACGGCGTCGAGGCATTCGGCGATCGCGCGGGGCCGTCCCGGCAGGTTGACGATGAGCGAGCGACCACGGATGCCGGCGGTCTGGCGCGAGAGTATCGCGGTCGGCACCTTGGTGAGGCTGACCTGGCGCATCAGTTCGCCGAAGCCGGGCATCGGTTTCTCGACAACGTCGTCCGTGGCCTCGGGCGTGACGTCGCGGGGAGCGGGACCGGTGCCTCCCGTCGTGACGATGAGACAGCAGCCCTCGCGGTCGGCAAGTTCGATCAGGGTGTCGGCAATCGCCTTGCGGTCGTCCGGGATGACCCGCGCAACGGCCGTCCAGGGCGAAGCGAGCGCATTCTTCAGGTAGTCGCGAATGGCGGGGCCGCCCTCGTCGGCATAGATGCCGGCCGAGGCCCGGTCGGATATCGTGACGATTCCGATCTTGATATCGCTGGTCATGCCGTCGCACCGTTGCAGGATGATCCTGGCCGGTATCGGGCAGGTAGCGAGCCTGGTCAATCTCGTCATGGGCCGCCGCCTTCCGAGCCGGACGTCGGCTCGACAGGGCGGCGTCGCCGGAGTTGTTCTCAGCTGATGCGTGCGAGGTCGCCAGGCGAGCCGCGTGATCTCTATCGATGCTTTGCCGATTGATGACGATTCCGCAGGCGCCGCAGCCACATGCGGGCCAGGGCGGCGACCTGTGCCGGCCCCGGTATCGCGCTGCCGATCGCGATGATCGCATTCGCCATGGTCCTGCGCTCGCCCCAGACATAGGTTCCGGGATCGACGCCGTCGCCTGCGCCGCTGTCGAAGAAGACCGGCGGCGTCTCCGTGAAATCGGCTTGGAGCATCGCAATGGTCAGCGCTCGCCCTGGCGAATGGCGCGCCTGGGTCTCGTCATAGGCGATCTTCAGGAACTGGCGGGTATTTCCGCTTTCGACGAGCAGGCCCATCGCCATGGGCTTGCCATCGAGCAGCAGCGTGTCGAGCTGGAGCGCGTCCTGTTCGGCGAAGAGCTCGACGAGCCGGTGGAAATAGGCCGCGTCATCAGGCAGGCAGGCGATTGCGGTCGCGGCTTCCCCCTTCCAGCCTGCCGCTTCGAGCGCGAGGAAGGTCTCGAACGCCTCGCCTGCGGCCTGGCGACGCTTGCGCTGGAAGGAGACCACGCCGTTCCGTGCGATCGCCCGGAACTGCTGCATGCGCTTCTTGTAACTTGAGCCAAGGGCGCGACTGAGATAGCGCTCGGCATCGTCGCCGGGCTGAGCGATCATCACGGGACGCTGCCAGGTTTCGAATGTCGTCAGCCCGCTGCCGGTGACCCGGCAAGCCTCCTGGAGCGCACGAAAACCTGGCCCCTGCACGGGCAGGAGCGGCAGAGCCAGGGTTTTCGGCAGGTCGCGCGATGCGGCGAGGTGGCGCAGCAGAGCGAGCGCGATATCCTCGGCATTGTCGCGGTCCAGCACGGGGGCCGATGAAACCTCGTAGAGCGGCACGAGCGGAGCGGCGAGGATGGGGGTAAGGCCGCTGCGCCAGTCGCGCTGCCGACGCAACACCCAGATTCCGACGAGGCTCTCGGAACCGAGCGCTTCACTGCGCCAGGCCGTCAGGATGACGATGCGGTCATCTGGAACCAGGACCCGCGCAGCCGCGACAGTGGCTGGCGACATGGCGGGATTGGGCTCGACCGCTCGTTCCGCGAGTTCGGCGAAGGCTGCACCATAGCCGACATAATCGCCAAGCCGCGTGCGCCTGATGACGATCTCGGCGCTCATCCGACCCTCGTGCGGAGGCGGCAAGCAGGCTCTGGGCAGAACTGGATCAAGACTGGCCGCCGCCCTGCCTACCGAGGCGCATCTCGCCCCGTAACGATAGCACAAAGGCGATGACCTGCGCCGCAGCCCGGTAGAGTTCCTCGGGGATCTGATCGTCCAGCTCGACCGTGGAGAGAGCCTGCGCGAGCACAGCGTTCCGCTCGATGTCGACATCATGTTCGCGGGCGGTCTCGATGATGCGTTGAGCAAGCTCTCCGCGGCCCTTTGCTGTGACGCGCGGGGCGCCATGGCCGTCATACTCGAGCGCGACCGCGAGCGGATCGGGAGAGGGAGGGCTCATGACAGACGGTCCAGGAACTGGCCGGCGGTCGCTCGCCTGGCTTGCGGCTGGCCGGTATGAATGTCGACGGTTCCGTCTTCAAATTTTGCATTGGCCAGCGCTGCCTGGAGATCAGGCGCAGCGCCGCGCAGGAACTGGCTCGTTCCTTCGCGTTCGGCCCAAAGCGAGACGCTCACCGCGCGTCCCTGGAGCGTTACGACACCTTGCAGCGGACCCATCGGCTCGGCGTCGAGGGCAAAGCGCACGCGCCAGAGGGGCCCTTCGACACCAGAGGGGCTGCGTCGCGGCGGGTCCTTCTCGATATGCAGCGGCAGGATCGCGGTGCCCGCTTGGAAAGCGAGAGGGATCTCCGTCACCCAGCGTTGGCCTTGTGCGGCCTCGGGACGGTTGGGTTCTGGCGGCAGAGATGCGAACTGCGCGAGCTTGACGCGGTCGAGCGCGGCTTCGGTCTGGTCGAGCAGCGTGCGTGCGATGACGAGCGGCTTCTCTCCGGCCGACAGGGTGGGTTCGGCAATCGATTGAGGGGCGAGCGCGCCGTCGCGCCGTGGCGGGGACGGGCGGATATGCGCTTCCGCATCGCTCGTTGCCTGCTCTGCCGTCCTTGGTTCTGTTCCCGACGGTTTGAGCCCTGGAGCGGCGGCGTCCGGGGCGACAAGCGGCCGCAGCATGTCGCTGAGCGCGCGTAACCCCGCCTTCAGATCGCCGTGAGGAGAGGGGCGTGGTGCGACTGCCTCCGGGCGGTCGCTTGCTCGCGAAGGCAGTCTTGCCTCCTGCGCATCCAGGAAAAGTCCGGAGCGTGCGACGGCCTGCTTCAAGCCCTGGCCGGTTACGGGTCTACGCTCGGCCGGCATGGCCTGAGCCAGGATCTGGTCGATCAGGCCCATCAGGGGCTTGGGCAGGATGAGGGAGATCGTACCGTTGGCAAGCACCTGCAGATTGGCGAAGAGCGGCGCGAGACTGTCCTGGCGAGCGAGAGCCTCGCCCATCAGCGGGCCGGCAAGTGCGCGCGGCGAGGGCGTCGCCTCGGACTGCAGCCGTTGGGTCGGCGCAGGGGCCACCGCGACGGTAGCGGGGATTGGCAAAGGTGCTGAAGAGCTCGCGCCGGCAAGACGCGACGAAGCCGGCAGGCCGGGGGTGGCGGCCTCCGGAGCCGACGGCTTGGCGCTGCGGCCCGTCTCCAGCGCAAGCGGTGCGAGCGCCGGCTCGCGCCGCGGACCGTCGATGGGCACCAACTGAGCCGGAGGAGTGAGAGCTTCGCCAGGAGGGCGAGCCGCAAGCAGCGTCGCCCGCACCCCCGTTCCACCGTCTTCCGGAGCCTCGATTTTGAGTGTGAGCGTTGTGCCGGGCTGCAGCGCAGCCTGTCGGACTTCCGGGCCGGCGAGAACGAGATCGATCTTCACGCCATCGACCAAAGCGGTCACGGTACCGTCCTTGCCCAGGGAGAGCAAGCGCGCTTCGACCGTCTTGCCGGGCTCGAGCCCGGCTCCGGGAGCCAAGGCTGCAAGCAAGGTGGCGAGGGTCTGGCTCTGGACGAGAGCGGCGAGATTCATGCGGGAGCGACCATTGACTGACTGTCGCAGCTTCCCATGAAATCTTAAGGAATCTCTTGCCCTTGCAAGGCATCTCTGCGTGCCTCGCTCTGGTGCGGGCGCAGGTGATGAGGCAGGTTTGCGCGCCAATGCATCAGGGACAACGCAGATGAACTATCGTCGGCTCGGCCGTTCCGGCCTGAAGGTTTCGCCGCTATGCCTGGGGACGATGATGTTCGGAGGTGCGACTGAGGAAGGCGATGCACGAGCCATCGTCGATCACGCGCGCGCGGCCGGGATCAATTTCATCGACACGGCCGACGTCTATAACGAGGGCCGCTCCGAAGAGGTGACCGGGCGGGCGATTGCCGCGAACCGGCATGACTGGGTTCTGGCCACCAAGGTCGCGAGCGTTATGGGGCCGGGGCCCTATCAGAGTGGCCTCTCCCGGAAATGGGTGATGCAGGCCTGCGAGGACAGCCTTCGGCGGCTCGGGACGGATTTCATCGATATCTACTATCTCCACAAGGAAGACCACACCGTGCCGCTTGGCGAGACGGTGCATGCGCTCGCCGATCTCGTGCGTCAGGGCAAGATCCGGCATTTCGGCGTTTCGAACTACCGCTCCTGGCGCGTCGCGGAAATCTGCCGGCTCTGCGATGAACTCGGCATCGACCGGCCCGTGGTCAGCCAGCCCTATTACAACGCGATGAACCGCATGCCCGAGGTCGAGCATTTGCCCGCCTGCGATTTCTACGGCCTGGGTGTCGCGTCCTATTCGCCTCTCGCCCGCGGCATTCTGACCGCGAAATACGAACCGGGTCAGGCACCGCCGGAGGGCACGCGGGCCGGCCGCGCGGACAAGCGGATCATGCAGACCGAATGGCGCGAGGAATCGCTGATCATCGCCCGCACGATCCGCGACCATGCGGCCGCGAAGGGGCTGACCCCGATCCAGTTCGCGGTGCAGTGGGTGCTGAACAATGCGCTGGTGACGGCGGCGATCGCCGGTCCGCGCACCCTCGAACAATGGCAGGCCTATCTCGCGGCGCTCGATGCCCGCTTCGACGCCGAGGATGAGGCCCTGGTCGATCGGCTCGTGCCTGCCGGCCATCCCTCGACGCCGGGTTACAGCGATCCAGCCTACCCGCTGGAGGGCCGGATCACGCGCAAGGCCTGAGGCCGGCCTCGCCGGCGTGGAGCTTGCTCTTTCCGGATGGGCTGCGCCAATAGGCGCTTGCGAGTGCCGCAGCCGGGCCGATGCCTGGCAGGAGCAGGAGGGCGCATGGCGGTCGAAGGCCTTACCGGTGATCTCGTCAAGGTCGTGGCGCTCCTGGGCGCGGGCGTCGTCGCGGTGCCGATCTTTCGTCGTCTCGGCCTTGGTTCCGTGCTCGGTTACTTCACCGCCGGTGTCGCCATCGGGCCATCGGGGCTCGGTCTCTTCGCCAACCCGGAGGCCGTGCTCCACGTCGCCGAGTTCGGCGTCGTCATGTTCCTGTTCATCATCGGCCTGGAGATGCAGCCCTCCCGGCTCTGGAAGCTGAAGGGTGAGATCTTCGGGCTGGGTGTCGCGCAGGTCTGCTTGTGCGGTGCGCTGCTGACCGGTGTCGGCCTGCTCGCGGGCCTGAGCCTTCCGGCTGCCTTCGTGGCCGGAATGGGCTTCGTCCTGTCCTCGACCGCCGTCGTCATGCAGATGCTGAACGAGCGTGGCGAGACCTCGACACTGCATGGGCAGCAGGCGGTGTCGATCCTCTTGCTCGAAGACCTTGCGATCGTGCCGCTGCTGGCGATCGTTGCTCTCCTTGCGCCGGCGAAGCCGGGGGATACCGGCGACTGGCTCCCGCTTCTGATCGCCGCCGGCTCCGTTATTGGTCTCGTGGTGGCGGGGCGCTGGTTGCTCAACCCGATGTTCCGGCTGCTTGCGGCTGCGCAAGCCCGCGAAGTCATGACCGCGGCTGCCTTGCTGGTCGTGCTCGGAGCAGCGCTCGCCATGCAGTTGAGTGGGCTCTCCATGGCGATGGGGGCCTTTCTCGCCGGCGTGTTGTTGTCGGAGTCGAGTTTTCGGCACCAGCTCGAAGCCGATATCGAGCCGTTCCGCGGGATCCTGCTCGGCCTGTTCTTCCTTGCCGTCGGCATGTCGCTCGAACTCGACCTGATCGCCCGTGAATGGCGTCTGGTCGCGTTGGCCGTGGTGGCGTTCATGGCGGTGAAGGCCAGTGGTATCTTCATCGTCGCCAAGCTGTTCGGCTCCAGGACCCGCGACGCCATCACGCGGGTGGCACTGTTCTCACAGGGCGGTGAATTCGCCTTCGTGCTCTATGCTGCTGCGGCAGCGGCGGGCATCTTCGGCGCTGAGGTCAACGCAGTGGCCAGCGCCACGGTCATCCTGTCGATGGCGCTTACCCCCTTGCTCGTATTGGCTCTCGATCGCTTCCTGCCACCGGAGCAGACCTCGCTGGACGGCGTCGAGATTGCCTCCGGCCTGCATGGCAGCGCGTTGATGATCGGCTTTGGGCGTTTCGGACAGGTTGCCAGCCAGACATTGCTGGCGCGGGGCTGCAGCGTCTCGATCATCGAAGTCGATGTCGAACTGATCCGTGCCGCGTCGAATTTCGGCTTCAAAGTCTATTACGGTGACGGCACGCGACGCGAGATCCTGCATGCTGCCGGCGCCGAGCGGGCGCAGGTGATCCTGGTCTGTGTCGATAATCGCGTGACTGCCGACAGGATCGTCGCCATGGCGCAGGCCGAATTCCCGCACGCGAAGCTGTTCGTGCGAGCCTATGATCGCGGCCACGCGATGGACCTGATCCGCAGCAATGTCGAATACCAGATTCGTGAGACCTTCGAATCCGCCATGCTTTTCGGCGCAGCCGCACTGCGCAGCATGGGACTGTCGGAGGAGGAGGTCGCTGAGATTGCCGAGGATGTGCGTCGTCGCGACGATGAACGGCTGGATCTCCAGGTCGCGAGCGATATTCATGCGGGCAACGATCTCCTCCACGGCAATACACCGATACCGACCCCGCTGACCGCACCTAAGGCGCCCGGCAAGATTCTGGGCTCCGCCCCGGATGATTATGGCGATGTCGGCGGCCCCTAGACTAGCCGGCCGTCAACTGTTCCCAGCCCGCCATCGCGCCGCGGACAACCGCGTCCAGTTGCTGGCGGGAAGCACCGTCGCGCGCCTGGATCGACATACCCTGCTGAACGGTGACGTAATAGCTCGCGAGGGCTTCGGCATCGATACCAGGCGGGATCTCGCCGGCGTCGATCGCAGCGCGCAACCGCCGGGCGATGGTCGCGACGCTTCCGGCGCGCATATCACGCAGTTTGGTCGCGGTCTCGTCGCTGACGCCAACGGCATTCACCGCCGAGAGCACGATCATGCAGCCGGGCGGGCGCCCCGGCCGCGTGAATACGGCGGCGCTTGTAGCCAGGAACGCCGAGACCGCCTCTCGGGCGGTTGGCGCTGCTGTCAACGGGCCGGCGATCTCATCGCTTTCACTCGCTTCGAAGAAGTCGATGGCTTCGCAATAGAGTTCCTCCTTGCTGCCGAAGGCGGCATAGAGGCTCGGCGAGCCAATGCCCATCGCTCCCGTCAGATCGCTGAGGGAGGTGGCCTGATAGCCCTTTGCCCAGAAAATCAGCATCGCCTTCTTCAGGGCGTCGGATCGATCGAAGGCGCGGGGGCGGCCGCGTTCCGTCATTGCCATTCCTTTTCTGTATCGATCGGTAGATAATTATCTTGACGGTGGGAGGCAAGCGCTCCATCTGTTTCTGTATCAATCATCACAGAAATGGAACTGCCTGATGTCACGCTTCACTGGAAAGAAGGCCCTGGTCACGGGCGGCAGCCGCGGCATCGGTGCCGCGATCGCCCTGCGATTGGCTCGCGAGGGCGCCGATGTGGCGATCACCTTTGAGCACTCCGCCGACAAGGCAGGCGAGGTGGTCCGCGCCATCGAGGCCCTTGGCCGCAAGGGATTCGCACTTGCTGCCGACAGCGCGGATCCGGTGGCGGTCAAGGGGGCGGTCGACAAGGCCGCGGCCTCGCTGGGCGGGCTCGACATTCTGGTCAACAACGCCGGCATCTGGCGTGGAGGAGCGGTCGCCGAGTGGAGTCTAGCCGATATCGACGCGACACTTGCCGTCAACGTTCGCGCTGTCGTGCTCGCCTCACAGGCGGCCGCGGCGCATCTCGGCGTCGGCGGACGCATCATCTCGACCGGGTCCTGCCTCGCAGATCGCGTGGTCGAAGAGGGTGCGACGCTCTACGCGATGAGCAAGGCGGCGCTGATCGGCTTCACCAAGGGGCTCGCCCGCGACCTCGGCCCGCGCGGCATTACGGTCAATATCGTGCATCCCGGCTCAACCGACACAGACATGAATCCGGCGATCGGCCCGCAGGCCGATGAGCAGCGCGCCCGCATGGCGATCCCGCGCTACGGCAAGCCAGAGGATATCGCGGGGCTGGTGGCCTATCTGGCGAGCGAAGAAGCGCGTTTCGTCACCGGGGCGGGCTTTGCAATCGATGGGGGCGCCAACACCTGAAGATTGGCCTGGCGGCGGCTCAGTTCAGCATGCAGAAGCCGCCGACCACCACTTCGCTGCGGCACCAGATCCTTGGTTCCTCGGCGGTGCTGAGCCGCAGCATCGCTGGGGCCGCCGCGCTGGCCGTCGGGAAGGGAGGGCGCGACGGGGCGTCGCCCTTGGCCGCTTCCTGCTGTGAGGATCGGCCGACCCGCGGCGCGACCCCGACGGAGGTCCCGCTTCCTCCGCTGGAACTGGTCTGGGAGCTTCCATGCGACGAACGGCTTCCGCCGCGGAATTTCGCGGCTTCGGCACCCGCCGGCAGCAACAGGGCGGCAATGACGGCAGTCGTGAGAACCCGGATCATGCTGCACTCCCATGAGACGGGAACAGATTGCCGCCGCGGAACGGGAGGGCAAGAAAAGCCTCTCGCCAGGCTGAGCGAGGGGTTAATGCGCGCCTGAAAACCGGAGAGGCCGGTCAGTTTCCGGGCAGGACGATGATCGTCGGCTTGGGCGGCAGCATAGCCTTGCTGATCGTGATTTCGGCCTCGGCCCGGCGTTCGACGGGCCAGAGATCCTGGGAGCGCGCGAGGAAACGACTGAGGCTCGAGCCGCCGAAGAAATGCATCGGGATCATCACCTTGGCCTGCACCGATTTCAGCACCTCGATCATGCCTTCCTGATCGAGCGTATAGCTGCCATCGACCGGGAAGAGCACGACGTCGACGCGGCCGAGCGCGCGCAGATGGCCGGGTTCGAGCGGGTGGTGCAGATGCCCGAGATGGGCGATGCAGAGATCGCCGATCTCGAAGACGAACATCGAGTTGCCGTCGAAATCGGTCGATCCGGAATAGGAGCGGATATTGGTCGGCACATTGCGTACGCGCATGTCGCCGAGCGTGACGTCGTGCTTCGCGGCGCCCTTGCCGGCAGGGTCCCAGCCGGGCAGGACCTGCTTGATGGCGGGATCGGGATTGCGCGAATTGTGGGTCGAATGCGCCTTGTTCATCGTCGCGATATCCGGCGTTTCGCGCGGCCGGATGTAGTCGTTGTAGTCGGTGGCGGCCTTCACGCCGCCGGGCGTCTCGATCAGGAAGGTGGCGTGGCCGACGAAGGTCAGCCGGACCTCGTCCTTGGCGAGCGCCGCGCGCTGGATCGGCGGGCGGAGGCTTGCCATCTCCGGGCGGCAGCCGGGCTCGTCGGATTGGGCTTGCGCCGGCGCCAGGCACGCCAGCGTCGCGAGCAATCCGAAGACGGCTCGGCCTAGCGTCGTCGACAGTCTCATGAACTTCGCTCCCGCTGCGTTCCCGCAGCCAAGGTTTAGGCAAAATTCCGGGCTGCGAAAGCCAGGCTGTCAGTTTCGTGACTATCGTCCGATTGGGATGACCGGTTGCATATCAGGATCGGTTATGGCAAGAATCCGATATCGTTTTGCAACTGGTTTGGAATGATCGCCATGACGAGGCTGGTGGTTCGCGGGTTTTCGCTGTCGCTGGACGGTTACGGTGCCGGACCCAGCCAGGATGTCGACAATCCGCTCGGCGTGAACGGTGCGAAGCTGCATCGCTGGGCGTTCGGCACGCGCACTTTCCGAGAGATGTTCGGGCAAGAGGGCGGCGAAACCGGCGTCGATGACGATTTTGCCGCGCGCGGCTTTGCCAATATCGGCTCCTGGATCATGGGCCGGAACATGTTCGGGCCGATCCGGGGAGAATGGCCGGACGAGGCCTGGAAAGGCTGGTGGGGGGACAATCCGCCCTATCATGTTCCGGTCTTCGTACTGACCCATCATGCGCGCCCCCCGCTGGAGATGACGGGCGGCACGACATTTCACTTCGTCACCGATGGGCCGGAGGCGGCACTCCAACGCGCCAGTGAAGCCGCAGGTGGCAAGGACATCAGGCTCGGCGGTGGCGTTGCGACGATCCGGGACTATCTGCGCGCGGGGGCAGTCGACGAGATGCACCTCGCCGTCTCGCCGATCCTGCTCGGCACCGGCGAGAACCTCTTCATTGATCTCGACCTGCCCGCATTGGGCTATACCAGCACGCAGCACAGTGCGACGCCCGCCGCCACACATATTGTCGTGACCAGGCGAGCCTGATCAATCGCGGCGCGGAGCCTGCACCTCATAGCGGCGGCAGGCGCCGCTTCACCGGCTGGCTCTTCACGATGGCCGAACTGGTCTCCGCCTTGTCCGCGATCCGGTCGAGGATCTGGTCGAGCTGTTCGATGGAGCGCAGATGCAGCCGGCCGATGAAGCAGTCATCGCCGGTGACCTTGTCGCATTCCGAGAATTCCGGGATCTCCTCGATCAACTGCTGGACCGCGTGTAGTTTGCCGGGGAGGGGGCGGATCCGGACGATCGCCTGCAATTGGTAGCCGATCGCATGGGGATCGATGTCGACGGTGAAGGCGCGGATTACGCCGCGCTCTTCCAGCCGTCGAAGCCGCTCGGAGACGCTGGGCGAAGACAGATTCACCCGCTGAGCCAGCTCCTTCAGGGAGATGCGGGCATCCCCGGCTAGAATGTCGATGATGTTCCGGTCCAGCTCGTCGATCATATGGTTATCAGGTCTCCTGAGGTTTGACCCTTACAATATGAGGCATTCTCTCTGATTTGTCTCATGTAATCCATAGAACGCGGGATTCCGTCATCCTATCATCCGGCTTCATTTCTGGGTGGAGGTGGTGATGACGGACCATAGGCGCGGCGTGGCCGAGATGACGGCCGCCATGATGATCTCAGGCACGATCGGCTGGTTCGTGGTTCGCTCCGGCCAGCCGGTGATGGATGTGGTGTTCTGGCGCTGCGCTTTCGGTGCCGCGACCCTGTTGATCGTCTGCGGAGCCCTGGGGCTGCTTCGGCGCGGCGCGATGACCGGTCGCCAGCTCGCGCTCGCCGCGATAGGCGGCGTTGCCGTCGTCCTGAACTGGCTGCTGCTGTTCTCGGCCTATTCGCGCGCTTCGATCTCGGTTGCGACGGTGGTCTACAACACCCAGCCCTTCATGCTCGTCGGGCTCGGCGCGCTGCTGTTTGCCGAACGACTGACCGTCACGAAGCTGTTCTGGCTCGCGATCTCCTTTACCGGCATGGTGCTGATCATGCAGGCGAAGCCGGGCGCGGGGGCGGTTGGGACCGATTATCTCACGGGCATCGCCATGGCACTCGGCGCGGCCTTCTTCTACGCGCTGGCCGCTATCGTGGCGAAGGCGCTGAAGGGCGTTGCGCCCTATCTGATCGTGCTGGTCCAGGTCCTGGTCGGGATCGCGATGCTCACTCCCTTCGCCAGCCTGGCGCAGTTGCCCGCCGGCGCGGAGACCTGGGCGCTGCTTGGCACGCTCGGCGTCGTCCATACCGGGCTGATGTTCGTGCTGCTCTATATGGCGATCCAGCGGTTGCCGACGACGCTGACCGGCGCGCTGTCCTTCATCTATCCGATCGTCGCGATCATCGTCGATCTGACGGCCTTCGGCCACCAGCCGCAGCTTCTCCAGATCATCGGAGCCGCTGCGATCCTGATTGCCGCGGCGGGCATGACGCTCGGCTGGGTGCCGTGGCGGCGGCCTGATGCGACCTCGATCGTACGGCTTCCGGCCGAATAGACGCAGCAATCGCATCTGCGCGGCGCGAGCATGGCTGCCGCATGGAGCGTCTGTCCGGCGGCCAAAACGGGGGGCGAGGAAAGCTACACATCGCCTTGCCGTTCCCGATCTGGCCGGTACATGGCCAGCAGCTGCGGCAGCATGTCGTCGATGGCGACCGCCACTGCTGCGGGACCGCCGAGTTTCCCGTCCAGGGCGAGATGGGCGAAGCCGTGCACGAGCGACCAGGCTCCCATGGCCGCAAGCGCTACGTGCGGCGAGGAGACATCACGGCCGAGGCAGGCGGCCATGGCTCGCTCCAGCTCATGGCGTGCCGTCTCACCGACCAGCAACAGGCGCTCATTGCCGTCATCGAGACGGTCCTTGCGGAACATCAGGGCGAACCGGCCCGGGAATGCGACGGCGAACCGGACATAGCCGGTTCCTTGCCCGTGCAACCGCGCGAGCGGATCAGTGCCTCCTTCCGCCTCGCCTGCTCTCAGGAAGGCGACCAGCTCCTCGAAACCGCGAATGGCGACTTCCGTCAGGAGGCCGGAGACGCTGCCGAAATGATGCGCGGGCGCGCCTGCCGAAACGCCTGCGCGCCGTGCCGCCTCGCGCAGGCTGAACCCGTCAAGGCCGCGCTCGATCAGGATTCGGTCGGTGGCTGACACAAGCGCATCGCGCAGGTCGCCATGATGGTAGCCGCTCTTCGATGCCGGATTCATATCGCCTCTATCTTGACGGTGTTCAAATTATTGTCTACGCATCTGATCGCTGTTCAGATTAGCGAAATGCAAGAGGTTAGGCCATGGAAACCAGACACATCACGCGTCGGCTTGCAATCGCCGGCTCCGGATTGGGAATGGCCGTCGGTGCGGCGGCCGGCCTGGCCGGCGGCGCAATGCTCGGGGCCGCTGCGGCGGCACCGGCACCGGTCGTGCTGGATGGGCGCCGCCGCTTTGAAAACAAGGTCGTGCTCGTCACGGGAGGGACCTCCGGCATTGGCCGCGCGGCTGTGGAGGCCTTCGCTGCCGAAGGCGGAAAGGTCGCCTTCTGCGGTCGGCGCGAGGCGCTTGGCCAAGAGGTCGAGCGCAGCATCAAGGCAGCCGGCGGAGAGGCGCTCTATATCCGGGCCGACATCCGCAGGGAGGACGATGTCCGACGGTTCGTCGAGAGCTCCGTTACCCGATACGGCGGTTTGCACGTTGCCTTCAACAATGCCGGGATCACGCTTCAGAAGCCCCTGCATAGCTACGAGGCGGCGGAGTTCGACGACATTTTGAGCACCAACCTGCGCGGTGTGTTCCTGGCGATGAAGTACCAGATCCCGCACATGATGTCGGCGGGCGGCCAGATCGTCGTGACCTCGTCGACAGTGGCCACGACATGCCGGGAGAGCCAGTCGGCCTATGTCGCCAGCAAGGCGGCGTTGACGGGGCTCGTGCGCGCCGCGGCGCTCGACTATGTCAAACACGGCATCAGGGTGAACGCCCTTCTGCCGGGTACGACCGATACCGAACTGGTCCGCGGCGTTGCGGGCATGATGGCTGCGCCCGACGCCGTCTGGCAGATTGGCGGAGCGCAATGGGCCAAGGACAATATCCCGACCATGGGCCGCATGGCGACGGCGCGGGAAATGGCCGCTGTCGCGCTCGACCTGGCGGCCGCGACCCACCCTTATCTGACGGGGGCTTCGATCGTCGTCGACGGCGCGATGACGCTGCGGGCCTGAGGGAGTTGACGACGGGCGGTTGCAGCAAGCGGCCAGCCTCGCTACATACGCGGCACTCTTCCCGAAAGCCCCGGCGCGATCAGTCCGAAGCGGAGCCGCACATCCATGTCCCGTCAGTTCATCTACCATATGCGCGGCCTGTCGAAGACCTATCCGGGCGGCAAGCAGGTGCTGAAGGACATCCATCTGTCGTTCTACCCGGACGCCAAGATCGGTGTGCTCGGCGTCAACGGCGCCGGCAAGTCGACCCTGCTCAAGATCATGGCAGGCTATGACAAGGAATGGACCGGCGAGGCCTGGGTGGCCGAGGGCGCCCGGGTCGGCTACCTGCCGCAGGAGCCCAAGCTCGATGAGAGCCTGAATGTGCGCGACAACGTGATGCTCGGCGTCGCGCCGCAGAAGGCGATCCTCGACCGCTACAACGAGCTCGCGATGAACTATTCGGACGAGACCGCGGACGAGATGACCAAGCTCCAGGACGAGATCGAGGCCAAGGGCCTGTGGGATCTCGATTCCAAGGTCGACCAGGCGATGGACGCGTTGCGCTGCCCGCCCGACGACTGGCAGGTCTCGAAGCTCTCGGGCGGCGAACGCCGCCGTGTCGCGCTCTGCAAGCTGCTGCTCGAGCAGCCGGAACTGCTGCTGCTCGACGAACCGACCAACCATCTCGACGCCGAAACCACCGCCTGGCTCGAAGGCCATTTGCGGACCTATCCGGGCGCGATCCTGATCGTCACCCACGATCGCTACTTCCTCGACAATGTCACCAGCTGGATTCTCGAGCTCGATCGCGGCCAGGGCATTCCCTACGAGGGGAACTACTCCGCCTGGTCGGTGCAGAAGCAGAAGCGCCTCGCCCAGGAGGGCCGGGAGGACGTCTCGCGTCAGAAGACGCTGGAACGCGAGCAGGAATGGATTTCGGCTTCGCCTAAGGCGCGCCAGGCCAAGAGCAAGGCCCGCATCCAGCGCTATGACGAACTGGTGCAGAAGGCCTCGAACAAGGGGCCGGATACCGCGCAGATCGTCATCCCGATCGCCGAGCGCCTCGGCAACAATGTCGTCGATTTCGACAATCTGTCGAAGGGCTTCCAGGACAAGCTGCTGATCGACGGGTTGTCCTTCAAGCTGCCGCCGGGCGGCATCGTCGGCATCATCGGACCGAACGGCGCCGGCAAGACCACGCTGTTCCGGATGATCACCGGGCAGGAGAAGCCGGATTCCGGTTCGATCACCATCGGCGAGAGCGTCAAGCTCGGCTATGTCGACCAGAGCCGCGACTCGCTCGACGACAAGAAGAACGTCTGGGAGGAAATCTCAGGCGGCAACGACATCCTCTATCTCGGCAAGCGTGAGGTGAATTCGCGCGCCTATTGCTCGACTTTCAACTTCAAGGGCGGCGACCAGCAGAAGAAGGTCGGATCGCTCTCGGGCGGTGAGCGCAACCGCGTCCATCTTGCCAAGATGCTGAAATCGGGCGCGAACGTCCTGCTGCTCGACGAGCCGACCAACGATCTCGACGTCGACACGCTGCGCGCGCTCGAAGAGGCGCTGGAGGATTACGCCGGCTGCGCCGTGATCATCAGCCACGATCGCTGGTTCCTCGACCGTATCGCGACCCATATCCTCGCCTTCGAGGGCGACAGCCATGTCGAGTGGTTCGAGGGCAACTTTGCCGATTACGAGGAAGACAAGAAGCGCCGGCTGGGGATCGATTCCACGATCCCGAAGCGGATTCAGTACAAGAAGTTCTCGCGCTGATCTTCTGCACCTCGAAGACAAAAGGCCCGCGCTCCTAAAAGGGGGCGCGGGCCTTTCCATTGGGGCTGCCGATCTGGACGAGGCTCAGGCCTTGCCTTTCACCAGGATGTTCCCGTCGACCTGCTGGATGTCGCGCAGGCCGCAGAGCGCCATGGTGACGTCGAGCTCCTTGCGGATGATGTCGAGGCAGCGGGTCACGCCTTCCTCGCCCATGGCACCGAGGCCGTAAAGGAAGGCGCGGCCGATCATCACGCCGCGGGCGCCGAGCGCCACCGCCTTGATCACATCCTGTCCGGAGCGGATGCCGCCATCCATCAGGACTTCCATGCGGCCGCCGACCTGCTCGACGATGCCCGGCAGCGCCGCGATCGAAGAGACGGCGCCGTCGAGCTGGCGGCCGCCATGGTTCGAGACGATCAAAGCGTCGGCACCGCTTCTGGCAGCGAGCTCGGCATCCTCTGGATCGAGAATACCCTTCAGGATCAGTTTGCCGCCCCAGCGATCCTTGATCCACTTCACATCGTCCCAGCTTAGCGCCGGATCGAACTGTTCGGCCGTCCAGGAGGAGAGCGATGAGAGATCGCCGACGCCCTTGGCGTGGCCGACGATGTTTCCAAAGCTGCGGCGCTTGGTGCCGAGCATGCCAAGGCACCAGCGCGGCTTGGTCGCGAGGTTGATCAGATTGGCGATCGTCGGCTTCGGCGGGGCGGAGAGCCCGTTGCGGATATCCTTGTGGCGCTGGCCGAGGATCTGGAGGTCGAGCGTCAGGACCAGGGCCGAGCACTGCGCCGCCTTGGCACGATCGATCAGGCGAATGATGAAGTCGCGGTCCTTCATCACGTAGAGCTGGAACCAGAACGGTGCGTCGGTGTTCTCGGCGACATCCTCGATCGAGCAGATGCTCATGGTCGAGAGCGTGAAGGGGACGCCGGCCTTGGCTGCAGCGCGGGCGGCGAGGATTTCGCCGTCGGCGTGCTGCATTCCGGTGAGGCCGGTCGGGGCGAGTGCAACCGGCATCGTGGCGGCCTGGCCGGCCAGCGTGGTCGCCAGCGTGCGGTTGGTCATGTTGACGGCGACGCGCTGGCGCAGCTTGATGGCGGCGAAGTCGGCCTCGTTGGCGCGATAGGTGCCCTCGGTCCAGGCGCCGGAATCGGCGTAGTCGTAGAACATGCGCGGCACCCGGCGCTGGGCCAGGATGCGCAGGTCTTCGATGGTCAAGGGCTGGGACATGTCGGCTGGCTCCGCATTTTCGCTCCTGACCGCTCGGTCGCATGGAACCCTGCCGCAGGCAACCGCCCGCTACGTGACCCCGCTATACCGGCCGGGCTTATGATTGACTGCCAGGATCAGGTTGAGCACGGCAGCTCCCAGCAGCGAAATCAGCACTTTCTCCAGCGGCAGCATGAAGAGTGCACAGATGAGGATCAGCGCATCGATGCCAAGCTGAAACCAGCCGGCGCGGATATCGTGCTTCTCCTGCAGGTAGAGTGCGAGAATGTTGACGCCACCCAGCCCGGTGCGATGGCGAAACAGCGCAAGGACACCAAGACCGATCAGGCTGCCGCCGGCGACCGCGGCATAAACCGGGTCCACGGTTGCGATCGCCATCCAGCCGGGCGTGAACCAGGTGAAGAGCGAGACGAGCCCGACCGCGATGAAGGTCCGTAACGCGAAGCGCCAGCCCATGCGACGGACCGCGAGCCAATAGAATGGGAGGTTGATGGCGAAGAAGAGCAGGCCGAAATTGATCCCGGTGGCAAGCTGGAACAGCAATGCCAGCCCTGCCGCCCCGCTCGTGAGCAGGGTCGCCTTGCTGTAGAGGCTGATGCCGATGCTGACGAGCAATGTGCCGAGCAGCATGGCGAAGACGTCTTCGTAGAAACGATGGCGCTCGGTCGGTGGGGCTGAGGTCGCCGCGTCGCTCATGATGGATATCCGGCTGGGGTGAAGGGGCTTTGGTCGTCGGGCGCGACGATGCAACGGTTGAGCCACGCCGGTTGATCCTGTAGGGCCGGATCATCCCTACCGCCACCCTGCGAGATTTCCTCATGATTCTGCGGCTCGCCGCTGCGCTCTGCCTGACGCTCCTTGCCCATGCCGCGCCGGCACAGGACACCGTTGCCTGGAAAACCGGGCGCGAGGCGAAGCTCATCGAGACGCGCATCGAGGCGTTGCTCAAGACGATGACGCTCGACGAGAAGGTCGGTCAGCTGCATCTCTCGGGTCGTGGCGAGGGGTTCAACGCCGCACGCATCCGCGAAGGCCGGATGGGCGGGGTGATGAACTTCGTCGTGCCGCAGGAGGTTGCGGATGTCCAGAAAGCAGCGCGCGAGTCCCGGCTGAAGATCCCGCTGATCATCGGTCTCGATGCCGTCCACGGCTTCTCGACCTATTTTCCGCTTCCGCTTGGTCAGGCTTCGACCTGGAACCCGGAGCTGATCGAGGAGGCGGCCTATTGGACGGGGCGTGAAGCGCGCGCCGCCGGCATCCAATGGACCTTCGCGCCGATGGTCGACATCTCGCGTGATCCGCGTTGGGGCCGCGTCCTCGAGGGGGCGGGGGAAGACGCCTATTTCGGCTCCATTGTCGCTGCAGCGCGCACGCATGGCTATCAGCGCGGCGGCGTGGCGACGACCGTCAAGCATTTCGTCGGTTACGGTGCGGGCGAAGCCGGGCGTGACTACAACTCGACCTGGATCCCGACCAGCCAGCTCTTTGATCTCTACCTGCCGCCATTCAAGGTCTCGTTCGAGGCTGGTTCGATGACCGCTATGGCGGCGTTCAATGCGCTGAACGGCGTCCCGACCACCGCGCATGGCGGGCTGCTGACCGGGCTGCTGCGCCAGAACTGGGGATTCAAGGGTTTCGTTGTCTCGGATTTCGGCTCGATCACCGAACTCAGACTGCATGGCATTGCCAAGGACGATGCCGAGGCTGCGCGCAAGGCGCTGCTGGCCGGCATCGACATGGACATGATGGGTGACGTCTATGACAAGCACCTGGCGGCCGAGGTGAAGGCTGGTCGGGTCTCGGTGAAGATGCTCGACGAGGCGGTGCGCCGCGTGTTGCGCGTCAAATTCCACCTGGGCCTGTTCGAGCGGCCCGATGTCGACCCGGCCGCTGCCCCGGCTCTGATGCAGACGCAGGAGGCGCGCGAGGTCGCACTGCGCGCCGCGCGCGAAGGCATCATCCTACTCAAGAACGCCAACGAAACCCTGCCTGTTGCGTCTTCCGTCAAGCGGCTCGCGGTGATCGGCGCCATGGCCGTGCCGGAGGCCGAGCGGGTCTGGACCGATCCGGCCGGACTCGGACGGCGCGCCATCCAGTCCTTGCCCGACGCGTTGAAGGAGCGCGTCCAGGCCGGGGTCGAGGTCGTCTACGAGCCGGCTTTCACAAAGAACTGCGGCACGGAATTCGCGGACAAGGAGGCAGCGCTCCGCGCGGCTGCGGCGAGCGATCTCGTCATCGCCATGCTCGGCGAGGATTGCGAGTTCATCGGGGAGGGCGCCTCGCGCGCGAATCTCGGCCTGCCCGGTGTGCAGCAGGAGCTGCTCGAGGCACTCGTCGCGACGGGCAAGCCCGTCGTGCTGGTGCTGGCCACTGGCCGCCCGCTGGTCCTCACCTGGGCCGACGCCCATGTCGCCGCGATCATGCAGACCTTCCACGGCGGCACCGAGGGGCGCACGGCGATCGCCGAGGTCCTGACTGGAGCGGCGAATCCGGCGGGCCGCACGCCGATGAGCTATCCGCGCTCGGTCGGGCAGATCCCGATCTACTACAACCATCTCCCGACGGGGCGGCCGCAGAAGATCCGGCAGCGCTACGAGTCGATCTATATGGATGAGAAGAACGAGCCGCTTTATCCCTTCGGCTTCGGTCTTTCCTACTCTCGCTTCACCTATGCCAATCCGCGTGTCGACCGCTCGCGCATCGCGATCAATGGCATCGCAGAAATCTCGGTCGATGTGACCAATTCCGGCTCGCGCGACGGCCAGGAAGTGACGCAGCTTTATATCCGCCAGCCGGTCGCGACCCGGTCCCGACCGGTCCGCGAACTCAAGGGCTTCAACAAGCTCGCTATCAAGGCGGGCGAGACCAGGACCGTCAGTTTCAAGCTGGAGGCCCAGAAGCTGGGATACCACGACGACACCGGACGTTATGTTGTCGAGCCGGGTCTGTTCGAGGTTTATCTTGGCGGTTCCGCGTTGGCGGAGGCGAAGACACAGTTTGAGGTGATTAAGCCATAGTCATCGCCAGACGCTCCTGCTTGACGATTGGCCTCGACATCTTTGCATTTTCGGTCAATCCTCCTCTGGTCGGGCATTCGGATGCATGCATCCGAAGATCCGCAAGAAGCTGGCTTCAGGGGATGCGGCTATGGCGACCGGAACCGTGAAATGGTTCAATACTGAGAAGGGCTTCGGATTCATTCAGCCTTCAGATGGCGGCAAGGATGTGTTCGTACACATCACAGCCGTGAAAGAAGCGGGCCTGATGACTCTGACGGAAGGACAGAAAGTCTCGTTCGATCTGAAAACCGAACGCGGCAAAACGGCGGCAGGCTCGCTCCAGCTGCTCTGACCTCTCGGGCCTCGCGCGCTCATAGCGACCCTTGAAACGGCCGCTATGATGGGCGGTCGCGCGCGGCCCATTCACTGACGGGATGTGGGGCTGGCTCCAGATCTCGCAAGTGCCGGGGTGCATGGCACGGATGGCCGTGCGTGCGCTTACCGTGCGAAGTGCTTGGCGCCTGCCACGCAAAGTGCCACGCCGGCGCTAACGGCGACCATCGGCCAGCTCACGGCCTCATGCAGCAACAGAGCGGCGAGCATCAGCCCGAAGAAGGGCTGCAGCAATTGCAGCTGTCCGACGGCGGCGATACCGCCCTGTGCCAGGCCGCGATACCAGAACACGAACCCCACCAGCATGCTGAACACCGAGACATAGGCCAGGCCGATCCAGGCCGGCCGGCCGACATCGGCAAACGAGGCCGGAAGGGTCAACGCGCTGAGCGTGACCATGACCGGCAGGGAGAGCACCAGCGCCCAGGAAATCACCTGCCAGCCTCCGAGCTTTCGCGACAGTCGCGCTCCCTCGGCGTAACCGAGGCCGCAGATGATGACCGCGGCGAGCATCAGCAGATCTCCGACCGGGGAGGCGACAAAGCCCTGGGTCATCGCAAATCCGGCGACAAGAGCGCTGCCCAGGCAGGAGAACAGCCAGAAGACCGGGCGGGGACGTTCGCCGCCGCGCAGGACGCCGAAGCTCGCCGTTGCCAGCGGCAGAAGGCCAATGAAGACGATCGAGTGAGCCGAGCTGACATGTTTCAGCGCCAGCGCCGTCAGGAGCGGAAAGCCGACGACAACACTCAGCGCGACCACAATCAGCGGGAGAAGGTCGCTCCGTTGCGGTCGCGTTTGCCGGAAGGCGAGAAGCAGGCACAGGCCCAGCAGGCCGGCGATTGCGGCGCGTGCTGCGGTCAGGAAAACGGGGTCGAGATCGACCACGGCAACACGTGTTGCTGGCAGCGAAGCGCTGAAGATCAGCACGCCGAGAAAGCCGTTGATCCAACCGCTCATGCTCTTGTCCATCAGGAAGTCTCCGTTCGCGGCCTGCATTCGCCGGGATCTGCATCCTTTGCCAGAGACGGTGCATGACAGTTGGTGCAAACTGTCATGCTGCAAGAGGCAATACAATTAGGTGATTGCGTGACACTCCTGGACGATGACGGCACGCTTGTCGGGCGTGTCATGCAGGCTGTTCGCCAGCGCATGGCAAGGCGGGTGCTGGCTCCGGGGGCCAGGCTGCCCTCGATCCGCGCCTTTGCCGAAACGATGGGCGTCTCGAAGTCGACGGTGGTCGAGGCCTATGACCGGCTTGCCGCAGAGGGGGCGATCCGCTCGCGCCGCGGCTCGGGCTTCTATGTCGCGGGGCATCTGCCACCCCTGTCGCTGGCGGAGATCGGGCCGCGTCTCGACCGTGCAGTCGATCCGCTCTGGGTCTCGCGACAATCGCTGGAGGCCGGCGAGGATTTCCTGAAGCCCGGCTGCGGCTGGCTTCCCGCATCATGGCTGCCGGAGGAAAGCCTGCGCAGAACACTGCGATCGCTCTCACGCGCCGATGCCTCCACGTTGGCCGATTATGGCACGCCGCTCGGGCTGTTGCCGTTGCGCCATCTACTCGCCCGGCGCATGGCGGAGCATGGCATCGAGGCCGGGCCGGACCAGATCGTGCTGACCGAGTCCGGAACCCAGGCCATCGATCTGATCTGTCGCTTCCTGATCGAACCGGGTGATACGGTGGTGGTCGACGACCCCTGCTACTTCAACTTCCAGGCCCTGCTGCGGGCTCATCGAGCCAAGGTCGTCAGCGTTCCCTATACGCCGAACGGCCCCGATATCGTGCGCTTCGAACAGGTGCTCGCCGCGCATCGGCCACGGCTCTACGTCACTAATTCCGCGTTGCACAATCCAACGGGAGCCGTGCTGTCTCCCGTGATTGCGCATCGGCTGCTCAAATTGGCTGAGCAGTCAGGGTTGACGATCATCGAGGACGATATCTTTGCCGATTTCGAGTTGGAACCGGCGCCGCGGCTTGCCGCCTTCGATGGCCTCGATCGGGTCGTGCATATCGGCAGCTTCTCCAAGACGCTGTCGGCCTCGCTGCGATGTGGCTTCATCGCGGCGCGACGCGACTGGATCGAGGGGCTGACCGATCTCAAGATCGCCACGTCCTTCGGAGCCAGTCGGGTCTCGGCGGAGTTTTTACTGGGCGCCTTGAAGGATGGTACCTATCGCAAGCATATGGACGGGCTGCGTGGGCGGTTGGGGCGCGCCATGACGGAGACTTGCGCGCGGTTGAAGGCTATCGGAATCGAGCCGTGGATCGAGCCGCGTGCAGGCATGTTCCTGTGGTGTCGCCTGCCGGACGGGCTGGATGCCGCCGAGATCGCGCAGCGCGTGCTGGCGGAGAATATCGTCCTGGCCCCCGGAAATGCCTTCAGCGTGTCGCTAACGGCGGGACGATTCCTGCGCTTCAACGTCTCGCAATCGTCTGACCCGCGCATCTACACAGCGCTTGAAGCGGCGATGCGGCGCTGAGTGGTGCCAACATTGGCTGACAGGGGGGCGGGATCTCGCTGGCGCGAGGAAGGTGCTTGCTCTTTCTCCTCTTTTGACATAAAGATATCTTTATATGTTTTTCTGAATTTCGAAGGCTGATCCTTTGCGCCAACCCACGACGCTGTCCTCGTCATCCTTGCTTGCGGGCCTGCGCGCGGCCGGCGAGGAGACACGGCTGCGCATCCTGGCTCTGTTGGCGGAGGGCGAGCTCTCCGTTTCGGATCTGACAGATATTCTCGGGCAGTCTCAGCCCCGCATTTCCCGCCATCTCAAGCTCCTGGCCGAGGCCGGGCTGGTTCGTCGCTATCGTGAGGGGGCATGGGCCTTCTTCCGGCTCGACGAAGCGGGAGCGGGCGGCGCCTTCGCGGCCTCCCTGGCTGCGTGGCTCGATCGGGCGGATCCTGAACTCGCCGCGGACCGCGAGAGGCTCGCTGCCGTTCGCTCCACGCGCGCCGAGGCGGCGCAGTCCTATTTCGCCAGCGTGGCTCGGGACTGGGACCGGCTGCGGTCGCTGCATGTCCCCGACGATGCTGTCGAGGCGGCCGTCGAGGCGGCTGCCGGGGAGGGCTCTTCCGGCGCGATGCTCGACCTCGGCACGGGGACGGGCCGGATGCTGGAGCGGATCGCCCCAAAATTCGGCCGTGCCATCGGTGTCGATGCCAGCCATGCCATGCTCGCCGTGGCGCGCGCCAATCTCGAGAAGGCCGGGCTGTCCCGGGTTGAGCTGCGACAGGGCGATATTCACGCCTTGCCTTTCGCACGCGGGGCCTTCGATCTGGTGATCATCCATCAGGTTCTGCATTTCCTCGATGACCCCGGCCGCGCACTGCGCGAGGCGGCCGCGATGCTCGCCCCCGGCGGCCGGCTGATCGTGGTCGATTTCGCGCCGCACGAGATGGAGTTCCTGCGAACCGAGCACGCGCATCGCCGGCTCGGTTTCTCGCGGGCCCAGATCGCCGGCTGGTTCGCGGAGGCAGGATTGAGCTGCGATCTCTCCGAAGAGGTGACCTCGGCCGAGGGGGCGTCCGGCCAACTCTCCGTGATGCTCTGGCGTGGACGTGACCGGCGCGTGCAGGGGGATTTCCCGCTGCGTCAGAATTCCAGTTTCGAGGTGGCCTGATGAATGCGTTTCGCCCCAGCCGGCACGGCACCCGCCGGCCCAGCGTCTCTTTCGAGTTCTTTCCTCCGAAGACAGCGGAGATGGAGACGACACTCTGGGAGAGCGTGCACCGTCTCGAGCCGCTTGGACCCACCTTCGTGTCGGTGACCTATGGTGCCGGCGGTTCGACGCGAGAACGCACCCACAACACCGTCAAGCGCATGGTTGACGAGACCCGGCTGAAGCCGGCGGCGCACCTGACCTGCGTTTCCGCCACCTGCGCCGAGGTCGACGACGTGATCCGCTCCTATTGGGCGGCCGGCGTGCGCCATATCGTGGCGCTGCGCGGTGACCCGGCCGGTGGACTGGGAACGGTCTACGAGCCGCACCCGCAGGGCTATCACCAGACCTCTGATCTGGTCGCCGGGATCCGGCGCGCCGCCGATTTCGAGGTGACAGTCTCGGCCTATCCCGAAAAGCATCCGGAAGCGGCCTCGCTCGATGCCGATATCGATGCCCTGAAGAAGAAGGTCGATGCCGGTGCGACCCGGGCGATCACTCAGTTCTTCTTCGATAACGACGTCTATTTCCGCTATCTCGACAAGGTCAGGGCTCGGGGGATCGATATCCCGATCCTGCCCGGAATCGTCCCCGTCCTGAATTTCAAGCAGACGGCGAGCTTCGCCACCAAGACGGGCGCGAGCGTGCCGCAATGGCTGGCCGATCGGTTCGAGGGCCTGGAAGACGACGCCGCGACGCGCCGGCTCGTGGCGGCTGCGGTTTGCGCCGAGCAGGTGCTCGACCTGATCGACCGTGGCGTCTCCGACCTGCATTTCTACACGATGAACAAGGCCGACCTGGTCTATGCGATCTGCCATCTTGTCGGCTTGAAGCCCGACAGGGCCGCGCCGCAGCAGGCGGCCGCGGAGTAGCGTGCCAGCCGTCATTGGGAGCAAAGCGATCCAGCCTGTCTTCAGTGGCCTCTGGATTGCTCCGTCGCTTTGCTCCTCGCAATGACGGGAAGACCATACGAGCAGAGTTTCATGACGAAGGCGTTCGCGATGTCAGACTACAATCCCAGCCAGGTCGATGGCATCGAGATCGAGCGCGCGCTTCGCCAGTCCGCGTCCGAGCGCATCCTCGTGCTCGACGGTGCGATGGGGACGCAGATCCAGAACCTGAAGCTCTCGGAAGCAGAGTTTCGCGGCGAGCGCTTCAAGGGCTGGAACCACGATCTCAAGGGCAATAACGACCTGCTGGTCCTGACCCAGCCGGACGCCATTCGCGAAATCCACCTCGCCTATTTCCAGGCGGGTGCCGATATCGTCGAAACCAACACGTTTTCGTCGACGCAGATCGCCCAGGCCGATTACGGCATGGAGGCGCTCGCCTATGAGCTGAACGTCGCCTCGGCGAAGCTCGCGCGCGAAGCGGCCGCTCTCGCTCAGAAGGTCGATGGGCGCCGTCGTTTCGTTGCCGGCGCGATTGGGCCGACGAACCGTACGCTTTCGATCTCGCCGGATGTGAACAATCCGGGTTTCCGCGCGGTGACCTTCGATCAGGTGCGCGAATCCTATGCCGAACAGGTGCGTGGCCTGATCGATGGCGGCTCCGAGCTGATACTGGTCGAGACCATTTTCGACACGCTCAATGCCAAGGCTGCGATCGTTGCGATCGAGGAGGTCTATCGCGAGAAGGGCCTGCGCCTGCCGGTGATGATCTCCGGCACGATCACCGACCTTTCGGGGCGCACGCTCTCGGGCCAGACCACGGAGGCGTTCTGGAATGCGATCCGCCATGCCGCGCCGCTGACGGTTGGTCTCAACTGTGCGCTCGGCGCGCGCGAGATGCGGGCGCATATCAAGGATCTGTCGCGCGTTGCCGATACGCTGATCTGCGCCTATCCGAATGCCGGCCTGCCCAATGAATTCGGCATGTATGACGAAAGCCCCGAAGCGACGGCCGGAATGCTCGCTGAGTTCGCCGATGCCGGGCTCGTCAATGTCGTCGGCGGCTGCTGCGGCACCACGCCCGGCCATATCCGCGCGATTGCGGAAGCCGTCGCGGGCAAGCCGCCGCGCGCCGTGCCGGAGATCAAGCGCTATCTGCGGCTGGCTGGGCTCGAGCCTTTCACGCTCGACGAGACCATTCCTTTCGTCAATGTCGGCGAGCGCACCAACGTCACCGGCTCGGCCCGCTTCCGCAAGCTGGTCAAGGAAGGCGACTTCGCCGCAGCGTTGGATGTGGCACGCGACCAGGTCGCCAATGGCGCGCAGGTCATCGACATCAACATGGACGAAGGCCTGCTCGATTCCGAGAAGGCCATGACCGAGTTCTGCAATCTGATCGCTTCGGAGCCGGACATCTCCCGCGTGCCGATCATGGTCGACTCGTCGAAGTTCCACGTCATCGAAGCCGGCCTGAAGACGATCCAGGGCAAGCCGATCGTCAATTCGATCTCGATGAAGGAAGGCGAGGAGGCTTTCCTCGATCACGCCCGTATCTGCCGCAACTACGGCGCGGCGGTGGTGGTGATGGCCTTCGACGAAACCGGCCAGGCCGACACCTTCGAACGCAAGATCGAGATCTGTACGCGGGCCTACAAGCTCTTGACCGAGCAGATCGGCTTCCCGCCCGAGGATATCATCTTCGATCCCAACATCTTTGCCGTCGCGACCGGCATCGAGGAGCACGACAACTACGGCAACGACTTCATCGAGGCGACCAGGGCGATCCGCGAGACCCTGCCGCATGCCCATATCTCGGGCGGCGTCTCGAACCTGTCCTTCTCGTTCCGCGGCAACGAGAAGGTCCGCGAAGCGATGCATTCGGTGTTCCTGTACCATTGCATCAAGGCCGGCATGGACATGGGCATCGTCAATGCGGGCCAGCTCGGCTCCTATGACGACCTTGATCCCGAACTGCGCGAGCTCTGCGAGGATGTCGTCCTCAACCGTCGCAAGGATTCGACCGAGCGACTGCTCGATGCCGCCCCGCGCTTCAAGGGCGACGGTTCGGTTTCGATTTCCGGCAAGGACATGGCCTGGCGCGATAACCCGGTCGCAAAGCGGCTGGAATACGCGCTGGTCAACGGCATCACCGCCTTCATCGACACCGATGTCGAGGAGGCCCGCGCCGCAGCCGAGAAGCCGCTCCATGTCATCGAAGGGCCGCTGATGGCCGGCATGAACGTGGTCGGTGACCTGTTCGGCGCCGGCAAGATGTTCCTGCCGCAGGTGGTGAAATCGGCCCGCGTGATGAAGCAGGCGGTGGCCTATCTCATGCCCTATATGGAGGAGGAGAAGCGCCTGAACGGTGGTTCCGAGCGTTCGGCCGCCGGCAAGGTGTTGATGGCGACGGTGAAGGGCGATGTCCATGACATCGGCAAGAACATCGTCGGCGTCGTGCTCCAGTGCAATAACTACGAGGTCATCGACCTCGGCGTGATGGTGCCGACGCAGAAGATCCTCGATGTCGCGCGCAAGGAGAAGGTCGACATCATCGGCCTCTCGGGCCTGATCACGCCTTCCCTCGACGAGATGGTCACCGTCGCCTCCGAGATGGAGCGCGAGGGTTTCGACATTCCGCTCCTGATCGGCGGCGCAACGACCAGCCGCGTGCATACGGCGGTGAAGATCCACCCGGCCTATAGCCAGGGGCAGACGGTCTATGTCACCGACGCATCGCGCGCCGTCGGCGTCGTCTCGAGCCTGCTCTCGCAGGACCAAAAGCCGGCTTATATCGAGGGCGTCAGGGGCGAGTACGCCAAGGTCGCCGCCGCCCATCGCCGCTCCGAGGCCGACAAGCAGCGCCTGCCGCTGGTGAAGGCGCGGACGAATGCCTTCAAGGCGGATTGGGCGAACTACACCCCACCAAAGCCGAGCTTCCTCGGCACGCGCGTGTTCCGGACCTATGACATCGCCGATCTCGTGCCGGTGATCGACTGGACGCCGTTCTTCCAGACCTGGGAGATGAAGGGACGCTTCCCTGCGATCTTGCAGGACGAGAAGCAGGGCGAGGCGGCACGCGCGCTCTGGGACGATGCGAAGGCGATGCTGAAGCGCATCGTCGAGGAGCGCTGGTTCAATCCCAAGGCGGTGATCGGCTTATGGCCTGCCAACGCCGTCGGGGACGATATCCGGCTCTATACCGGGGAGAGCCGCCAGGACACGCTGGCGACCTTCCACGGCTTGCGTCAGCAGCTTTCGAAGCGCGACGGCAAGCCCAACATGTGCATTTCGGACTTCGTCGCGCCCGATGGCATCGAGCGGCCTGACTATATCGGCGCCTTTGTGGTGACCGCGGGAGCGGAGGAGGAACGCATCTCCGAGAAATTCGCCCGCGACAACGACGATTACCGCTCGATCATGGTCAAGGCGCTGGCCGACCGCTTCGCCGAGGCGATGGCCGAACGCATGCACCAGCTCGTTCGCACGCAGTTCTGGGGTTATGCCCCCGACGAGAATCTCGCCAATGAAGATTTGATCCGCGAGGAATATCGCGGCATCCGGCCGGCGCCGGGGTATCCGGCCCAGCCCGATCACACCGAGAAGGAAACGCTGTTCGAGTTGCTGCAGGCCGAGCGGCGGGTCGGCGTGAAGCTGACCGAGAGCTTTGCGATGTGGCCGGGCTCCTCGGTTTCAGGACTCTATCTGTCGCACCCGGACGCCTATTATTTCGGTGTCGCCAAGGTTGAGCGCGACCAGGTCGAGGATTACGCGGCGCGCAAGGGCATGGCGATACAAGAGGTCGAGCGCTGGCTTGCGCCGATCCTCAACTACGAGCCCAGCGCCTATCGGCTCGAGGCCGCCGAGTGATGCTGCGGGCGGCTATCCCGGCCGATCTGCCGCGCATCGGCGTGATCCGGCAGGCCGTGAAGGAGAATGTGCTCCGCGACCCTTCCAAGGTCAGCGATGAGGAGGTCGCCTGGTATATGGAGCAGGCCATCTTTCTCGTCAGCGAGGAGGGCGGCGAGGTTATCGGCTTCACCTGCGCCAACCACCAGACGGCTCTCATCTGGGCGCTCTTCATCGCTCCCGATCACGAAGGGCACGGCCATGGTCGCGCACTCCTGGATGCGGCGCTGGAGCGGCTTGCGGAGAAGGGGCACCGGCAAGCATACCTGACGACAGGCGCGACGACCCGTGCTGCGCGTTTCTACCGCCAGCATGGCTGGCGCGACATGGGCCTTGCGCTCGACGGCCAGGCCGTCTTCGTCAAGCCGCTCGGACCGGTCTAGGCTTGCTTCGCTCCGGCGCTAACGTGGTGGCGTCGGCGCTTTAACCCGAGGCGGCCGAACTTGGTGACGGGAGCGCCGCCGATCGCTAGCCCCCGATCGCCACCTCGCGGACCGCATGGTCAGGGAGACGACGCCGCCAGATCGACGTGAAAAACCTTGGCGATGATCTGCCAACGCCCGTCGAGCCGGACGACGCTGAGCAGGTCGGTGAAGGATTTTGGCCCGATGGCGCATGCGACGCGGGCGAGCGCGGTCACTGGCCCGGCAAATTCGATGGAAAGGATGCGGTCCTGCCGCGCCTCGCCCCGGCTGGCCGGGGAGGGGCGCTTTGCGACCATGGGCAGATAGGCGTCCATGGTCAGATGGATGAGACTGCCATTGCTGGCGCAGGCATAGATCGCCTGCGGATGGAAGACCCCGGCGAGCTTGCCGGCATCGCTGTGATAGAGGCCATCGAAATAGCGCGTCAGGACCTCGACGATTTCGGCAAAGCGGGCATCCATCGCAGGCGTCTCCTTCAGATCAGGCCTTCGGCCTGCATCGCCTGGCGCACGGTGTTGCGGCCGGTCAGACGCTGCATGAAGGCCTGGAGTTTCGGCCAGGCATCGAGCGCAACGCCGGTATGGTTCGCCCAGTTCGTGACGACGAAGAGATAGGCGTCGGCGACGCTGAAGGTCTCGCCGAGAAGGTAGGGACGCCCGTCCGAGAGCTTCTGCTCGACGTCGCCAAAGCGGCGGGCGACCTTCTCCTTCGCTTCACGCCTGGCATCGTCGCCAATCGTGGTGCTGAACAGCGGGCCGAAGGCCTTGTGCAACTCGGAAGCGATGAAATTGAGCTCCTCCTGCAGCCGTGCGCGCGCCAGCGTTCCGGCCTTTGGCGCGAGCTCCGCCTCGGGCTTAAGGTCCGCGATATACTGGACGATCGCCGCGCCTTCGGTCAGCACCTCGCCGCTGTCGAGCTGCAACGCCGGTACGTAGCCGCGCGGATTGACCGTTGTGAAATCGGCGCCGGTCTCGGTCGTTCTGGTCTTGGTGTCGACCTTCTCCAGGGTGAATGGCAGGCCGGCTTCGCGCAGCGCGATGTGGGGCGAGAGCGAGCAGGCGCCGGGGGCGTAGTAGAGCTTCATGGTGTGCGTCTCCGTGTTGACCGGTGACCACAGGGGTAGGCAGGGCGATAACTTCTGTATACCCAGTAACTTGTCGTTACCGCATTTTCCGGTATCATTCCGGTAACCGGAGACAGCCTCGCATGGCGTTGAAGATACGGAAGAATCGGGCGAAAATTCCGCCGCCGACCTGCGCCGTCGGCACCTGCATGCAGGTTCTGGGCAAGGCCTGGACGCCGAATGTGATCTGGTATCTGAGCGCTGGTCCCCGTCGCTTCGGCGAGCTGCGCCATGACATGCCCCTGATCTCGGCCAAGATGTTGAGCGAGCGCCTGCGCGATCTCGAAAGCCGCGGCATCATCGAGCGGCGCGTGCTGCCGAGCTCGCCACCATCAGCCGAATATGGGCTGACGGGTCTCGGGTTGGAGCTGATGCCGGCGATCGAGGCGATCGTCGCGGTCGGGCAGCGTCTGAAGGAACGCATGGGGCAGGCGGCTGAAGCCGCCTGAAACGCTTCAGCCGGCGCGAAGCGCTCTCATATCCGCGAGCGCGCCCTGCATCGCATCCGCGCTGGGCTGTCCCTGCAATGGCTCGCCGAAGAGATGCAACCGATTGCGGCCTGAGGCTTTGGCGACATAGAGCGCAGAATCGGCTTCGGCGAAGCTCCGGTCAGGATCATGGTGTCGGCCCGGGAGCAGCATCGTCGCACCGATCGAGGCACTGATCTCGATCAACCGACCGTTCCAGGTGACGGGGCGCGCCAGCGCCGCGAGGGCCTGGTTCAGCCGGTGCAGGATATGGGACGAGCCGGCGGTCGAGCAGATCAGCAGCGCGAATTCGTCCCCGCCGATGCGGGCGATCGTCAACGCGTCGCTCAGCGTGGCCTCCAACCGCAGGGCCACTTGCCGCAAACATTCATCGCCGGCGGCGTGGCCGAGATGGTCATTAATCGGCTTGAACATGTCGAGATCGATGAGGGCGAGTGCGCCCACGGCGCAGCCGTCAGCCGGAATGCGCCGCAGCTCGGCTAGCTGCGCCTCGAACGCCCGGCGGTTGGCGAGGCCGGTGAGCGGGTCGCTATAGGCGAGCTGACGCAAGCCCTGCCACATCTGCTTCTCGCCGGTAATGTCCTGCTTGGCCCCATAGATGCGCCAGGGGCGCCCCTGCTTGTGCGTGATATCGGCACTCAGGCGCATCCAGCGGCTGCTCCCTCCGGCGGTCGTGATCCTGGCATCGAGGACAAAGCCCTTGCCGGTGCGGACCATCGTGGCGCGAAGGCGCTCCATCTCGGTGCGGGAATCGTTCGTGTAGAGTTCGACCGTAGATGGGCGGTGCAGGGTCGAGCCACGCGGCAGGCCGAAGAGATCGTAGACACCGGCTGTCCAGCTGAGTTGTTGGGTGGCGAGTTCGCATTCCCAGGCGCCGATACCGGCCAATAATGTGGCCTGATCGTAGAGGCGTCGGGCTTCGGCGTCTTGCAGCGACATGGGTTTCAGGTCTCGGCTTACGCGCCAAGCAACCAGCTTTGCGCGTTCGGCTGCGATACAATCGACGCTAGGCGATGATGATTAACGGGGTCTTGCAGCTGCGGGGATTCGCTTTTGCGCTATTCCCGCCGCAGAGCTTCGATCGGGTCGAGGCGCGCCGCCTGCCGCGCCGGATAGAAACCGAAGAAGACGCCGATCATCCCGGAGACGCCGACCGCGATCAGGATCGTCTCGATCGAGATGACCGAGGGCCAATTGGCGATGCGGGCGATGGTGAGAGCCGCACCGACGCCAAGTGCGATGCCGACGGCGCCGCCGATGGTCGCGAGCGTCGTGGCCTCGATCAGGAACTGGGCGAGCACGTCGCGCTGACGCGCACCCACGGCAAGCCGCAAGCCGATCTCGCGGGTCCTCTCGGTCACCGAGACCAGCATGATGTTCATGATGCCGATGCCGCCCACCAGCAGCGAAACGGCGGCGACGGCGGCGAGCAGCCAGGAGAGGGTGGTGGCGGCGGCCGTCGCGGTATTGGCGATCTCGGTCAGGTTGCGGACGATGAAATCGTCGTCCTGATCTTCGGGAAGCCTGTGGCGCTGGCGTAGCAGAGCAGTCGTGTCCGCGATGCCGGGAGCGATTGCGTCTTCGCTGGCAAATTTCACCATGATGGTCTGGACTGAACGATCGCGGGCATAGTTGCGGCCGATGATCCGGCGCCGACCGGTGTCCAGCGGCACAAAGATGACGTCGTCCTGATCCTGTCCGAGGGCCGACTGGCCCTTGGGCGCCATCACGCCGATGACCTTGAACGGCACATTGCGGATGCGGAACATCTGGTCGAGTGGATCCTGCTCGCCGAAGAGGTTCTTGGCGACGGTCTGGCCGATGACGGCGACGATCTCACCGCGCCGCAACTCCTCCGGCTCGAACAGCCGGCCCTCGGTCACGCTCCATTCGCGCGCGGTGAAGAAATCGAGATCGGTCGCCGTGATCTGTGTCGACCAGTTGGTGCCGGCGTAGACGGCCTGGGCACGCGTGACGATGACGGGCGCTGCAGCAGTAACGTTCTCGACCTCGGCAAGGACGGCGCGGGCATCCTCGTCTGTCAGAGTCGAAGAGGCCCCCGCGCCCAGCCTGACACCCCCTTGCGTGACGTTGCCGGACTGGATGATGGCGAGATTCGCGCCGAGCGACTTGATCTGCCCGGTGACGCGTTCGCGCGCGCCGGAGCCGATCGCGACCATGGCGATGACGGCGGCTACGCCAATGATGATGCCGAGCATCGTCAGGGCCGAGCGCAGCGCGTTGGCGCCGATGGCGGAGAGAGCCGAGCGGATGGCTTCCCAAAGGCTCATGCCGCAACCTCGGCTGTCGGCGGCGCCTGGTCGAGTGCTGCCAGGGCGGCACGTGCGTCGGCGGGCTCCTGTCGCTGATCGGAAAGGATGTGCCCGTCACGGAAGCGAATGACGCGCCGCGCATGGCGCGCGACCTCGGCGTCGTGGGTGACGATGACGACGGTCACGCCTTCGTGGTTCAGGTCCTGGAACAGCGCCAGGATTTCAAGCGCGGTCCGGCTGTCGAGTGCGCCGGTCGGCTCGTCGGCGAGCAGAAGACGCGGTTCGTTCACCAGGGCGCGAGCGATGGCGACACGCTGCTGCTGGCCGCCGGACAGCTGCATCGGCCGGTGATGAGCACGCTCCGCCAGCCCGACGCGTCCAAGCGCGGCAAGTGCCTTCTCGCGGCGTATCTTGCGGTCGCGACCGGCATAGACCATGGGGAGTTCGACATTGGCACAGGCGTCGACCCGAGGCAGCAGGTTGAACTGCTGGAAGACGAAGCCGAGCTTGCGGTTGCGCAGCTCGGCCAGACCATCGCTCGACAAGGTTTCGACTGCGACCCCATCGAGCCGGTAATGGCCGCCGGTCGGCCGGTCCAGGCAGCCGATCAGGTTCATGAACGTGGATTTTCCCGAGCCGGAGGGGCCCATCACTGCGACCAGATCGCCGGCCTCGATCTCAAGCGACACCCGGTCGAGCGCGATCACGCTGCCGGAATCGAGGCTATAGATCCGGCTGAGTTCATGCACTTCGATCAGGGCCATGAGGCTGCCTTCAGAACAGACGCGGTCCGCGTACCGGTGGGCGGCCGGCGGGTTCAGCTGCGGCAGCGCTGCGCGGGCCGCCGCCGACGAGGACCTGCATGCCTTCCTTGAGGTCGCTGGAGACGATCTCGGTATAGGCGCCGTCGGTCGGGCCGAGCATAAGTTGGATCACCTTGGGCTGGCCCTCGCCATCGAGCACATAGACGCGTCCGGGAACTCCCCTTTGCGAGGAAGCGCGGCCTTCCTCCATCATGGCCTCGAACTTGGCGCGGCGTTCCGGATCGAGAGCGGCCGAGATCTTCGTGCGCATTTCGCTGCGAGCGGCGCGGAAGGCGGCGCGACGCTCGTCCTCGGAGAGGCCGGCCAACGCGGCACGACCGGGACCGCGGCGCTCCTCGAGGATGGCGGTGATCGCCTGCTTCTGTTCGGCAGTCGGCTGCAGCTCTGTTTCGAGGCGCTCGCGCAGCGCGGTGACGGCGCGGGCGCCACCGCGTCCGGCCTGCGGGCTTCCCGATGGGGATGCGGCGGCGCCTGCTGGTCCCGCCGCCTGACCGGGCGGGCGGAAGCGCAAGGCTGCATTGGGGACACGCAATGCGTTGCTGCGGTCTTCCGTAACCACCTGAATATTGGCCGTCATGCCCGGTAGCAGTGCCATGTCGCGGTTCTCGACGCGCACGACTCCGGTATAGGTGACGACGTTCTGGATGGTCTGCGCACCCAGTCGCACCATGTTGACGAGACCTTCGAAGGTGCGGTTCGGATAGGCGTTGACCGTGAAGGAGACGGGCTGGCCAGGCTGGAGGCGGCCCACATCGGCCTCGTCGATATTGGCGTAGATGTCGATCTCACGCAGATCCTGCGCGATCTGGAACAGGACGGGCGCGGAGAGCGAGGCGGCGACGGTCTGACCGAGGTCGACCTGGCGCTGCACCACGACGCCGTCGACCGGCGAACGGATATCGGTTCGCTCGAGATCGATCAGGATGTCCTTGAGCTTGGCCTCACGACTGGCGATCAGGGCCTCGCCGGACTGAAGCTGTCCCTCCGCCAGCAGGATGTCGGCGTCGAGCCCGTTGAGTTCGGCCTTGGCCGAGGAGATCTGCGCCTCGGTCGAGGCGAGCGTGGCGGTCTGGATCTCGACCTGGGTTCGGGCGTTGTCCAGGTTCTGCTGCGAGCCGGTGTTGCGGTTGAAAAGCTCGTTCTGCCGGTCGAACGTGCGTTTTGCATCGGCCAATTGGGCGGCGACGCGATCGCGCTGTGCTTCAAGGTCCTTGACGGTTGAATTGGCCTTGAGACGGCTCGACTTGGCGCGGTCGAGCTGGGCGCGCTTGACGATAAGGTCAGCCTTGCCTTGGGCGAGATCGGCGGCGGCGGCATCGCGCCGCGTCCGGATCTGGTCGCTGTTGAGCCGGGCTACCACCTGGCCGGCCTTCACCTGCGAATTGTAGTCCGCAAGGATCTCGACGATCTGGCCCGACAGCATCGAGCCGACCAGGACGGTGGTCATCGGGGTCAATGTGCCGGTGGCGCGAACGGCTGCGGTGATCTGGCCCCGATCAATCGATGCCGTACGATAGGCGACGTCACTGGCTGCTCCCCCCGTAGGGCGGATTGCCCAATAGCCTGCTGCTGCGGCGGTCAGACCAAGGCCGGCAGCGATCACCAGTTTGCGCAAGTCGTTGTCCCCGTCATCCGGCGCAGCCGGACACATTTCGCAAGGGGGGAACGATGCCAGAAAGCGAACACGCAGGCGAGTTAACTTACTGCAATGTTGGCGTATGCCCGCGCCCAGCTCCCGGGCTCACGCCATCCGCGCGCGCCGCGTCATCGCCACCAGGTCGCGCAGTGTCGTGATCGTCGATGCATCGGCGACACCGTCGACCTTTTCCTGCCGCCAATGGCGTTGAAAGGCTGCGACGACGGCTTCGAATTTCTCGTCGTAGATGCCGTCGACCGTGACGCCATAGCCGAGCATGGCAAACATCGCCTGCAGCGCCTCGACCGGCTGGCCGCTCTCGCCCCGCGCAAAGAAGCGACCGCTACGGATCGGGGCTGGCTCGGACCAGATGCCGACGCCGCCCTCCGCGAATTGCCGCCATGGGAATTTCTCACCGGGGTCGATCTTCCGGCCCGGTGCGATGTCGGAATGGGCAAGGACGCGCTCGGGTGGAATGCTCCAGCGCTCGCAGATGTCGCGGCTCAGATTGAGTGTGGCAATCACCTGTTCCGACGTGAAATCGGGCATGCCGCCGGGATGGCCGGGATTGGCGATCTCGATGCCGATCGAACAGGAGTTGATATCGGTCTCGCCGGCCCAATGCGAAGCGCCGGCATGCCAGGCGCGGCGGCCTTCGGGGACGAGCTGCAGCACGTGGCCGTTCTCGAAGACAAAATAATGCGAGGAAACCTGCGAGACCGGGTTGCAGAGCCATTGCAGCGCTGCGCCTGCGTCGCTCATGCCGGTGTAGTGCAGGATCAGCATGTCGGGGCGTCGGAGGGCACCGAGCGCGTCCTTGCGCTCGCCGTGGTTCGGCGAGGGAAAGATCTTCGCGGCAAAGCGGCTGTCAGGAGTGGCGGCGAGGCTCATGCGGGCTCCGGAAGTCTGGCGGTGCCGAGGCCTCGCTCCGTCTCGATCAGATCCCAGGCAGCATTGATGGCAGCGAGGCGGCGCGTGGCGATTGCGATCGCTTCCTCGGGCAGCCCGCGTGCGATCTCGCGGTCGGGGTGGTTTTCGGCGACGAGGCGGCGGTAATGCTGTTTCAGCTGGGCATCGCTCATCTCCCGGCTGGCGCCGAGCACGAGGTAAGGATCGTCCGGCCGACGCATGTGGCGCGCTTCGATGCGGGCAAAGCCGGCGGCGTTGATCGAGAAGATCTCGGCCACATGGCGCAGATAGGCATGCTCGGCCTCGTGGATCGCGCCATCGGCCGCCGCAATCAGGAAGAGCCCGTCGAGCACGTCTTCCAGCAGCGCCGGCTCATCCTTGAAGCTCTCGGCGATCTGCGTAGCGTAGGCCTCGAAGCCGGCGCTTGTCTGCTTGGCGAGATCGAACAGGCTCTCGATCCGTGCCTCCTGCTCAGGAGGCACGGTCACGATGCGCCGGAAGGCCGCGATCTCGTCGCGGGTGACGACACCGTCGGAGCGGGCCATCTTCGCGGAGAGGGCAACCAGTCCGGTCGTGAAAATCAGCTCGCGCGGCGCGGGGCCGAAGGGCGCTCCCTCGCGATCGACCAGGACGTGGCCGGCAAGCGCACCAACCAGCGCGCCGAGCGGGCCGCCCAGCGCCAGTCCAAGACCGCCGCCACCGAGCGCGCCCCAAAAAGACGAAACCATCGTTCAGGCAACTCCCGATTCAGCCCCGCGCGCAGTTTGCCCGGTCCAGCCGGGGCATCCAAGCCCGGTCCGACGAAAACCACCGCGATGCGCCAGATGAGGCGACCCGGGGCATGGCGGTTGTCGCGCAGACGGGTGCGCCAGCACACGCTCGGGGGCTCTTCCGGCGCGCGCGCGATCCTCCGGGGGGTGAAAAATGAGGATAAATACGGCTTCCGGCCCGGAATACGTCAGCAATGGGGCAATGGTTTGATTCGGCTCGCCCCGGTTGCGAACGCTTTGGCAGCGTGTTCGCGGCATCGGATAATACACGGAGTATACCTCTATCGTAGTAAAGGCATTAATAAAAACCGGGGGCGAGTATAGCTTAGATTCGCGCTGCCTGGCGTCAGATTATCAACACATTCTCAGATCAGTTCGGTCTCCCCATCAAACGCCTTTCTGATGGATGGGGTCCACAAAAGATGAAATATACCTCCAGCGGTGCAGCTGCCGCGCTCGTGATTTGCCTCGCCTCTTTGCAGTCTGCCAAGGCTGCTACGAATAGCGAGAGCGATGCTCTCGCCTTCATCGTCCGGGACGCGGAAATCAAGCGTGAGGCGTCTGCACAGGAGGCCGGTTCGGCGACGTCTAAGACCACGCCCCCCGCGGCGGAACGCGGAAACCGCGCCAAGGCGGGCACCCACCGTCGTGCGGCACTGACTGCTCCGGCTGGAGCCGGTGGGCTCCAAGCGATCGTTGCACGCCATGCTGCCGCCAATGGCGTTCCGTTTGCGCTGGCCGACGCGGTCGTGCGCATCGAGAGCCGCTACAACCCCCGCGCCTCGAATGCCGGCAATCTGGGGCTGATGCAGATCCGCCACCAGACGGCGCGCGGCATGGGCTATACCGGCAGCGCCAGCGGTCTGCTCGATGCCGAGACCAATGCCCGCTACGCGGTGAAATATCTGGCGGAAGCCTACCGCCTGGCTGGTGGCGATACCTGCCGCACGGTGATGAAATACCAGAGCGGGCACATGGCCCAGCGCATGAGCGGGGCCAACCGCACCTATTGCGCCAAGGTCCGCACGATCAGCGCACAGAATTGACGGGCAATGGCCCCCGCCTCGCTTGACGCGGGCCGGGGGAGGGCGCACTAGCGCCGCTGCCAGTCGGCCGGACGGCCGCTCCCGTTCGCGGGGGAGGAAAGTCCGGGCTCCACGGAAATACGGTGCCGGATAACGTCCGGCGGGGGCGACCCCAGGGAAAGCGCCACAGAGATCGAACCGCCTCGCGCCTCGGCGCGCGGTAAGGGTGAAAAGGTGCGGTAAGAGCGCACCGCGGACCCGGCAACGGGGACGGCATGGCAAGCCCCACCGGGAGCAAAACCGAATAGGGACGATGCTTCTCCCGCAAGGGGGAGGGGGCCGGTTTCCAGGCCTGGTCGTCCGGGTTGGTTGCTCGAGGCGCGCAGTAATGTGCGTCCCAGAGGAATGGCCGTCACGTCGGTGCAGCAATGCGCCGGCCATCCAGAACCCGGCTTACAGGCCGGCTGGCACCTTCAGCCCCGCGGGGCAAAGAGCGGCTTAAGCCGCTCTTTGCGTCTCTACAGTGCGTAGGTCCACTCGGCCGGCACGAACTTGAAGGCCGCGCCGTCCTTCAGCACCTTGCCGAAGCCGGGGAAGGCGATATGCGAGCCGGTGATCAGGGCGCCGTCGCTCGCCACCATGTCGAGCACGCGTTTACGCGAGGCCGCTGCCTGCTTGCCATCGAGATCGAACACGAAGGCGATGTCGGGACGTGCCGTCTGAAGCACGGCATTGTGGATGGTATCGCCGACAAGCATGAGTTGCTCGGGGCCTGAGCTGATCCGAAGCAGGCTGTGACCAGGCGTATGGCCCGGCACAAGCTCGAGGCTGAGGCCGGGCGCGACCTCGCCGGGCTTCACCTTGCGGGTGCGGCTCGCATAGGGGGCGAGCGCATTGCGGGCCGAGGCGAAGAAGGGCCTGGCTTCGGCCGGCGCCTGGGCGAGCACGCCCTCATCATGCCAGAAGGCATGTTCGGTCTCGTTGATGATCACTTCGGCATTGGGGAAGCGTGCGGTCTTCTCTGCCGTCAGCAGGCCCTCGGCATGATCCGGATGGGCATGGGTCAGGATCACCGCATCGACCTGCGCCGGATCGATGCCAGCCGCGCGCAGATTGCCTTCGGCGCGTCCCATCGTCGGGCCGAAGGCCGTGTTGAAGCCCGTTCCGGTGTCGACGAGATAGGTCCGCTCGCGGGTGTTGACGACGAAGGCGTTGACCGAGGTCGGCAGGCTCTCGCCCAGACCCGCATTGGCCAGGATCTGTTCGACCTGGGTGGGATCCGCGCCAAGGAAGGCCTGGGCATTCAACGGAATATAGCCGTCGAGAATGGCAGTGACTTCGATATCGCCGATCTTGCGGCGATAGATGCCTGCGACCTGCGCTGCCGTTTGCGGGGCGCGGGCAAAAGCGGGGAGTGCGGGCAGCATGCTGGCTGCAGCCGCGCCGGCGAGGAAGTTGCGGCGGTTGAACATGGTCTGTTCCAGAGGCGAGAGGGATCGAGGGCTTCCGGAAACGATGCCTGCGCCCGTCTTGCGCCGGGCTTGATCGTCTCGTGGTCGGGGCGGTGCCCGACCACGGGAGTTCAGATGGGCAGCGCGACCTCAGGCCGCAACCTGGAGATCGACGTCGATATTTCCGCGTGTCGCGTGGGAATACGGGCAGACGATATGGGCCTTCTTGACGAGGTCCTCGACCACGGCCTTGTCGACGCCCGGGACCGAGATGGTCAGTTTCACGGCGATGCCGAAGCCGGTGCCGTCGTCGCGCGGGCCGATGCCGACATCGGCGCTGACGCGCGCCTCCGGTGGAATCTTCACCTGCTCCTTGCCGGCGACGAATTTCAGCGCACCCGGGAAGCAAGCGGAATAGCCCATCGAGAAGAGCTGCTCGGGATTGGTGCCGTCGCCGCCGCCGCCGCCCAGCTCCTTTGGCGTGTTCAGCACCAGCTTGACGTTGCCCGTGTCGGTGGCGGCCTGGCCTTCGCGTCCGCCGGTGGCGGAGCCATGAGCGGTGTAGAGGATCTTCATGGTCGAACTCCTTGGCTTCGGGGGACTTGGGGTTTCTGTGAACTTGCGTGCCGATTTAGATTGTGCACAATTGAATTGTCAACAAGATGATAAGCGCATCACGGATCGGTGATCGGGCTGCGCGAAGCCCGGAGTTTGAAGGGCCCGTTGCTCCATGCCAAACGAAGAGATGATGACGCCGAAGGTTCCCGCCACGCCGCTTCCGAAGGCGGAGGAACAGCTCTGTTTCGCGATCTATTCCGCGGGGCATGCCTTCACCCGCCTCTATCGTGCGGTACTCGCCGAACTCGGTCTGACCTACCCGCAATATCTCGTCATGCTTGTCCTATGGGATCATGACGGCGGGACGGTGAAGGAGATCGGGGAGCGATTGATGCTCGATTCCGGCACGCTGACGCCGCTGCTCAAGCGACTGGAGGTCGCTGGTCTGGTCCGTCGGGAGCGCAGCCGCGAGGATGAGCGGCAGGTCCGGCTGAACCTGACCGAAGCAGGGCGGGCGCTCAGCGAGAAGGCTCGGCTCGTGCCTGAAAGGATGGCCTGCGCGATCGGTGGCTCGGCGGAGCGGGTCGCTGCGCTGACCGAAGATCTGCACGCGCTGCGCCAGGCGCTGCTCAAGGCTGCCGGCGGACCCGCGTAAAGCCGGTCCGCCATTTTTCATCGAGGTCGCCCGGTCGAGATGCCGCAGGCGGGCGCTTGTGCGTGCCGGATTTCCGAGAAAACGCCCGCGCTTACGGATGCTTAACCTTAACAGGCTGTGATGCGAACCAGGGCCGGCGTCACTGCGTCGGCGAATGCGATTCCATTGACGCCCATATTTGCCCATGCTATCCCAAATCATCCCGTCGAAGCCGGCAGGCAGAACGCAGAACAAGGTCCGTGTGCCGCGCGGATCTTGCGTCTCGATCCTGCTGTGCCTGCTTCGATGGGAGGCCTCGAACCCGCCGCCGAGGCGCTGCTACGCGCCGGTGGGGAGCGAGCCGGGAGGCGGCATTGACGGACCGCTTCGTCTCGAATTTCACCAATCGGCTGGATGCCAAGGGGCGCGTTTCGATCCCTGCGAGCTTTCGCGCCGTCCTGGCGAAGGACGGCTACGAAGGGCTCTACGTCCATCCCTCGCTCGATCTGGAAGCGCTCGATGCCGGCGGACACGCGCTGCGAGCGACGATCGACGACATTCTCTCTCGCTTTTCCCCCTTCTCGGACGAGTGGGAATCTCTCTCGACAGCGCTGAACGGCACCTCGGAGGTGCTGAAGGTCGATCCGGAAGGGCGTATCATGCTCAGCGAGACCCTGAGGGCGCATGCCGGCATCGCCGATGCGGTGACCTTCGTGGGCCACGGCCACAAGTTTCAGCTCTGGGAGCCGGCTCGCTTCCAGGCGCATCTGGAGGCGGCGCGCAGCCGCTTGCGCGACGTCAAGCGCACGCTGGGTTCGCACATGACCATGACACCGGGAGCGACAGGGGTATGACGGGGCACGGCAGCCGGGATCACGGGGCCGCTGGTGGGTCGACCCGACATGTTCCGGTCCTCATGGCGGAAGCCCTCGACGCGCTCGCGATCAGGCCGGGCGGACGCTATCTCGACGGCACCTTCGGGGCCGGCGGTTATTCTCGCGAGCTGCTGGCGCGAGAGCCGAATGTGACCCTGCTCGCGCTTGACCGCGACCCGACGGCAATCACCGGTGGGGCAGGGCTGGTTGCCGAAGCGAACGGGCGGCTGACCTTGTCGCAGGCCTGCTTTGGAGATCTCGCCAAGGAAGCCCGGCTGTTCAAGATGATCCCGCTGGACGGCGTCGTGCTCGATATCGGCGTCTCCTCGATGCAGATCGACGAGGCGGAGCGCGGTTTCTCCTTTCGCTTCGATGGCCCGCTCGACATGCGCATGGGCCGGGATGGGCAGAGCGCCGCCGACCTCGTCAATGAGGCGGAGGAGGGACTGCTCGCCAATATTTTCTATCACTACGGCGAGGAGCGTCGTTCGCGAGGCGTCGCACGCGCGATCGTCGAGGCTCGGCGCAAGGCACCGCTGACGACGACGAAGCAACTGGCTGAACTCGTGGCCAGCATCGTCTGGGTTGAGCCCGGCGGTGCGCATCCGGCGACCCGCGTATTCCAGGCCTTGCGCATCGCGGTCAATGACGAGCTCGGCGAATTGGTGCGGGCCCTGCACGCGGCCGAAGAGGCGCTGGGCGAGGGCGGACGCCTGGCTGTCGTGACCTTTCATTCGCTCGAGGACCGCATCGTCAAGCAGTTCCTGGCGACCCGCTCTGGGCGTGCACCGGCGGCTTCGCGCCATGCGCCGGCCACGACAGCGCCTGTCGCGACCTTCTCGCTGGTGACCAGGGGAGCCGTCGCGCCTTCCGAGGAGGAGATGCGGAGTAATCCGCGGGCTCGTTCCGCCAAGTTGCGTGCAGCGCAGCGCACTGCCGCTCCGGCTCGCGCGCCGGAGCCCGAGCTCACTGCGCTTGCAGGCGTGCCGTCACCGCAGCCTCGCCGGAGATCCTAGGGATGATCAAGCTCCTGCATGTGGTTGCGATCTGCGCTCTGGTCTCCTCGGCGCTCTATGCCTACACGATCAAATACGAGACGACGCTCGAATCCGAGCAGTTGCAAAAGCTCAAGGCCAAGGCGCAGCGCGAGCGCGATGCGATCGCCGTGCTCAAGGCGGAATGGCAGTTCCTGAACCGGCCCGATCGGTTGCAGACACTGAGCGAGCGCCATCTCGACCTCCAGCCATTCTCGGTGACGCAGGTCGTGCGCGCCTCGGATATCCCGAACCGCGGTCCGAAGGTGGATTCCATCGGCCGCAAGCTTGAGGATCTCGGCCTCGGTCTGCCGACCGAAACACCGAGGGATCGCAAGACGAGTGGCGTCACCACGCCGGGAGCCCGCCCATGACCGAGCCGAAGCTCTCTGCGACCGACCACCAGCGTCCGGACGATATCGAGGAGGGGCAGCCGGTGCCGCGCGGGCGGCTGCATTTCCTGCGCGATGTCTTCCGGATGAGCGGCGAGAAGAGCCAGCCGCGCGTCGGTCTCGTGATCCTGGGCTTCTCCGCCCTGTTCCTGGCCATTACCGGCCGTCTGGTGATGCTCGCCACCTTGCCGAACGAGCAGGTCGGTCTGCGCCGCGCGACCTCCAACGCGATCTCGGCCGCACGGCCAGATATCGTCGACCGCAACGGAACCGTTCTCGCGACTGACATCAGGACCGTCTCGGTCTTCGCCGAGCCGCGCAAGATCCTCGACAAGGACGAGGCAACCGAGCTGCTGACTGCCGTCCTGCCTGATCTCGATGCAAAGGATCTGCGCGACCGGCTCGGCACCAAGCGCGGCTTCATCTGGGTCAAGCGCGAGATCACGCCGCGCCAGCAAGCCGAGGTTCATCGCCTCGGCATTCCCGGCGTCGGCTTCGTGCCCGAGAACAAGCGCGTCTACCCGAATGGGCCGGCGGCGGCGCATGTGCTCGGCTTTGCCAATGTCGACAATGTCGGCATTGCGGGAATGGAGAAATATATCGACTCGCAGGGGCTGCAGGATCTGAACGGCGCCGGTCTCGCAACCCAGGCGTCGGATCTCAAGCCCGTGGCCCTGTCGATCGACCTGCGCGTGCAGCACCTGCTGCGCGACGAGTTGGTCAAGGGCATGGAGAAGTACCGGGCCATTGCGGCGGCCGGTGCGATCATGGATGTGACGACAGGCGAGATGATCGCCTCGGTGTCCCTGCCCGACTATGACCCGAGCAACCCGGTCGATGCGCAGGAGAAGGACCGTATCAACCGGATCAATGTCGGCGTCTACGAAATGGGCTCGACCTTCAAGGCGCTGACGGTTGCGATGGCGCTGGACTCCGGCAAGGCAAACATCAACTCCACCTATTCGACTGCAGGCGGCATGATGCGCTTCGGCCGCCATGTCATTCGCGAGTACCATGGCACGGGCCGAACACTGACCGTGCCGGAGGTGTTCGTGCATTCGTCGAATATGGGCTCGGTCAAGATGGCGCTGTCCGTCGGCGTGGAAGGCCACAAGGCCTTCCTGCGCAAGATGGCCCAGCTCGATCGCATGCGGACCGAGTTGCCCGAGAGCGCCGAGCCGCTCATCCCGCCGCGCTGGGGCGAGCTCAACACCGCGACCATCGCCTTCGGTCACGGCCTCGCGGTTGCGCCGATCCAGGCCCTGGCTGCTGTCGGGGCGCTGGTCAATGGCGGCAACCTGATCACTCCGACGTTCATCAAGCGCTCGGAGGAGGACGCCAAGCGCCTCGGGGTTCGCGTCATCAAGCCGGAAACCTCGGAGGCGATGCGCTACATCATGCGCATCAATGGCGAGCGTGGCTCAGCCCGCAAGGCGGACGTCCCGGGCTATTTCGTCGGCGGCAAGACCGGCACGGCCGAAAAGGTCATCGGTGGGCGCTACGCCAAGAACCGCAACTTCACGACCTTCATGGCGATCGTGCCGGCAGACAAGCCGCGCTATCTCTTCCTCTCGATCTATGACGAGCCCAAGGGCTATGCCGAGAGCGGGGGCTATTCGACCGCCGCCTGGAATGCCGGTATCACGACCGGCAAGGTCATCGAACGCGCCGCGCCGATCCTCGGCTTGCCGCCGCGTTTCGAACCGCCGGTCGCCCCGTTCCCGCTGATGGCGAAGCTCGGCGCCTGGGGAACGCGCTGAAGCAACGAAACTGACAGGCGAGATCATGGGCAGCAGCGAATTCAGTCTCGGTGAACTTTTCCCCGGGGCATTCGCCGAAGGTGCGTCCCGCCGTGTCGGCGGGGTCGCGATGGACAGCCGCAAGGTCAAGCCGGGGGACGTCTTCGTCGCCTATGCCGGCGCCAGGACAGACGGCGCACGCTTCGTTGCAGATGCCGTTGCGCGCGGTGCTGCCGCCATCGTCACGGATCATGCGCGTCCAGCAGAGCTCGACCCCTCGGTGGCCTTCGCGCGTGTCGACGACCCGCGCCGGGCTCTGGCGCTTGCGGCTGCGCGGGTGCATCCGCGCCAGCCCGGTACGATCGTGGCGGTAACCGGGACCAGCGGCAAATCCTCGGTTGCCGACTTCACCCGACAGATCTTCTCGGCATTGGGCCATGAAGCAGCCAGCCTCGGCACGATCGGCGTCGTGACGTCGCGGGGCGCTGATTACGGCTCTCTGACCACGCCGGACCCGATTTCGCTGCACGCCTCGCTCGACAAGCTCGCAGGGGAAGGCATCAGTCATCTCGCGATGGAAGCGTCCTCTCACGGGCTCGACCAGCGCCGCCTGGACGGAGTGAGATTGAAGGCTGGCGCCTTCCTCAATCTCGGGCACGACCATCTCGATTATCATCCGAGCGTGGCGGACTATCTCGCAGCCAAGCTCAGGCTCTGGGAGCTTCTGCCCGAGGGAGCGCCGGTCGTGATCAACCGCGACGAGCCTTACGCCGGCGAGGCAGCCCAGGCCGCGCTCGCCAAGGGGCATCCGATCATCGGCATCGGCAAGGCGGGTGAAACGCTGACCCTGCTCGGCGCAGCGCGCGAAGGCTTTTTGCAACGGCTCAGGATTCGGGTGAAGCAGCGCGAGCTCGAGGTCGTGCTGCCCCTGGTCGGCGACTTCATGGCCGGCAATGCGCTGGTCGCCGCAGGCCTGGCCATCGCAACGGGGGAAAACGAAGACGCTTCACTCCAGGCGATCGCGGGGCTGCGTGGCGTGGCCGGACGGCTCGAGCGTGTCGGAGAGATCAATGGTGGTCTCGTCGTCGTCGATTACGCCCATAAGCCGGATGCGCTGGCGGCGGTGCTCGCGACCTTGCGGCCCTATGCGCCCGGCCGGCTGATCTGCGTTTTCGGCTGCGGCGGCGATCGTGATCGCGGCAAGCGTCCGATCATGGGTCGTATCGCGGCCGAGTGCTCCGATATCGCGATCGTCACCGACGACAACCCACGCAGCGAGAGCCCCGCTGCAATCCGCGCCGAGATCCTCGCGGCTGCTCCGGGGCTGCGCGAGATCGGCGACAGGGCCGAGGCCATTCGCACCGCCGTCGGCCTGATCGCTCCCGGGGATCTCCTCGTGGTGGCGGGAAAAGGCCATGAAACCGGCCAGATCATAGGCGATCGGACCCTGCCTTTTTCCGATCACGACGTGGTGCGGACGGCCATCGCGGAGATCGAAGCATGAGCGGCATGCCTTTGTGGTCGGGAGAGCGCCTGATCGGCGCCATGGGAGCCAGGCTGCGCGGCGAGATGCCGGCCGCTGTGACCGGCGCTTCGATCGATACCCGGACGCTGCAGCCCGGCGACGTCTTCTTCGCGATCAAGGGCGGGGAACGCGACGGACATGAGTTCGTCGAGGCCGCCCTGGCAAAGGGGGCGGCGCTTGCCGTCATCGATGAAGCTCATGCCGCGAGCTTTATCGGGGCAGGGCCCTGCGCCGTTGTCTCCGACGTGCTGCACGCGATGGAATTGGCCGGCATGGCTCGCCGGGCCGAACTCACGGCCGCGGTCATCGCGGTGACCGGCTCGGTCGGCAAGACCGGCACCAAGGAGGCGTTGCGACTTGTCCTGTCCCGTCAGGGCGAGACCCATGCTCCGGTCGCCTCCTACAACAATCACTGGGGTGTGCCGCTGACGCTGACCCGCACGCCGGCTTCCGTGCGCTATGGCGTCTATGAGATCGGCATGAGCAATCCGGGCGAGATCCTGCCACTCGCCAGGATGGTTTCGCCGGACGTCGCGATCGTCACGACGGTCCAGCCCGTCCATCTCGCCGCCTTCGAGTCGGTCGAGGGGATTGCGGAGGAGAAGGCTGCGATCTTCACAGGGCTGAAGCCGGGCGGCACTGCTATCGTCAATGCCGACATCGCTCAGGCCGCGCTGCTGAGGCGCCTGGCCGAAGAGAGCCCTGCCGGGCGGATCATCAGCTTCGGCGAGAGTGCCGATGCCGATGTCAGGCTCCTGTCCTGCTCGCTCAAGCCGGATGTCTCGACGGTGGATGCAGTGGTGCTCGGCAAGCCTGTGACCTACCGGCTCGGCAGCCCGGGCAAGCATATCGTGCTGAATTCGCTCGCGGTTCTCGCTGCGGTCGAGGCTGTCGGCGCTGATCTGGCACTGGCGGTGCTCGCACTCGGCGACCTTACGCCGCCTGCCGGTCGTGGCGCACGCCAGATGCTGAGCACGCCATCGGGCCCGTTCACGCTGATCGACGAGAGCTATAACGGCAACCCGGCTTCGGTCCGGGCCGCAATCGAGAACCTGGGTCGCATTCCCGTGACGGGACGAGGCCGCCGCGTCGCGGTGCTGGGCGACATGCGGGAACTCGGCCCGAGCGCTCCGCAGCTGCACGCGGGGCTCGCGGACCCCATCACCGGAAACGCGATCGACCGGGTTTTTGCCTGTGGGCCGCTGATGCGCGGACTTTACGACATCTTGCCATCGGGCATGCGCGGTGCTTATGCGGCGCAGTCGAGCGAGCTTGCGCCGCTTGTCCTGGACGCCATCCGGGCCGGGGACGTCGTCACCGTCAAGGGGTCGCTCGGCTCCCATATGGGCTTGGTCGTCAAGGCCATCGCCGCCCGGTTTCCTGCCGTGCCTGCCGACGACTGAGACAAGAGGAACATAGCCGATGCTCGTCTGGCTTGCCGACTTCGCCGGGGCCTTCCCGATTCTGAACGTGTTCCGCTACATCACGTTCCGCGCCGGTGGCGCCACCGCGACGGCGCTGCTTTTCGTCTTTTTCTTCGGGCCTGCTGCGATTTCCTGGCTGCGGATCAAGCAGGGCAAGGGCCAGCCGATCCGGACCGACGGTCCGGAGACGCATCTTGCCAAGCGCGGGACGCCGACCATGGGCGGCCTGATGATCCTGTCGGGACTGTTCGCCGCGGTCCTGCTCTGGGGCAATCTGCGCAACTCCTATGTCTGGATCGTGCTTGCGGTGACCGCTGCCTATGGCGCCATCGGCTTCTATGACGACTATCTCAAGGTCACGAAGCAGTCCCATAAGGGCTTCTCCGGCAAGGCGCGGCTTTCGATCGAGGTCGTGATCGCACTCATCGCCTGCTACTTCATCATGCGGCTTGGCCCGCCGGCGATTTCATCCGGCTTCGCGATGCCGTTCCTTAAGGAACTGGTCATTCCGCTCGGCCTGCTCTTCCCCTTCGTGACCGCCTTCGTCGTGGTCGGAGCCGGCAATGCGGTGAATCTCACCGACGGCCTCGACGGGCTCGCGATCGTGCCCGTGATGATCGCCGCCGCGACATTCGGCTTCATCTCCTATCTCGCCGGCAACGCGATCTTCGCCAATTACCTGCAGATCCACCATGTGCCGGGCGCCGGCGAACTTGCCGTGATCTGCGGCGCCGTGATCGGCGCCGGCTTGGGCTTCCTCTGGTTCAACGCGCCGCCGGCCCAGATCTTCATGGGGGATACCGGCTCGCTCGGCCTCGGCGGCCTGCTTGGCGTGATCGCGGTTGCGACCAAGCATGAGATCGTGCTGGCGATCGTCGGCGGCCTCTTCGTGGTCGAGGCGCTCTCGGTCATCATCCAGGTCTTCGTCTTCAAGCGCACGGGCAAGCGGGTCTTCCTGATGGCGCCGATCCATCACCATTTCGAGAAACTGGGCTGGACCGAGCCGCAGGTCGTGATCCGCTTCTGGATCATTTCCGTCGTGTTGGCTCTGGTCGGTCTCGCCACGCTGAAGCTGCGCTGATCATGACGCCGGTGACCGTATTTGCTGGCCGCAAGGTCGCGTTGTTCGGCCTTGGCGGCTCGGGGCTGGCGACGGCGCGCGCCTTGATCGCGGGCGGTGCCGAGGTCGCGGCCTGGGACGACAAGACCGAAAGCCGTGACAAGGCGGCGGGCGAGGGCATCGGCATCGTCGATCTCGCAACGGCCGACTGGGCGGATTTCGCGAGCTTCATCCTCTCGCCGGGCGTGCCTCTGACCCATCCGCAGCCGCATTGGACGGTCGGAAAGGCGCAAGGCGCCGGCGTCGAGATCATCGGCGATATCGAACTCTTCTTCCGTGAGCGGGCGACGATCGCCCCCGATGCGCCTGTGATCTGCATCACCGGCACCAACGGCAAGTCGACCACGACCGCACTGATCAGCCATGTGCTGCACCAGGCCGGCCGGGACGTGCAGATGGGCGGCAATATCGGCACTGCGGTTCTCGCCCTCGAGCCGCCCGCCGCGCGGCGTGTCCATGTCATCGAGTGCTCGACCTTCCAGATCGACCTGACTCCGTCGCTGGCGCCAAGCGTCGGAATCCAGATGAACCTGACGCCGGATCATCTCGACCGGCATGGCACGCTGGAGGCCTACGCCGCGATCAAGGAACGCATGGTCGAAGCCGCCGACATTGCCATCGTCGGCGTCGATGACGAGGCCTCCAAGCAGATGGCGCGCCGGCGCGCCGCTTCCGGGCGCCCGCTGGTCAAGATCAGCGGAGAGCAGCCGCTCGACGAGGGCGTCTTCGCCGGCGTCACCGCCAATGCCGGCAAGCTCGATACCCGCATCGTCGAAGTCCGCGACGGCAAGCCGCGCGTGGTCGCCAATCTCGCCGGCATCGGCTCGTTGCGAGGCTCGCACAATGCGCAGAACGCGGCGGCTGCCTTTGCCGCCTGCGTGGCGGTCGGCCTCTCCGCCGAGGAGGTCGCTGCCGGCTTCAAGACCTATCCCGGGCTCGCACACCGCATGGAGGAGATCGGCCGTGTCGGCCGCGTCGTCTTCATCAACGATTCCAAGGCGACCAATGCGGATTCCACCGAGAAGGCGCTGACCTCGTTCCGCGACATCTTCTGGATCCTCGGCGGCAAGGCCAAGGAGGGCGGTATCGAGAGCCTGAGGCGCTACTTCCCGAACATCGCGAGGGCCTATCTGATCGGCGCGGCAACGGATGCCTTCGCCGCGACCTTCGATGACGATGGCCGAGTGGATTATCTCCGCAGCGGCACGCTCGATGATGCGGTCGCCGCGGCCGCCAGCGACGCGGCGACGCATCCGGGGGAGGCCGAGCTTGCCGTTCTGCTCTCGCCGGCCTGCGCGTCCTACGATCAGTACCCGAATTTCGAGGTGCGGGGCGATGCGTTCCGCGCACTCGTGAAGGCACTGCCGGGCTTCAAGGCAGGTTGAAAACGGGCGTTCGCATCAAGTCGGAATCAATCGGTTAACCAATCGTTGCCAATGTGATTCGCTGAAACGGGCGGCTGAATTTCGCCCGTCTGGTTGATGGAGCCAGAGCATGGTCTCACGCGCGGAACCCAGTCTCAGCGGTCGCTGGTGGTGGTCGATCGACCGCATCATCCTGTCGACCCTGGTGACGCTGATGGTCTCCGGTGTCGTGCTGCTGATGGCGGGCGGGCCGCCGGTGGCCGAGCGGCTCGGTCTTTCGACCTTCCACTTCGTCAACCGACAGGTGTTCTACCTGCTGGCTGCCTTTGCCATCTTCCTCGCGGCCTCGTTCCTGACGCCCCGGCAGGTCCGGCGCGCGGCGCTTTTGATTTATGTGGTCGCGCTCGCGATGGTGGTGGCGACGCTGTATTTCGGCGTGGAGGTGAAGGGCGCGCGTCGCTGGCTGACGCTCGGCCCGCTCGGCTCCGTCCAGCCGTCTGAATTCCTGAAGCCTGCATTCGTCGTGCTCGCTGCCTGGGCCTTTTCGGAGGGCATGCGCCGGCCGGACCTGCCGGGTACGCTGATGGCGTTCGCGCTGTTGCCGCTGACGATCACGCCTCTGGTCCTGCAGCCGGATTTCGGCCAGACGGTGCTGGTCAGCCTCGTCTGGGGCGGGCTGTTCTTCGTTGCCGGCCTGCACTGGTTCTGGGTGGCGGGTCTCGGTGGCGCCGGCATGTTCGGCCTGCTCATCGCCTATCAGCTCGTTCCACATGTGCGCGCCCGCATCGAGCGCTTCATGGACAAAGGCTCTGGCGACACCTTCCAGGTCGATACCGCGCTCGAGAGCTTTGCTCAGGGCGGCTGGCTCGGCAAAGGGCCGGGCGAGGGCACCGTGAAGCGCATCCTGCCCGACGCGCATACCGATTTCATCTTCGCCGTGACGGCGGAGGAGTTCGGCATCGTCGTCTGTATCCTGCTGGTGGCACTCTTCGCCTTGATCGTGCTGCGCGCACTCTTCGTGGCCCAGAAGGCAGAGGATCCCTTCATCCGTCTCGCGGTGACGGGGCTGGCGCTGCTGTTCGGCATCCAGGCTGCGATCAACATGATGGTCAACCTGCACATGATGCCGGCCAAGGGCATGACCTTGCCGTTCATTTCCTATGGTGGCTCCTCGCTGCTCTCGCTCGCGCTGGGTACAGGCTTCCTGCTGGCCCTGACCCGCAAACGCCCGCGTGCCGAGGGCTTTGGTGAATTCGGGCGTTGACGGACATGGCACAGCGTCCGCTCGTCGTTCTCGCCGCAGGTGGCACCGGCGGCCACCTCTTTCCCGCCGAGGCGCTGAGCCACGCGCTGCACCGCCATGACGTGCGCGTCGCGCTCGTCACCGACGCGCGCGCGGTCGAGTATGCCGGTGGCTTCCCGGCCGAGTCCGTTCACCCGGTCCCGGCGGCGACGCCGTCCGGTCGCTCGCCGCTCAAGATGGCGGGCGCGGCGCTCGAGCTGATGAAGGGCGTCCTCGTCGCGCGTCGCGTCATCAAGACGCTGCACCCTGCGGTCGTTGTCGGCTTCGGCGGTTATCCGACAGTTCCGCCGGTGCTCGCCGCCTCATTCGCCGGCGTTAAAACGATGGTGCATGAGCAGAACGCCGTCATCGGCCGCGCCAATCGCTTCCTGTGTGGTCGGGTCGACATCATTGCGACGGGCTTTGCCGAGGTCGGTGGCCTCGATGCCGCTCGCGCCGCAAAATGCAGGCAGGTCGGCAATCCCGTTCGCCCCGCGGTCATTGCCGCCGTCTCTCCCTATGCCGATCCGTCGACAGGGCCGCTGAGGCTGCTCGTTTTCGGGGGCAGCCAGGGCGCCCGGATCATGGCCGATATCGTGCCGCCGGCGATTCAACTGCTGACGCCTGCGGAACGAGGCCGTCTCCACATCGTGCAGCAGGCCCGCGCGGAGGATGGCGAGCGCGTCAGGCGGATCTATTCCGAACTCGGCGTCGCAGCCGAGATCGCGCCCTTCTTCAAGGACCTGCCGACGCGCATGGGTGCAGCGCATCTCGTGATCGGCCGGGCGGGCGCCTCGACCGTCGCCGAGCTCACCGTGATCGGGCGGCCGTCGCTGCTGGTGCCCTTGCCGGGCTCGCTCGATCAGGACCAGGCCGCCAATGCCGCGGTGCTCGAGCGGGCGGGCGGCACCATCCGCATCCTGCAGCCGGAATTCACGCCGCGCCGGCTGGCGGGCGAGCTCTCGGCCCTGATCGCAGACCCGTCGCGCTTGACTGCCATGGCCGACAGCGCCAAGAGCGCGGGAATTCCCGATGCGGCCGACCGGCTTGCCCGCCTGGTTCTGCAGGTCGCAGGGATCACGTTCTGAGGCATGTCTTGACGGAAAGCTCGTTCCCACCTTTTCGCGACATGCCGTAATCCGCAGGAGACACCTGACCCATGAAGCTGCCGCCCAAGCTCGGCTCCATTCATTTCGTCGGCATCGGCGGCATCGGCATGTCCGGTATCGCCGAGGTGCTGCATAATCTCGGCTACAAGGTCCAGGGTTCGGACGCGTCCGACAATGCCAATGTCCGTCGGCTCGCGGACAAGGGCATCAAGACCTTCGTTGGCCATGCCGCCGAGAACATCGAGGGGGCGGAGGTCGTCGTCGTCTCCACGGCGATCAGACGCGACAATCCCGAACTCACGGCCGCGCGCGAGCAGCGCCTGCCCGTGGTGCGCCGCGCCGAAATGCTGGCCGAACTGATGCGGTTGAAATCCTGCGTCGCCGTAGCCGGCACGCATGGCAAGACGACCACGACCTCGCTGGTTGCGACCCTGCTCGAGAAGGGTGGGCTCGACCCGACGGTGATCAATGGCGGCATCATCAACGCCTATGGCACCAATGCGCGCATGGGCGAGAGCGACTGGATGGTGGTCGAGGCCGACGAGTCGGACGGCACCTTCCTGAAGCTCCCTGCCGACGTGGCGATCGTCACCAATATCGATCCCGAGCATCTCGACCACTTCAAGACCTTCGATGCGATCAAGGAGGCCTTCCGCTCCTTCGTCGAGAACCTGCCCTTCTACGGCTTCGCGGTGATGTGCATCGATCATCCCACGGTGCAGGGCCTCGTCGGGCAGATCGAAGACCGGCGCGTCGTGACCTATGGCGAGAACCCGCAGGCGGATTTCCGGTTGATCGACATCGATCTCTCCGGCGGACAGGCCCGGTTCACGCTGCTGATCCGCGACCGCAAGCGTGGGCGCGACGAGGTCGTGCGCGATCTCGTGATGCCGATGCCCGGTCACCACAATGCGCTCAATGCCACCGCCGCGATCGCGGTCGCCTATGACCTTGGCATTCCGGTCGAGAAGATCCGCGAGGCCCTTGCCGGTTTCGGCGGCGTCAAGCGCCGCTTCACCAAGACCGGCGAGTGGAACGGCGCACTGATCTTCGACGATTACGGCCACCATCCCGTGGAGATCGCCGCCGTGCTCAAGGCGGCGCGCGCCTCGACCAGGAGCAAGGTCATCGCCGTGGTGCAGCCGCATCGCTATACGCGGCTTTCCAGCCTGTTCGACGATTTTGCGGCCTGCTTCAACGATGCCGATACGGTGATCGTCGCCGACACCTACGCCGCCGGCGAGGCTCCGATTCCCGGTGCCGACCGGGATAGCCTCGTCTCAGGTATCAAGGCGCGCGGCCACCGCCATGCGCTGGCCCTGGAGGCTCCCGAGAAACTCGCGGGCATGGTGGCGGAGTTCGCGGGGCCGGGCGACTATGTCGTGCTGCTGGGCGCCGGCAACATCACGCAATGGGCCTATGCGTTGCCGGGCGAACTCGCCGGGCTGGGTGGCAAGCAGTGAGCTTCCCCGACATCACCCCCGACCTTCGCGCGGCCGCGCCCGAATTGCGCGGTAGGCTCCTGGCCAACCAGGAGATGGCAGGGCTCACCTGGTTCCGCGTCGGTGGCCCGGCGCAGGTGCTGTTCACGCCGGCTGACGAGCAGGACCTGGCCTATTTGTTGTCCAGGCTTCCGGCCGAGATTCCTGTCACGGTCGTCGGGCTCGGCTCGAACCTGATCGTGCGCGATGGTGGCATTCCCGGCGTCGTCATTCGACTCGGCGGCAAGGCGTTCGGCGAGATCTCGCTCGAAGACGGCAACCGGTTGCGCAGTGGCACGGCGGTGCCGGACGTCAAGGTGGCGCGGGCAGCCGCCGATGCCTCGCTCGACGGCCTCGCCTTCTATCGCGGCATCCCCGGTTGCATCGGCGGCGCGCTGCGAATGAATGCCGGTGCTCACGGCGGCGAGACCACCGATGTGCTCGTCTCGGCGCGTGGCGTGACCCGCAAGGGCGAGATCGTCACGCTCTCCCATGCGGAGATGGGCTTCACCTACCGCAATAGCGCGGCAGCGACGATGGACATAGTCTTCACGTCGGCCCTGTTCCAGGGGCGGCCAGGCGATCAGGCTGCGATCTTTGCGGAGATGGACCGGGTAACGGCGGCTCGCGAGGCCGCTCAACCGATCAAGGAGCGCACCGGTGGCTCGACCTTCAAGAACCCGCCCGGCGGCAAGGCCTGGCAACTGATCGACGCTGCCGGCTGCCGCGGATTGCGGGTCGGCGGTGCCCAGGTCTCCGAGATGCATTGCAACTTCCTGATCAATGCCGGCGGCGCGACGGCCGCCGATATCGAAGGTCTGGGCGAGGAGGTTCGCCGCCGGGTCAAGCAGACCTCGGGCTTCGAGCTGCACTGGGAGATCAAGCGGCTCGGCGTCGCGGTATAGGCCGCTGGGAAACGAATGGTCGCCAGCACCCGGCGTGGTCGCGCGATCAAGACGTCGCCATGGGGCGGCCCCGCGAAACCACTGACCGGTCAGCCATGTGTCGGCCTGCCCGAGTGCGATCGGGGGAGTGTGTAACGCAGTCCGCGCCTTCGCCCGGACTGCGCCTCGCCGCAGGATGTGTCGTGGGAGGCGATGTTTCGATCGCCTCGCCGCCGCTGCGTTAACGCGTCGTTAACCATGCTCCCCCGAGGGTCTCGGGGAAGCGGAGTAGCGATTCAATGACCAAACACGTCGCAGTCTTGATGGGCGGATGGTCCGTCGAGCGGGAGGTCAGCCTCAATACCGGCGACGGCTGCGCGAGGGCCTTGGAGAGCGTCGGCTACCGCGTGACGCGAATCGATGTGCAGCGCGATATTGCCGATGTGCTGGATCGGCTGCGCCCGGACGTCGCCTTCAACGCGCTTCATGGCCGCTTTGGCGAGGACGGCACCATCCAGGGCCTGCTCGAGATTCTGCGCATTCCCTACACCCATTCCGGGGTGCTCGCCTCGGCGCTCGCACTGCGCAAGGACAGGGCGAAGACGGTCGTTGCGGCTGCCGGGGTTCCGGTCGCGCGCGGCGTTACCCTGTCGCGCTTCGAGGCCGCCAAGACGCACCCTCTGCCGCCGCCCTATGTGCTGAAACCCGTCAATGAGGGGTCCTCGGTCGGGGTCATCATCGTGAAAAAGGGGCGCGAACATCCTCCGCAGGAAGTGGCGCGGGAGGACTGGCCGTGCGGGGACATGTTGCTGGCCGAGAGCTTCGTCGCCGGGCGGGAGCTGACCTGCGCGATCATGGGCGACAAATCCCTTGGTGTGACCGAGATCCGGGCCGCGACGGGCGAGTTCTACGACTACGATGCGAAATACACGAAAGGTGGTTCGATCCACATCTGCCCGGCTCAAATTTTACCAAAAATTTACCAGCAGATCGAAGAGTGTGCGTTAACGGCGCATCAAGCAATCGGGTGCCGGGGCGTCAGCCGTTCTGACTTCCGCTACGACGACGAGACCGACACTCTCGTCTGGCTGGAGGTCAATACGCAGCCCGGGATGACCGAAACCAGCCTGGTGCCCGAGTTGGCTGCCCACGCGGGCCTGAACTTCGGTGAGCTCGTCAAATGGATGGTGGAGGACGCCTCCCTCGATCGATGAAAGCGGCGGCGGTGCCCGCCCGACGTTCATCGATGCCGGCCGCAGGGCCGCAACTTCTGGTCGGCGAGCGTTCGCGTCGCTGGTTCCGGTCGTCGCGGCGCAGTGCGGTGGCCCTCCCGCTGTGGCAGCGCCTGCCGCAGCGGATCGGGACCTGGCTGGCTCTTGGGTTTCTTGGATTGAGTATCGGGACAGGCTTCGTGCAGGGCGGACATGTCGAAACGATGCAGGAGAACTACGGCGAGCCGCGCCATATGCTGGCGCGCCTGGTCGGGCTCGGCGTCGACAGGGTGACGATCTCTGGAATCTCGGAGCTGTCCGAGATCGAGGTCCTGATCGCTGCAGGAATCGATTCGAAGACCTCGGTCGCCTTCTTCGATGCCGACGAGGCGCGCCGTCGCCTCGAGGCGACGCCGCTGATTCGCCAGGCAACGGTTCGCAAGCTCTATCCCAGCGAGATCGCGATCACACTGACGGAGCGTGAACCCTTCGCCCTCTGGCAGGTGAAGGGCGACCTTTTTCTGATCGCAGCCGATGGCACGGTCATCGACAAGATGGATGATGGCCGCTTCGCCCATCTGCCGCTCGTCGTCGGCCCCGACGCCAATACCCGCGCCCGCGAGTATGTCGCGCTGCTCGCCGACGCTGGACCATTGGCGCCGCGCATCCGTGCGGCCAGCCTGATTGCCGGCCGGCGCTGGAACCTCAAGCTCGACAACGGCATGGATATTCGCCTGCCGGAGATCGCGCCGGGGGAGGCCGTCAAGCGTCTCGCCGGCCTCGAAACGGATTTCAGGCTGCTGGACAAGGACCTGCTCGCCATCGACCTGCGCCAGCCCGACCGGGTGGTGATGCGGTTGACGGAAGAGGGGGCGGCGACCCGCGCCGAGCAGCTCAAGAGCAAGACCAAGAAGAAGGGAGGCGAGGCGTGAACTTCACCTCTCAGGGCCTGACACCACGGATGCGTCCGCTTTCGTCGCGCAAGAGCGCGACCTTGTCGATTCTGGACGTCGGAACGAGCAAGGTGGTCTGCCTGATCGCCGAGCTGAACCCGGCCGAGGCGAACGAGCGGTTGCGCGGGCGCACCCATGTCGCGCGCATCATCGGCATCGGCCATCAGCGTTCGCTCGGCGTGAAGGGCGGCGCCATCATCGATCTCGAAAACGCCGAACGCGCGATCCGGGCCGCTGTCGATGCGGCCGAGCGCATGGCCAAGGTCGAGGTCCAGTCCGTCATCGTCAACCTGACCGGTGGGCGCATCGGCTCGCAGCATTATGCCGCCAGCGTCGACCTGCGTAGCGGCTCGGTCAGCGATTCCGATGTGAAGCGGGTTCTCGCGGTCGCCGCGACGCATGCGATCAAGCCCGGCAAGGCGGTGATGCACGCATTGCCGACCGGATATGCGCTCGACGGCGTGCCGGGCGTGCTTGATCCGCGCGGCCTCGTCGGCGGCAAGCTCTCCGTCGACATGCATGTCGTCGCCAGCGAGGCGGCTGCTGCCCGCAACGTCATGCTGGCGGTCGAGCGTTGCCATCTCGAGGTCGAGGCGGTCGTCGCGTCTCCCTATGCTTCCGGTCTCTCGGTTCTCGTCGACGACGAGGCCGAAATGGGCGTCGTCGTCGTCGACCTGGGCGGCGGCACCACCAGCCTCGGTGTTTTCTCGGGCGGCCATCTGGTCCATGCCGACGCCATTGCGGTCGGTGGCAATCACATCACCATGGACGTGGCGCGTGGGTTGTCGACCCGTGTCTCGGCCGCCGAGCGGCTGAAGACGCTGCACGGATCGGCGATCTCCAGCGCTTCGGACGAACGCGACATGATCTCGGTGCCGCAGGTCGACGATGACGAGCGCGACACCCCGAACCATCTGGCGAAATCGCATCTGATCCGCATCATCAAGCCGCGGGTCGAGGAAATCCTCGAGCTCGTGCGTGACCGGCTCAACGCTGCCGGCTTTTCGGCCCAGGCCGGCCGCCGCGTCGTGCTGACGGGCGGTGCCTGCCAGTTGACCGGTTTGCCGGAGACGGCGCGCCGGCTGCTCGGCGGCCAGGTCCGCACCGGCCGGCCGCTCGGGATCAAGGGCTTGCCGGAGGCTGGCAAGGGACCAGCTTTTGCGACCGCGGTCGGCCTGCTGGTCTACCCGCAGGTCGCTCATGTCGAACATTTCGAGCCTCGCGCGAGCGGCGCTTACTTCGCGACGGGGACGGACGGGTATTTCTCGCGTGTCGGGCGTTGGCTGAAAGACAGTTTCTAAGGGTATCGGGCCGGGCGGCGCGGCGCCGTTCCGACCCAAGAGTAAAATCGTAGCAATCGGGACGGCTCCCGCCAGGCGCCGGACAAGAAATCGAAAGAGGCAACCATGGCGATGAATCTGCAAGCCCCTGACATCCGGGAGCTAAAGCCCCGGATCACCGTGTTCGGTGTCGGCGGAGCCGGCGGCAACGCGGTCAACAACATGATCGAAGCCGGCCTCGATGGGGTCGATTTCGTCGTTGCAAATACCGATGCGCAGGCTCTGGCGCTCTCGCGTGCTTCGCGCATCGTGCAGATGGGCCTGCAGGTCACCGAAGGCCTCGGCGCCGGCTCGCAGCCGGAAGTCGGGCGTGCGGCGGCGGAAGAGGTGATCGACGAGATCCGTGATCACCTTGCCGGCGCGCACATGGTCTTCATCACCGCCGGCATGGGCGGCGGCACCGGCACCGGTGCGGCCCCTGCGATCGCCCGCGTCGCCCGCGACATGGGTATACTGACTGTCGGCGTCGTCACGAAGCCGTTCCAGTTCGAGGGCCATCGCCGCATGCGCATGGCGGAGGCTGGCATCTCGGAGCTGAACGAGGCGGTCGATACGCTGATCGTCATCCCGAACCAGAACCTGTTCCGCGTCGCCAATGAGACCACCGGCTTCGCCGATGCCTTCGGCATGGCCGACCAGGTGCTCTATTCCGGCGTCGCCTGCATCACCGACCTGATGGTCCGCCCCGGCCTGATCAATCTCGACTTCGCCGACGTTCGCGCCGTGATGCGCGGCATGGGCAAGGCGATGATGGGCACCGGCGAGGCGCAGGGCGAGAAGCGTGCGCTGACCGCGGCCCAGGCTGCGATCAACAATCCGCTGCTCGACGATGTCTCGATGAAGGGCGCGCGTGGCCTGCTGATCTCGATCACCGGCGGGCGCGACATGAAGCTCTATGAGGTCGACGAAGCTGCCACCCGCATCCGCGAAGAGGTTGATTCCGAGGCCAATATCATCGTCGGCGCGACATTCGACGAATCGCTCGAGGGCGTCGTGCGCGTCTCCGTCGTGGCCACCGGCATCGACAAGCCGATCAGCACCCAGGCTGAAATGGATGATACCGAAGCCCGTATCGCCCAGGTTGCCGAGCGTCTGAAGGCCGAAGCGCGTCTGCGCAACACCGCAGCCGCACCGCGCGCCGCGGCTCCGGTTCATGCCGAGCCGATGCTGGAGATGCGCGCGCCTGTGAATGTCGAGACCGTGCGCCAGGCGGCTCTGGTGCAGCCGAGCGTTGCGGAAGACATCCGCATCGAACCGGTGCAGCCGCGTCCGGTGATCGCGGCCGCTCCGGTGAGCCAGCCGATGATGCATGAAGAGCCGATGATGCGTCACGAGGACAGCTTCATCGCCCCGGCCCCGGAGCGTGCGGTCGTCCGCCCGACGCGGATGCCGCGGATCGAGGACCTGCCGATGCCGGCGCAGAACCAGATCGCGGCGAGCCGCGGTGCGCAGTCCGTTCCGCAGCCTCCGGCCCAGGCCGACCAGAAGCGCATGTCGCTGATGCAGCGTCTCGCCTCGGTTGGTTTCGGTCGCAAGGATGAGGACGAGGCCCAGCCGCAGGCGCCGGTGCGCCACGCGCCGCCGCCGATGCAGCCTGCCGCTCCGGCGCCGAGCGCTGCCCATGCCGAATACATGCGCCGGCCGGCTGTGCCGGCCTCGCGCCCGGCGCAAGGCCAGCTCGACCAGCTGGGCCGTGCTGCGCCGAATCGCAGCAGCGAAGAGGATCAGCTGGAGATTCCCGCGTTCCTGCGCCGCCAGGCGAACTGAGCGCTACAGCGCCTGCGACAGTTGTAACAGAGCCCGGAGCGAACCCTCGCTCCGGGCTCTGTTTACGTTTGAAAAACCATATACTTCAATGGGATGGTTATTTTTCTCTGATTGAGTTCGCTTGTTACAGAGCGAAAGAAAGCGTGATTTTGTCGGCATCCACCTAAGGCGTATGTTGCGCTTGCCCCAAAGGGGGATGACGGCACCGGCAACCGCCAGGCGCCGCCCAACTGAAGGACCGCAGACGACCGTCAGGCAGCCCGTAGCGTTGTGCAGCCGAGATCGTTAGCGTTCGAGATTGGATACCGGAATGAATTTTGATCGGCAGACCACACTCCGCGCTCCCGTGTCCTTGAAGGGAATCGGTGTTCATTCCGGAGCCCCCGCCGGAATCTGCCTCAAGCCGTCCAACGCGAACTCCGGCATCGTCTTCCTCCGCAAGGAGTCCGAGGGCGGCCCCTCGCACCTGATCCATGCCCGCTACAACAAGGTGAGCGCCGCTGAGCTCTGCACCGTGATCGGCGATCGCGGTGCCGCCTCCGTCGCGACCATCGAGCACCTGATGTCGGCCTGCGCCGGCCTGGGGCTCGATAATGTCCTGATCGAGATCGACGGCCCCGAAATGCCGATCATGGACGGCAGCGCGGCGGAATTCGTCACGGCGATCGAAGATGTCGGCATCGTCACGCTCGGTGCGAACCGCCGTTATCTCAAGGTCCTGCAGCCGGTCCGCGTCGAGAAGGGGCGCGGCTTTGCCGAGCTCGCGCCGTTCGACAGCGGCTTCCGCCTTGATGTCGAGATCGATTTCGACACCCCGGCGATCGGCCGTCAGCGCAAGATCTTCGACCTCGAGCCGGTCGCCTATGCCCGCGAGATTTCGCGTGCCCGCACCTTCGGTTTCATGCGCGAAGTCGAACAGCTCTGGAAGGCGGGTTTCGCGCTTGGCGCCTCGCTCGACAACACTGTCGCGATCGGCGACGACAAGGTGGTCAACCCCGAAGGCCTGCGCTACGCCGACGAGTTCGTGCGCCACAAGGTGCTGGACGCAGTGGGCGATCTTGCGCTGGCCGGCTATCCGATTCTCGGCGAGTTTCGCTCCTATTGCGGCGGTCACCGCATGAATGTGACCGTTCTGGAAGCCTTGTTCGCGGATCGCGCGAATTACGCGATCGTCGAGGCCGAGCCGGTCTATGCGCACCGTGCCGTGCAGATGGCCGTTGCGGCCCCCGCGGCCTTCGCGCCCGATCTGCACTGAGCAGTCGAACAGTTTCGCGCGCGCCTTGCATTCGCCTGCTTTTTATCGAATGCAGCATGGGCCCCGCATGTTCGTAACCTGCCTTTCCCCGGTAGCGTGAGCGCTGCGTCTGAGGTAAAGGCATCCTTCGCCATCTTGCGGTGACGAGCGAAAGAGGACGGACGACGTGAGCGTCATGCGGCTGAATAACCCGACTTCCCAAAGCGCCCGACCGATGCGGATGGGCGTTGCCCTGACGCTCGGCGCCGCCTTGCTGCTCGGCGGCTGCGACACGATGTCGTCGCTCAATCCGTTCGACAAGCCTGAGGTCTACAAGCCGGAAATCATCGCGGATGTGCCGGCCGACAAGCTCTATAACGAGGGGCTGGCTCGCTCTCAGAATGGCGACAGCGAAGGCGCGGTCAAGAAGTTCGAAGAGATCGACAAGCAGGCGCCGTTCTCGCCCTACGCGAAAAAGGGCTTGATCATGGTTGCCTATACGAATTTCCAGGCGGCCAAGTACGAGGACGCGATCACGGCGTCCAAGCGCTTTCTGGCGCAGAACCCCGCCAGCCCTGATGCTGCCTATGCGCAGTACATCATGGCGATGTCCTATTATAACCAGATCCCGGACGCGACGCGTGACCAGGAGCGCACCGAGCGCGCGCTTGCCGCGATGCAGGAGCTGCTCGATCGCTATCCGAAGTCCGAATATGTGATCGACACCCGCGAGAAGATGCTGGTTGCGCGCGATCAGCTCGCGGGCAAGGAGATGAATGTCGGGCGCTACTATCTCGAGAAGCGCAACTATACCGGTGCCGTGAACCGCTTCCGCGACGTCATCACCAAGTACCAGACCACGCGCCATGTCGAGGAGGCGCTGATGCGCCTGACCGAGGCCTATATGGCGATGGGCATCACCAATGAGGCGCAGACTGCCGCTGCCGTGCTCGGGCATAACTTCCCCGACAGCCCCTGGTACAAGGACGCCTATACCCTGCTTCAGAGTGGCGGCCTCGAGCCCCGCGAGGATCGCGGCTCCTATATCAGCCGGTTGTTCAACGGCTTCACCCGTTCGGTCGTCGGCCTCGTCCGCTGAGGCCGGGCAGGTGCACGGCCGGGTGACGGACCGCATGCCACTCCCTTCAATCACGCGCTGAGCGTCATGCTGGCGCAGCTTTCGATCCGCGACATCGTCCTGATCGACCGGCTCGATCTGGCGTTTGGCGCCGGGCTGAGCGTGCTAACCGGTGAGACCGGTGCAGGCAAGTCGATCCTGCTCGACGGCTTTGCGCTGGCGCTCGGTGGTCGCGGCGACGGCGGGCTCGTGCGCCATGGCGAGGCGCAAGGCCAGGTCAGTGCCGTCTTCGACCTGCCGCTCGCCCATCCGGCTCGCAAGCTGGCGCAGGCCCAGGAGATCGACACAGACGGCGATCTGATCCTGCGACGCGTGCAATATGCGGATGGCCGGACACGCGCCTTCGTCAATGACCAGCCGGTCAGCGTCCAGATCCTGCGGCTGATCGGCAGCGCCATCGTCGAGATCCACGGTCAGCATGATGACCGGGCCCTGACCGATGCGGCCCAGCACCGCGCCATACTTGATGGTTTTGCCGGCCTCGAAGGACAGGCCGAGATCACGGCGACGGCCAGCGATGTGCTGAAGCGCGCGCGACAGGCGCTGCAGACGCAGCGCATCCGTGTCGAGGCTGCGCGCAAGGAGGCCGACTTCCTGCGCCACGCGGTGGCCGAACTTGGCAAGCTTGCGCCGGAGCCGGGCGAGGAAGATGCACTGGCCAGCCGGCGCCAGGGCATGATGCAGGCGGAAAAGGTGGCGCGGGATCTTTCCGATGCCTATGAGGCCGTCGGTGGCCAGGCTTCCCCTGTCCCCTCTCTTGCGGCGGTGCTCCGCCGGCTGGAGCGGCGGGCTGCGCAGGCACCAGAACTCGTCGATCCCTCGATGGCAGCGCTCAACACCGCGATCGTGGCGCTGGAAGAGGCGGGCGAAGCGCTCGCGGCGGCCATGCGTGCGGCGGAGTACGATCCGCGCGAGCAGGAGCGGGTCGAGGAACGGCTGTTCGCCTTGCGGGCAGCGGGCCGAAAGTTCGACGTTCCCGTCGAGGCGCTTGCCGATCTTGCGGCCAGGATGAGTGCCGACCTTGCCGATCTTGACGAGAGCGAGAGCTCCTTGGCCCGGCTCGAAGCGGAGCTCGCTCGGGCGGAAGCAGATTATCTCGCCAGGGCGCGGGAGCTCTCTGCTGCCCGCGGCGAGGCCGCGCTGCGTCTCGACACTGCGGTCAAGGCAGAACTGCCGCCGCTGAAGCTCGAGCGTGCGCGATTTATCACCCATATCGATCGCGACGAGGATGCGCGTGGTCCGGAAGGGTTCGACCGCGTCGAATTCTGGGTCGAAACCAATCCCGGCACGCGGCCCGGCCCGATGATGAAGGTTGCGTCCGGGGGCGAGCTCTCGCGCTTCATGCTTGCCCTGAAGGTCGTGCTTGCCGAGCGCGGGTCGGCGCCGACCCTTGTCTTCGACGAAATCGATAGCGGAGTCGGGGGCGCGGTCGCGGATGCGATCGGAGAGCGTCTGGCGCGTCTGGCGCGACAGGTGCAGGTCATCTCGGTGACGCACGCGCCGCAGGTCGCGGCCAAGGCTGGACGTCATTTCCTGATCGCCAAATCGGCGCTGGACGATGACGCGGCCTCTCGTACGGTGACGCGCGTGACGCCGCTCGAGGACCGGACACGGCGCGAGGAGATCGCTCGCATGCTTGCCGGTGCCAGCATCACCGAGGAGGCGAGGGCTGCCGCCGCCCGTCTGCTCGACGCTGCTGGCCTGCATGGCGCAGCGGCGCGCGCCTGACCGCAGCGATCTGCATTCCCTTTCTGCGAATTCTGCTCTAAGAGCGGCACAGACTGGCTTATGGTGTTATGGCTGCGTTTCACGCGCCGCGATGCCTGCCTCACGATCTCCCGCGCCGCATCACGCCGCGCGCATGAACTCAAGGCCGATTAACGATGGCATTCCTTCCCACGAGCCCGCCGCTCGCGCGTGCGCTCGCCGAACGCAACTACAATGATCCGACGCCCGTCCAGAACGCCGTTCTGGAAGAGGCGGCCGCCGGACGCGACCTTCTGGTCTCGTCACAGACGGGCTCCGGCAAGACCGTCGCCTATGGGCTCGCCATCGGCGAGACCCTGCTGGAGGGCGCCGAGGTCCTGGGCCGTGCCGGGCAGCCCCTGGCGCTGATCATCGCGCCGACCCGCGAACTGGCATTGCAGGTCCAGCGCGAACTCGCCTGGCTCTACAAGCATGCCGGCGCCCGGGTGATCTCCTGTGTCGGCGGCATGGATCCGCGTCGCGAGGCCGCCTTGCTGGACGAGGGCGCACATATCGTCGTCGGCACACCCGGCCGCCTGCGTGATCACATCGAGCGGCACAGGCTCGATGTCTCGGCGCTCCGAGCCGTCGTCCTCGACGAGGCCGACGAGATGCTCGATCTCGGTTTCCGCGACGATCTCGAATTCATTCTGAAGACGACCCCAGCGGAACGCCGCAGCCTGCTCTTCTCCGCGACCTTGCCCAAGGCGATCATCGCGCTGGCGAGGAGCTATCAACGTGATGCCCTGCGCATCGAGGTGGCCGGCTCGGCAACCGGGCATGCCGACATCGAGTATCGCGCGATCCGTGTTTTCCCGAAGGAAGCCGAACTCGCTGTCGTCAACCTGCTGCGCTTCCACGATTCGCCCTGCGCGCTGGTCTTCTGCAACACCCGCAATGCAGTCCGCCATCTCGAGGCGATCCTGCTGGAGCGCGGCTTTTCGGCCGTGGCGCTCTCAGGCGAGCTCAGCCAGAGCGAGCGCAACTCGGCGCTGCAGGCCCTGCGCGACGGGCGCGCCCGCGTCTGCGTCGCGACCGACGTGGCTGCGCGCGGCATCGACCTGCCGGGCCTGACACTGGTCATCCACGCCGAGCTGCCGAACGATCCAGAGGTCATGCAGCACCGCAGCGGCCGGACGGGCCGTGCGGGCAAGAAGGGAACCAGCGTCCTGCTGGTGCCGCCCTCTCGGCGCCGCAAGGCCGACATGCTGCTCTCCGAGGCCAAGGTCGAAGCGGTCTGGGCCGGTGCTCCGACGCAGGAGGAAATCCGCGCGCTCGATCAGGAGCGGCTGCTGCAGGATCCGCTGCTTACCGGCGAGGCCAGCGAGGATGATKCCGGCATGGTCGAAGCCCTGCTTGCCGGTCGCTCGGCGCAGGAGATCGCGGCCGCCCTGGTCAGGGTCTATCGTTCGCGCCTGCCGGCGGCGGAGGAGGTCGGAGATCCCGGTTTCGGGCGCGACGAGCGCAGGCCGGTGCGCAGCACCGAGGATTACGCCCGTCCGCGCGAGCGTGACCGCGAGCAGGGGGAGAGGCCGCACAAGGCCGGGCCGCGTGGCGATACGGTCTGGTTCCGGCTGAATATCGGCCGCCGTGACGGCGCCGATCCCAGGCAGTTGCTGCCGATGCTCTGCCGTCGCGGCAAGATCACCCGTGACGAGGTCGGCGCCATCCGCATCTTCGACACGGAAACCAAGGTCGAGATCGATGCCGATGTCGCGGAACGCTTCGCGTCGCTGGCGAGCGCGACCGACCGGGACAAGATCGTGATCGAGCCCGTGACCGGTGAAGCCGAGCGGCGCCCGGCCAAACCCTTCGCGGAGAAGGCATCCCATACGCGTGCGCCACGGGCCGATGATGAACGGGCGAGCGCGCCATTCCCTGGCAAGAAGAAGCCTTACGAAGGCAAGGGCAAGCCCTTCGGCGCCAAGGCGCATGGCGGCAAGCCTTATGATCCCGTCCGGCGCGATCGCGAGCCCGTCTATGACGAGAACGCGGTGTTGCGCCCCAGCGAGCGGCCCTTCGAAAAGAAGTCGGGCCCCTCGGACAAGCCCTTCGCCAAGGGCAAGCCCTTTGCCGGCGCCAAGCCCTTTTCCGCCAAGCCCAGCCATGGCGGGAAGAGCTTCGGCCATGGCAAGCCGGACGCCGGATTTGCAGGCGGTGAGCGCGGCAAGCCTGCCGGCAAGCCGTTCAAGAGCAAGAAGCCGCGTCGGGACGATCGCTGATCAGGGACGTCGTTCGCCAGCCCTGGCAACAGGGCTTGAGATCATTCAGAAACGCCCCCTCCCAGGCTGGGAGGGGGCGTTTMGCGTTTCGGTGACCCGTCCATCGTGAGCGGTGGGCAGGGAACTCTGTGTCATTCACGCGGCCGAGACCGTACGGGAGCAGCGCTCGCGAACGGAGATGCGACGCCATGGGATGCGGCTGACGCCAGGACGTGGTCGCGTCCCGGTACAAAGCAAGTCGGGATTGTGGTGAGCCGGCGGCGATCAAGCGCTGAGGGTGCTCCCCGGCGGCGAGCGTCGCTGACGTCCGTAATGTTCGCCAACTTGCCGCGATTGGCGCTCCTCGGGCCTGGGGTCAGCGCAAGCCCAGGAAGGACAGGATAGCGAGGACAACGACCACGAGGCCGACGATGTAAATGATGTTGTTCATGTGAAGCCCCCGGCTTTGATCGGGCTGCTGGCGCCCGCGTGATTCAGCGTCACTATTCTGTTGTGACGAGAACTGAACCGGTGCGGCGCGCAAAGGTTCCCAAACGGTGTTGGCGGCTGCAGGCGCGATGGAACCCCGAGGGGCGTGTGGGCTGGGCTGCGGAGCGATGTCGCCGCCGGGCAGCGTTGGGAGGGAGCCGGATCGCTCCGACACCCTCTTCAGGCGAATTCATCTGCGTTCAGCGGCAGATGGTGACCGGGCGAACCACCGGGCCGACGCCCGGAACGAAACCGCGACGGAACACCTTGTAGCAGCCGCCATAATAGGCGCTGGCGTAGACCGGGCGGTATCCCCAGCCTGGGCGGCCCCAGCCCCAGGGGCGGGGATGACGAAAACCGCGGCCGAAATGGCCATGATGGCCAGGGCCGTGCCAGCCAGGCGCGGCTTGCGCGGAGGTGGCGGTGGCCAGCGAGCCGCCGATGAGGGCGCCGGCGCCGAGAATGAAGGCGGTGGCAAGGCCGGTGAGGATCGTGCGGGCGGTCATGAAATCTCTCCCTTGGCTTTGTGCGAGGCCGCGGGATGCAGCCTCATGACCTTTGGTCGCGCGAGACGCGAGACAGGTTCAAAGCTGCGGGAGATTTTCTGAGGAGCCCGGCGCAACCGGGCCGAACCGGCCCGGTTGCGGAAGACGGGCTATTTCTCCACGACCTTGCGGTAGAGATGCCAGGTGGCGTGGCCGAGGATCGGCATGACCAGGACGAGACCGACCAGCACCGGCAGGCAGCCGAGGATAAGCAGGCCGGTGACCATGAGGCCCCAGATCATCATGACGCGCGGGTTGGCTTCGACCGCGGCAACCGAGGTGCGGATCGCCGTTGCCACATCGACATGCTTGTCGAGCACCAGCGGGAAGGAGATCACGGTCATTGAAAAGGCGGCAATCGCGAAGAGCGCGCCGAGCGCGTTACCGACGATGATCATGGTCCAGCCGTTCGGTGTCGTCAGTACGTCGCCGAGGAAGTCGCCGATCGAGGTCACCGGCATGCCGCCAAGAAGCCAGCGATAGATCAGCCAGGCGGAGAGCAGCCAGGTGATGAAGAGCCCGGTCAGTAAGGCTCCGAGTGCAAGGATCGTCCCGATCGAGCGGGATTTCAGGATCGCGAAGGCGTGCGCCCATGAGGAGTTCATGCCGCGTTCCCGGCGTCGGCTGATCTCGTAGAGGCCGATGGCCGCGAAGGGGCCGAGCAGGGCAAAGCCGGACAGCAGAGGGAACAGCAATGGGAAGATGTTGTAGCTCACGGTGAGCTGAGCGATGACGACGCCCGCGATCGGATAGATCAATGCGATGAAGACGAGATGGCTCGGCTGGGCCATGAAGTCCTCGTAACCGCGCCAGAGCGCGTCGCGCAGATCGGCCGTGGTGATGGTGCGCACGCGCGGCTCAATGACGGGCTTGGCAGGCGCATTCGTCTTGCGGTCAGCATTGGAGATCATGCTGTCGAGATTGGCCATTGGCAGTCCTCCCGGTTCTGGCCCGGTGCGCAATGGCGGTCCTGACGCGATCCTTGGGTCAAGTCGCCGAAGGCGTCGAGCATCCAATTCCAGCGCCACCATTATACGCCTGATGACGGAACTTGTCGCAAGCCCGTGCGAACACGATGGTGAGACGCGCGCAGGCGATGGTCTTTCTCGACTCCAGCAACTCGCCTAAGACAACGGTCATGAGCGAAGCCGAACCCGTACCCGTCGAAGACCTGACGCCCCGCCAGGCGCGCGCCGAGCATAAGCTGCTGGCCGCCGAGATCGCCGAGGCCGACCGCGCCTATTTCCAGGAGGATGCGCCCATCCTCGACGATTCCGCCTATGACGCGAAGCGTCGGCGGCTGGTTGCGCTGGAAGAGGTGTTCGCGGAACTGAAGGGCAATGAGGCGCTCAGCGACAAGGTTGGCGCCAGGCCGTCCTCGAAATTCGCCAAGATCCGCCACCGCGTGCCGATGCTCTCGCTCGCCAATGCGTTCTCGGATGAGGACGTCGCGGATTTCGCGATGCGTATCCGCAGCTTCCTCGGGCGCAAGGATGATGCCGGGCTCGCCATCACGGCCGAACCCAAGATCGACGGGCTGTCGCTGTCGCTGCGATACGAGAAGGGCGAACTCGTTTCCGCGGCCACGCGTGGCGACGGAGAGGAGGGTGAGGATGTCACGCTCAATGCCCGCACCATCTCGGAGATCCCGCACAAGCTCGTCGGGGACGATGTGCCGGAGGTCGCGGAAGTCCGCGGCGAGGTCTATCTCGGCCATGCCGATTTTGCGGCCATCAATGATCGCCAGCGCGAGAAGGGCGAGCGCGAATTCGCCAATCCGCGCAATGCTGCAGCCGGATCGCTGCGCCAGCTCGACGTCTCGATAACCGCCGCGCGGCCGCTTCGTTTCTTTGCCTATGCCTGGGGCGAGATGTCGGAACTGCCAGCCGCGACCCAGTTCGGCGTGGTCGAAGCCTTCCGACGCTGGGGCTTCAAGACCAACCCGCTGATGCGCCGCTGCGAGCGTGTCAGCGAGCTCCTGGCGCATTACCGCGCGATCGAGGCCCAGCGCGCGACGCTGGGTTACGATATCGACGGCGTGGTCTACAAGGTCGACGATCTCGCGCTCCAGACCCGGCTCGGCTTCGTCGCGCGTGCGCCGCGTTGGGCGATCGCGCATAAATTCCCGGCGGAACTGGCGACCACCCTTCTCGAGGCGATCGACATCCAGGTCGGGCGCACCGGCGCGCTCAGCCCGGTTGCGCGGCTGCGCCCGGTTACTGTCGGTGGTGTCGTCGTCACCAACGCGACCCTGCATAACGAGGATTACATCCGGGGCTTCGATTCCAAGGGCCAGCCGATCCGCGACGGCGCCGATATCCGAGTCGGCGACACGGTGACGGTGAAGCGGGCCGGCGACGTGATCCCGCGCGTCGAATCCGTTGATCTCGGCAAACGGCCGGGGGATTCGCAGCCCTATGTCTTCCCGACGCTGTGTCCGGTCTGCGGCAGCCATGCGACGCGCGAAATCAACCCGCGCACGGGCAAGGAAGATGCGGTGCGCCGCTGTACCGGGGGGCTCATCTGCTCGGCGCAAGCTGTCGAGCGGCTGAAGCATTTCGTCTCCCGCGACGCGCTCGACATCGACGGGCTCGGCGACAAGCAGATCGAGTTCTTCCATGCCGATCCCGACCTGTCGGTACGGGAACCCGCCGACATCTATACGCTGGCGGCCCGCGACGCTGCCAATCTCAAGAAGCTGAAGGACAAGGAAGGCTTCGGCGCGCAAAGCGTGAAGAAGCTCTTTGATGCGATCGAGGACCGGCGCGCGCCACCGCTCAACCGCTTCGTCTTCGGACTTGGCATCCGCCATGTCGGTGAAACCACGGCACGGTTGCTGGCGCGGCATTACGGATCGTTCGAGGCCCTGCGCGAAGCAGCGACCGCTGCTGACCCGCAATCCCCCGAGCGGCAGGCGCTCGATGCCATCGACGGCATCGGCCCGACCGTCGTCGAGGCACTGGTCGAGTTCTTCGCCGAGGCCCACAATCAGGAAACGCTCGACCGGCTGCTGGCGCAGGTGACGCCGCAGCCGCTGGAGGCGGTCGCTTCGACGAGTCCGGTCGCCGGCAAGATCGTCGTCTTTACCGGCGCGCTGGAGCAGATGACCCGTGACGAGGCCAAGGCCATGGCCGAGCGGCTGGGCGCCAAGGTCGCGGGTTCGGTCTCGTCGAAGACCGACCTGCTGGTCGCCGGACCCGGAGCTGGTTCGAAGCTCAAGGACGCCGCGAAGCACGGGGTCAAGGTGATCGACGAGGCCGGCTGGTTTACCCTCGTGCGCACCTGAAGCTGCTTGCCATCGGCTTGTTTCGTCGCGGCGCTCCCGCCGTGACGAGACTGTCTAAGCGGGACACGAGCTAAGGCGATCAGCGGCGATGTTGGTGGCGATGACTGTTTGGGGTACCGGTGTTCTGCGGAATGCCGACGACGCCCTTTACACCGCCAACCACGCCTCCGGCGACTCCGCCAACGACCGCTCCTGCAACGCCGCCGACCGCTCCGGCCGCTCTGTTGCCGATATCGGCGCCTTGGGCAGCACCACGCGGCACGCCCTGAGCGCTCGCTGTCAGAGGTAAGGCGAAGATCGTGAGAGCCATTGCGCCGGCGAAAGCGAGACATCTGGTTGTCATGATAATGGTGTCCATTCGGATCACAGCGCCGCCCAGCGGGCACTCGGCGGTCGAAGGGAAAACCGCTTCCTCGGCACATAGTTCCGGCCGTCTTGCCGATTCCGTACCCATTTCATCGGGGCGATCTAGAGTGACGGCGAGGCCCGGTGTGCGCCAGGCCCTAACCCAAACTCACAGAGGCTTGCGTTACGTGCCGCCGAACTGCTGCGGCGGCGCCGAGCCCGGCCGCGGACCGCCGTCGAAGGCCGCCAACCCGTCCGTTTCCGCCGCTCGGAAGTGGCTTGGCGGCGCACCGATGACGCGCTTGAAGGCGCGGCTGAAGGCGGCCTCCGATTCATAGCCGAGCCGGCGCGCGACAATGGCGATTTTCATCCGGTCGCGGACGAGCCATTGCCGGGCCTGATGCATCCTGACCTGCACGACATAACGGGCCGGCGTCTCGCCAACGACGCTGGCGAAGCGCTCGGCGAACGCGGAGCGCGACGCGTGCATGACTCCGGCAAGCGCCTCGACGGTCCAGTCCTCGCTGGGATGGAGATGGATCGCGGCCAGGACCCGCCCGATATCGGGATCGCGCGCCGCGGCGACCCAGCCGGTCGAATCACCGCAACCCCGTTCGACCCAGGAGCGGATCAGCGCAGCGGCGACGACGTCGGCCAGGCGGGTGAGGATGCTGCCGGCACCGACCCGGTCCAGCGCGAGCTCGCAGGCCATGGTCGTGAGCAGGGGCGGGATGCCCGGTTCGTTGGCCGCGAGCTCGTGCAGCCGCATCAGTTCCGGCATCATCCGCAACAGCGGGTGCTGGCCATCGACGTTGAAGCTCATGCTGCCGCTGAAGAACATGGTCTGTTCACCGTCGCCACCACCGCGCGCCTCGGCGATGTCGCCGCAGACGGTCTGGAGCTGGCATTGTCCGAGCGGCTTGGTGCAGGCGCCGGGCGCGCTCGCCAAGGCGTGCTCGGCACCGCGCGGCAGCAGTACTGCATCTCCCTGCTCGAGGCGGATCCATTCGTTCTCCGGCGTTCGTAGCCAGCAGCCGCGCTCGGCGGCGAAGTGGAAGCGCGCCGCCTGCTGCGCCGGAAAGAGCAGGCCCCAAGGGGCGGTCATCTGGAAACGAGCATAGTCGACGCCCTCCAGCCGCAGGCCACGGAGCATTTCTGTCAGCGGATCGGTCATGGATTCCTGGACGAATAGTCAAGCATTCCGGATTTCCTAACATGGAAGCTCCAGAGCGTCATCTCTACTTGTCTGGTCCGACGTCCTGGAGACCGCCATGTCCGATTCCCTTTCCGCTACCGCGGACCCGCAATTCATCCCTGCCGAGATCGAGGAACGCACCGAAGCGGCGTGGCCGGCGATCTTCTCGCTCACCATGGGCGTGTTCGGGCTGGTCACGGCCGAGTTCCTGCCGGCAAGCCTGCTGACGCCGATCGCTGCCGACCTGGGCATCAGCGACGGGGCAGCTGGGCAGGCCGTAACGGCGACCGCCGTCATCGGCGCGGTCGCCGGTGTCGCGACTGCGATCATGACGAGAAGTATCGACAGGCGCATCGTGATGTGGGCGCTGACGTCGCTGCTGGTGGTGTCGAGCCTGCTGGCTGCGGTCGCCACGGGGCTGACGACGCTTCTGTTCGCGCGCCTGCTGCTCGGCATCGGCCTCGGCGGCTTCTGGTCGATGGCGGCGGCGACCGCGATGCGGCTCGTCCCGGCAAGGCTGCTGCCGCGGGCGATGTCGATTATCTTCACCGGCGTCTCGGTCGCGACGGTCAGCGCCGCGCCGATCGGCGCCTATCTCGGCGAGGCGATCGGCTGGCGCGCCGTCTTTGTCATTTCGGCCGGCATCGGGGCGGTGACGCTGCTCGCCCAGGTGTTGACGTTGCCGAAGCTGCCGCCGCTGGCGGCGCCAAGCATCGGCACTCTCTTCGAGCTGCTGGGGCGGCCGAGCATCCGGCTCGTCCTGTTCGCGGTGCTGGTGATCATCTCCGGGCACTTCGCCGGATTCACCTATGTCCGTCCCTTCCTGGAGCAGGTACCGCTTCTGAAGGTCGAGGCGATCTCGCTGGTTCTGCTGGCCTATGGCGTCGGCGGTTTCTTCGGCAATTTCGCTGGCGGTGCCGTGGTCGCACGCAGCGTCAAGGCCGCCGTCGTGCTGGGCTCGCTCGCGATTGGCCTGGCGGCGCTCACGCTGCTCCTCTTCGGGGCTTCGACCCTCGTGTCGGGGTTCGCAATTGCGCTCTGGGGCTTCGCCTTCGGCTTCCTGCCGGTCGGCATCCAGACCTGGACGGTGCGCGTCGCTGCCGATCAGGCTGAAGCCGCGGGCGGCCTTCTCGTCGCTGCCTTCCAGGTCGCTATTGCGGGCGGGGCGATCTTCGGCGGATTGCTGGTCGACCATCTCGGCGCGTTGGGCGCCGTCGGCTATCTCGCCACCGCGACGCTGCTCGGTGCTGCCCTCGTCCTCGGTCTGGGCCGCGAGCCACCGGCTGCCAGCGGCGCGGCGTCGGCCATGGCCGGCTGAGATCGGATGGCGACGGTCCGCGTGATCGTCGCCATCACTTTTCTTCAAGACATCAGGGCCGGTATTCGCTGTATCCTGGCGGCATGGAATTGATCAGCCAAGGCGAAGCGCTGCTGGACACTCCGCTGCTGGCGGGGGAGCAAGCCCGCATCTTCACGGCCTCACGTTTCGCGGGGCTGGAATGCCTGTCGGCGAAGTTCCAGACGCATTCCTATGCCCCGCACGCGCACGAGACCTATGCGATCGGCACGATCGAAGCGGGCTGCGAGATCTGGCATGCACGGGGCCAGCGGCTTTATGCCCATGCCGGCGACATGGTTTTCAACCATCCGCTCGATGTCCATGACGGCCTGCCGCATGCCGGCGGCTATCGCTACCGGATGACCTATCCGACCGTCGAACTGATGCAGGAGGTTGCGGCCTCGCTGACCGGATTCGAGGTGCTTGGCACGCCGTTCTTCGCCGAACCCTGCGTTCACGACCCGGAGGCTGCGGCGCTGTTTTCTGCCGCGCACCGTCTGCTGGAGGAAAGCGGCGATGCCCTGGCGGGTGAAGAAGGGCTCTTGCGCGCCTACGCCTTTTGCCTGGCGCGCCATGCCGATCTTTCGGTGCGTCCGCTCGGGCGCGAGCGCGGGCCGATCGCCGAGGCCCGTGCGCTGCTCGAGCAGCGCTATGACGAAGACCTTTCACTGGCTGAAATGGCGCGGCGTTGCGGGTTGCCACGACATCATCTGATCCGTGCCTTCCGCCGCGAGACCGGCCTGACGCCGCATGCCTATCTCGTCGACATCCGTGTCCGCCGCGCGCGGGATCGCCTGCGTCGCGGCGAGATGCCTGGCGACGTTGCGGCGGCGACCGGCTTTTGCGACCAGGCGCATCTGACCCGCGCCTTCAAGGCGCGGCTCGGCGTCACTCCGGGCGCCTTCCGCGCTGCCCATCTGGCCTGAAGGGCTGTTTGCATGTCCATCCTCGACGATGCCCGTCTGGGCTTCAGCGATATCTGGCCGGCCGCCCTGGCTGCGGTCCCGATCGGCCTGCTCTTTGGCGCGCTCGCGGCCGGCAAGGGCCTCTCGCCGCTGGAGGTCTTCGTCATGGGGGCGCTGGTCTTTGCCGGCGGGGCCCAGTTCGCTGCGGTCGAACTCTGGGCGAGCCCGGCGCCTGTCTTCGCCATCATTTTCTCGACCCTGCTGATCAATGCCCGCCACGTGCTGATGAGCGCGTCGATTGCACCAAAGCTTGGGCGTTTCAGCACGGCCCAGAAGCTGACGGGCCTGTACTACATGGCTGACGAGAACTGGGCGCTGGCGGAGAAGCGAGCCCGGCTGCGGCAGCTCACGCCGGCCTACTGGTTCGGCATGATCGTGCCCTTCGTCTCATGCTGGCTGACGACGACGACTGTGGGCGCAACGGTCGGCGGGGCAATGGGCGACCCGCGCAGGCTCGGAGCCGACTTTGCCTTCACCGCGCTGTTCATCGCGCTGGTCGCTTCGTTCTGGAAGGGCAGGGTGACGTTCTGGACGGTGGCGGCTGCCGGTATCGCATCGGCGCTGACCTACAAGTTCGTCGGGCCACCCTGGCATGTCGCGGCGGGGGCGGTGAGCGGTCTGCTGGCCGCCTGGCTGGCTGCGGGGACGGAGCCAGACGTGGTTGCGGAGGGCGTGAAGTCGTGACACTCGACACGCTGAATCTCATCGCCATCCTGGGCATGGCGGCCGTCACCTATCTGACGCGGATCGCCGGACTGGCGCTGGCGGGGCGGCTCGATCTGTCGCCACGCGCGCAGGCAGCCTTCGACGCCATTCCGCCGGCCGTGCTGGTGGCGGTCATCGCGCCGAGTGCGCTGGCGACCGGCTGGCCGGAGACCGGAGCCGCACTCCTCGCCGCACTCGCTGCAACGCGGCTGCCGCTGCTGGCTGTCGTTGCCGTTGGGGTGCTGGCCGTGGTCGGGCTGAGGATGGTGATCTAAGGACATGACCTGAAGCCGCCGTCATGGTCGGGACGAGCCCAGCGATGGCGGCGGTGTCACTGCAGTGGTCGGCGTCTATAGCGGCCTGCAGGCGGCTTCCAGCCAGGCCCTCGCTTCGCCCTCCAATCGCGGGCTGAGCTTGGCCCAGACTTGCGCGTGATAGGCGTCGATCCAGGCGATCTCACCGGCATCGAGCAGCGAGCGCTCGATCAGCGCCCGTTCATAGGGGCACCAGGTGATGGTCTCGAAACCATAGATCGTGCGGTCGCCGCCGGGGATCTTCCGCTCCTCGACTACGATCAGGTTCTCGATGCGGATGCCGTACTCGCCCTGCTTGTAGTAGCCGGGTTCGTTGGAGAGGATCATGCCCGGCTCCAACGGCGTCGTGCCGAGCTTGGAGAGCCGCTGCGGCCCTTCATGCACCGAGAGATAGCTGCCGACGCCGTGGCCGGTGCCGTGATCGAAATCGAGACCGGCCTGCCAGAGCGGCAGGCGGGCCAGTGCGTCGAGCTGCGCGCCCGACGTTCCCTTGACGAAGACCACGCGCGAGATCGCCAGATGGCCCTTGAGCACGCGTGTATAGCGATCGCGCATCTCGGCGGTCGGGGTACCGACTGCAATGGTGCGGGTGATATCGGTGGTGCCGTCCTCGTACTGCGCTCCGGAATCGACCAGGAAGATGCCGGGTTCGAGCCGGCGATTGCTGGATTCCGTGACGCGATAATGGGGCAGGGCGGCGTTGGGGCCGGCGCCGGCGATGGTGGTGAAGGAGACGTCCTTGAGCAGGCCGGTTTTCAGGCGTTCGGATTCCAGTGCGGCGACCGCGTCGATCTCGGTGAGTTTGCCCTTCGGCGCCTCGCGCGCGAGCCATGACAGATAGCGCACCACGGCTGCGCCATCGCGCAGATGCGCGGCGCGGGTCCCGTTGAGCTCGGCTTCGTTCTTCCTTGCCTTCATCAATGCGATCGGGTCGGCGCCGGCATCGGGCGTGCCACCGGCATCGCGGATCAGGGTGGCGAGTGCGGAGGCGGCCGTCGCCTGATCGAGCCGGACCTTGGCCCTGGCCTTGCCTAGCGCCTCGAGTTGCCTTTCGAGTGCCGCCGGCGGGGCGATCTCACCGACCGCACCGATGGCGTCGCCCGCCTCGTTCGTGATCTTCTCGGGTGCAAGGAAGACGGTCGGGCGCCCCTCGCGCGGGACGATGCCATAGCCCAGCGGCAGGGGCGTGTGCTCGACGTCACCGCCGCGGATATTGAAGGTCCAGGCGAGGGCATGCGGGTCGGAAATGACCAATGCGTCCACCTTGGCCTTGGTCAGCGCTTCCTGGATGCGTGCAAGTTTGCTGGCGGTGGTCTCACCGGCATAGTCACCGCGATGGGCCTTGACCGCCGCGGCTGGAGGGGCCGGGCGATCGCTCCAGAGGGCGTCGATCGGGTTCCGCGAAACGGCGGTCAGTGTGCCGCCGGCAGCCGCGACCGCCTTCTCGAGCTTCGCGACGCCATCGACGGTGTGTAGCCAGGGATCGTAGCCCAGCCTCGCCCCTGCAGGCAGGTTCGTTTCGATCCAGCGTTCGAGCGGGGTCTCTTCCATCTTCACTGGCGCAACGACCTGCGTGTCGGTCTGCTCGGCCGATTGGATCGTGTAACGGCCGTCGACGATCAGGACTGCCTTGTCGGTCAGCACGACGGCATTGCCGGCCGAGCCGGTGAAGCCGGTGAGCCAGGCGAGCCGCGCCATATGGGCCGGAACATATTCACCCTGATGCTCGTCCGCGCGCGGCACGATGAACCCGTCCAGGCCTTGTGCAGCGAGCGCCTTGCGCAGGGCCGCGACGCGGGGCGCGACTTCGGCCGGATTGCTCGGTTCGGAAAAGGACTGGAAGCGGCAGGTCGGCAAATTGTGCGCGGGCGATTCGGTCATGGCGGGTCCAAACATGGCGATACCCGCCATCGTCGCGTCAGAACCGGCGGAAGGCCAGCGCAAATGCGACATCCTTGCCTGCTTTGTCGGCAGGCCCTCATAGCCGACGTTTTGGGCGTTTTGCCTCTTCGCTATGCGGTGGGCGTCAAATGTTAATGAAAATTTGGGGTACGCATGCGTCATGCGCATATCTCGCATCTGCGAAATCGTCTTCTCGCAAGTGCGAAGAAGTACCACTTTGGTTGCATAAGAGAACGAGGAAGCGACCGGGACTGTCCTTCGTTTGGAATGAGGAGATGGACCTGTGACCTATGTATTGAATGCGACCGAAGCCCTGCCTGCCGCCAAAGCCATGAACACGGCGGGTCTGAGCTTCTGGCAGCGCCTCTATGTCGCAATGATCGAAAGCCGTCGCCGCTCCGCCATCCGTGAGCTGCGCGCGCGCTCCTACCTCGTCAACGAGGCGGAGATCGTGCTCGGCGGCTTTCCGCAAACGGCGCTGAAGAACGACGCCGCGCTTCCGTTCAACCGCTGATCTTTAGCGCCGCGCCCGAAGAGGCCGCCCGCGCTCCAAAAAGGACCAAGACCATGATCGCCATCGTCAAGCACGTCTTCGAATGGGTCGTCGATACGGCCAAGTTCACCGCCGCCGTCTGGCATGACGCTCGCGCCCTGCAGGCCGAGGCGGAACAGAAGTACGGCCACATCGCCTTCTGAGCCTGAGCTCGGAGCGACAACACCCTCTTTGGGTGGCTGGCCTAGTAGGGGCGGCGCGGTCTTGGGGCCGCGCCGCCCCTTTTCATGACGAGGGTGGCCCAACCCTCGCGCAGGGACTGGCGCGCCAGGAACAGGCCCTGGTGGCGGTAGGTCGAGACGATCCCGGCGACATCCATCGCCAGAAGCCCGGAGAGGATCAGGGTTCCGTCCCGCGCCAGCACGCGCGCGAGCGACGGGGCGAGACGCTTCAGCGGGCCGGCCAGAATATTGGCGAAGACCAGATCGAAATGGTCGGGCCGGTTTGCCTTGGCGTGGAGCAGGCCGGGCGCGACATAGAGATCGAGCGCCCCTGGCGCGTGGTTGACGCGAGCATTGCGCGCTGCGACTTCGACTGCGACGGCATCGATATCGCCGGCGACGACGCGGCGCTTCGTTTGCATCGCCAGTGCGAGCCCCAGAATCCCGGTGCCGGTGCCGACATCCAGGCCGCGCAGCGGGCGGCGCTTCTTGAGTTCGGCATCAAGCGCCAGCAGGCAGCCGGCGGTGGTGCCGTGATGGCCGGTGCCGAAGGCGAGCGCCGCCTCGATCTCGATCGCGACATCATTCACCCGCACCGTGCCGCGGTCATGCGCGCCATGGACGAGCACGCGCCCGGCCCGCACGGGCTTGAGCCCGTCGAGGCTGGTGGCGACCCAATCCTTCTGGTTGACGGTGGTGAAGGGGGTTGAATCGATGCTGTCGCCGACGATCGGGCGCAGCATGTCACGCACCGCGTCTTCATCGGGATGGGTCGCGAAATAAATCTCGACCTTCCACGGCGCGCTGAGCGAGAGCGTGGTGACGCCGTCCTCGATCTCAAAGGAGGAAATAGCCGTCTCGGTCGGATCGAAGATCTCGCCGAGCAGTTCCGTCAGCGCGCGCGCCTTGTCGCCGCTGGTTGAGAGTTCGAGCACGGTCGCGACCGTGGCTGGGAGAAGACCTTCACGCATGCGGGCGGGATAGCAGGGGCGGGGGCGGATGTCATGCGCCGTCGGCAGGGGCGGCGAGGTCCTTGGTCATGAAATAGCGGGTCGCTCCGGGCGGTTCGAGCGCGATCTCACCGAAGACGCACCAGCCAAAGCGCTTGTAGAAGTCCGGCGCCTGGAAGCTGAGTGTGTACAGCACCGCCTTGCGGCAACCTCGGCGAAAACCCTCGGCCTCTGCCATCTGCAGAATGCGGGTGCCGAGGCCCGACCCGCGCTGGGTCTTGGGCACATAGAACAGGTCGATGAACAGCAGGCCGAGCGAGGTGCGACCGAGCAGGCCGCCAATCAGTTCATCACTCCTGCTGTCCTTGATGGTGATCGTCAGTGGCCTGTGGTCGCTGACGCCGCCCATCTCGACATTGTAGTCCCGCAGGCCCTGCGAGATCACCGCGTGGAGATCGGGATTGGCGGTGTCGGTCAGATTGACCGCGACGTCGGGCATCGTGCTGATCCTGCTGGCTTGGAGCCGGCATTCCTGCGGAACCGGCCTGGGGCAATCCGGGCCTGCATAACCGCTTCGGCGATGCTCTGCATCGGCGCGCCGGACATGACGGCTGCGCTTGCTCAGCCCGCCTTCTGCACGAACGAGTCCAGCACCATCTTCCGGCCCGCCTTGTCGAAATCGACGGTCAGCTTGTTACCGTCGACGCTCGCGACGGAGCCCGGGCCGAACTTGATATGGAAGACACGGGCGCCGGCATCGAAAGCGGAGCTGCCGGTCGATTTCGCCGTCAACTCGCCCTCGATCAGCACCGGGCCGCGCTGGCGGCCCGAGCCCGAGCCACCCTGGCCGAAACCGCGGCCGCTGTTGTCCGAGAAGCCTGAGCCGCCGCCGTTCCGCGCACGATTCTCCTGAGCGCGCTGCCAGCCTGGTGTCTGGTATGAGGAGCCGAAGCTTTCCATGCGGTCGAAGCGCGAGGCGCCGTAGCCGCCCTGGCTATAGGTACACGGCGCCTGCACGACCTCGACATGCTCCTCCGGCAACTCGTCGATGAAGCGGCTCGGCAGGCTCGATTGCCAGAGGCCGTGAATCCGACGGTTCGAGGCGAAGAGGAGCTTCAGGCGCTTGCGGGCCCGGGTCAGGCCGACATGGGCGAGGCGGCGCTCTTCTTCCAGCCCGGCGCGGCCGCTTTCGTCGAGCGCGCGCTGGTTCGGGAACAGGCCTTCCTCCCAGCCGGGCAGGAAGACAGTATCGAATTCGAGCCCCTTGGCCGCGTGCAGTGTCATGATGCTGACGCGCGCCCCGGCCTCGCCACCATCGGCATCCATCACCAGCGAGACGTGCTCAAGGAAGGCCGGCAGGTCTGGGAACTCGTCCAGAGAGCGCACCAGTTCCTTGAGGTTCTCGAGGCGGCCGGCGGCATCGGCCGAGCGATCCTTCTGCCACATCTCGGTATAGCCGGATTCCTCCAGCACCTGCTCGGCAAGCTCGCCCTGCTTCATGTGTTCGGCCTTGGTCGACCAGCGGGCAAAGGCCTCGACCAGTTCGCGCAGCGCGGTGCGGGCCTTCGGCTTCAGTTCCTCGGTCTCGACCACGGCACGGGCCGATTGCAGCAGCGACAGGCCGGTTGCCCGGGCGTGGTTGTGCAGAAGCTGGACCGTCGCGTCGCCCAGCCCGCGCTTCGGCACATTGACGATGCGCTCGAAGGCGAGATCATCGGTCTGGCTCACCACGCAGCGCAGATAGGCCATGGCGTCGCGGATTTCGGCCCGCTCATAGAAGCGTGGGCCGCCGATGACGCGATAGGGCACGCCGACATGGACGAAGCGCTCCTCGATCTCGCGCATCTGGGCGGAGATGCGGACGAGGATGGCGACCTCGGCAAGGTTTTCGCCCTTGCTCTGCATCGCCTCGATCTCGTCGCTGATCAGGCGGGCTTCCTCCTGGCTGTCCCAGGCGCCGGTGATCGTGACCTTCTCCCCGGCTTCGTCCTCGGTGCGCAATGTCTTGCCGAGCCGGCCTTCGTTGCGGGCAATCAGTTTTGAGGCGGTGGCGAGGATATGCCCGGTCGAGCGGTAGTTCCGTTCCAGCCTGACCACGACCGCGCCGGGAAAATCGTGCTCGAAGCGCAGGATGTTGTCGACCTCGGCGCCGCGCCAGCCATAGATCGACTGGTCGTCGTCGCCGACGCAGGCGATGTTGCGCCGGCCCTGCGCCAGCAGGCGCAGCCAGAGATACTGGGCGGTGTTGGTGTCCTGATATTCGTCGACCAGGATGTAGCGGAAGCGCTCATGATAGGTCGCGAGCACATCGGCATGCTCCCGGAACAGCGTCAGGCAGTGCAGCAGCAGATCGCCGAAATCGACTGCGTTCAGCGTCTTCAGCCGCTCCTGATAGGCGGCATAAAGGGCGCCGCCCTTGCCTCCGGCGAAGACGCCGGCTTCACCCGGCGGCACGTCCTTGGGGGCAAGCCCGCGGTTCTTCCAGCTGTCGATGAAGCCCGCCAGCATGCGGCCGGGCCAGCGCTTCTCGTCGATCCCGGCGGCCGTGATGACCTGCTTCATAAGGCGAATCTGGTCGTCGGTATCGAGAATGGTGAAGTCCGAGCGCAGATCGAGGAGCTCGGCATGGCGGCGCAGGATCTTGGCCGAGATCGAGTGGAAGGTGCCGAGCCAGGGCATGCCTTCGGCCACGGGGCCGACGAGGCTTGCGATGCGCTCCTTCATCTCGCGCGCTGCCTTGTTGGTGAAGGTCACCGAGAGGATCTGGGACGGATAGGCGCGGTTGGTGGCGATCAGATGGGCGATGCGCGTGGTCAGCACACGGGTCTTGCCGGTGCCGGCGCCTGCCAGGACCAGAACAGGGCCATCCGTGGCCTCGACCGCTTGCCGCTGCTCCGGGTTGAGGCCTGCCAGATAGCCTGCCGCCGGCTGTGCGGCGGCGCGGGCGGCGAGGCCGCCGGGGCGGGGCAGAGGGGCGGACGTGGTGTGATCGGACAAGGCTTCAGGTCGCTTTGATCGTGATTCGTTCCAGAGGCAATATAGGCTGTCGCGCCGCAGATTGCTGGATAAGGCTGTTGGGCGTTGAATGCTCGCCCGATCGTCAGGACGCGCCGCGATGAATGTGGATATCGCCTCCCGCCATTCCACCCATGAAGTGACGAACCAGGTTCCCATACTGTGCGATTACGACGCCTTCGCGGCTGATCCCGTGTTGCAGGCGGCGGCCACCGCCTTCGATGCAGGCTGGGCCTCGGAGCGCCTGCACGCGGCAGGGCGCATTGTCGGCTCGGCGCAGGTGCAGGACCTGGCGCGACTGGCGAACAGGTTCCCGCCCGAACTCAGGACGCATGACCGGTTCGGCAACCGCATCGACCAGATCGAGTTCCATCCGGCCTGGCACGAATTGATGGGGCTTGCGATCGAGCAGGAGACCCATTCGCTCGCATGGAACAGGCCGGGCCCGGGCGCACAGGTGGCGCGTGCTGCGCTCTCCTATCTCTGGAGTCAGGGCGAAAGCGGCATCTGCTGCCCGATCAGCATGACCTATGCCGCGATCCCGGTCCTGAGGCAGGAACCCGACCTCTGGAGCAAGTGGGGCGCCCTGGTCAGCTCCAACCGCTATGACCGCCGCCAGACGACCGCCTCCGCCAAGACAGGGGCGACCGTCGGCACGGCAATGACCGAGAAGCAGGGAGGCTCTGACCTGCGCCAGACCCAGACCATCGCCGAGGACAATGGCGACGGGACATGGTCCCTGACCGGGCACAAGTGGTTCTTCTCGGTGCCGCATTCCGACCTGTTCCTGACCTTGGCCCGAACCGCCGAGGGCATTTCCTGCTTCGTCGTGCCGGGCTGGCTGCCGGACGGCTCGCGCAACGGCGTGGCGATCCAGCGGCTCAAGGACAAATGCGGCAATCGCTCGAATGCCTCGTCCGAGGTCGAATTCCGCGGTGCGATCGGCCAGATGATCGGCGAGCCAGGCCGGGGCCTGCGCACCGGCCTGGCGATGAACCAGGGCTCCCGGCTGGACATTGCGGCGGCGTCGGCCGGGCAGATGCGGCTCGCCGTTTCGCTGGCGGCGCATCACGCGGCCCATCGGCGCGCCTTCCAGCGCGGGCTGATCGATCAGCCGATCATGCAGAACGTGCTGGCCGATCTTGCGATCGAGGCCGAGGCTGCAGCCTGGCTCGCCTTTCGGCTGTTTGCGGCGCTCGACCGTCAGGAAACGAGCGAGAGCGACCGGTTGCTGGCGCGGATCGGCGCGCCGATTGCGAAATACTGGGTCTCGAAGCGCGCGCCGGCGGTGGTGGTCGAGGCGCTGGAATGCCATGGCGGCAACGGCTTTATCGAGGAAAACCCCATGGCCCGGCTCTATCGGGAGGCGCCGCTCAACAGCGTCTGGGAGGGCTCGGGCAACGTCATTTGTCTCGATGTGCTGCGCTCGCTGGAGCGAGAGCCGGGCTCTCTCGTGGCGCTGATCGAGGAGATGCGACGCGCGGCCGGCGCCGACAATCGCTTTGATGCGCATTTGAGCGCGCTGGAGTCGGAGATACCCACTTTGGTGCGAAGCGAAGGACAGGCGCGGCGGCTGGTCGAGCGGCTGGCGCTGGCGCTGCAGGCCTCGTTGCTGCTGCGCCACGCACCTCACATGGTCGCAGACGCCTTCATCGCGACGCGGCTCGAGGGGCGCTGGTCGGGCCATTTCGGCGATCTGCCGGCGTCCGTGGATGCTGCCGCGCTGGCGCATCGGGCCGTCCCGGCGGTGGAATAGCACTCACGCGTTTGCGCGGCCGCCCTCCCGAAGGGGAGCGCGGCCGGCCGACTGGCTCAGGCCTCGGCCGGAGCGAAATCCATCGCCACGCCATTGATGCAGTAGCGCAGTCCGGTCGGTGGCGGGCCGTCAGGGAAGACATGGCCGAGATGGCCGCCGCAGCGGGCGCAATGCACCTCGGTGCGCTGCATCATGTAGCTATTGTCCTCGCTGATACCGACCGCACCCTCCAGTGGCTGGTCGAAGCTCGGCCAGCCCGTGCCGCTCTCGAATTTCTTGCCGGACTGGAACAAGGGGTTGCCGCAACCGGCGCAGGTGAACCGCCCGGCGCGCTTCTCGAAATTCAAGGCGCAGGAGCCGGCGCGCTCGGTGCCATGCCCGCGCAGCACGTGGTACTGCTCCGGGGTCAGGCGGCGGCGCCACTCCTCGTCGGTCAACTGGAATTCGAACTCACCGGCTTCCCTGACCTTGCCGCCGAACAGTCCGGACAGTCCCATCGTCATTCTCCCGTTCAAAGGTTTCGGGCGGAATATGGGGATGATTGCGCTCCACGTCAGCCCGCCCTCACGGATAGCTGATCCGCAAGGCGCGTCACCCAACCGTCACGCGACTCCTCTAGTCGGCTCGCCATCACAACGGACCGCGCGAGGAACGAAGAATGCAGACGGCGCGTACGGTTCGGCGGGAAACCACAATGGGCCTGACCACGGCGGTGCATCGCAGCAAGCCGCTGTCGCGGGCGGGGATGTTGGAGCGCCTGTTCACCCTGGCCTTTTCCGGGCTCGTCTATCCGCAGATCTGGGAAGACCCGGTCGTCGACATGGAGGCACTGGACCTGCGCCCCGATGATCATGTCGTGGCAATCGCGTCCGGCTCCTGCAACATCCTGTCCTATCTCACCGCCAACCCGGCGAAGATCAGCGCTGTCGATCTGAATGGCGCCCATATCGCGCTCGGCAAGCTCAAGCTCGCCGCACTCGACAGCCTGGCAGGCCATGAGCAGTTCCTGCGCTTTTTCGGCGAGGCGCAATCGCAGGCGAATATCGCGCTCTATGACGCCGAGATCGCGCCACGCCTCGATGCCGTCTCTCGCAGCTACTGGGAAGGCCGCAGCCTGAGCGGGCGCCGGCGCATCCAGGTCTTTGCCCGCAATTTCTACCGGTACGGCCTGCTCGGCCGTTTCATCGGGGCTGGACATCTCCTTGGCCGTACGCTCGGCTGCGATCCGCGCGTGATGCTGCAGGCTCGCGACATGGCCGAGCAGCGCGCCCTGTTCGACAGGCATATCGCTCCCGTCTTCGACAAGCCCCTGGTGCGTTGGCTGGTGCGCCAGCCGGCCTCGCTCTATGGGCTGGGCATCCCGCCGGCCCAGTACAAGGCCCTCGCGGCTGACGGCGACGCCGGGATACGCGGCGTGCTCCGGCGCCGGCTTGAAAGGCTGGCCTGCGGCTTCGACCTGAAGTCGAACTATTTTGCCCGGCAGGCCTTTGGACGGGGCTATGCGACGGACGAGAACGCATCCTTGCCGCCCTATCTTGAAAGCCGGAATTTCGCGGCCGTTCGAGAGCGGGCGGGCCACGTCGCCTATCACCAGAGCGCGATCACGGCCTTTCTCGAGAGCCAGCCTGCGAAGAGCTGCGATGCCTATGTGCTGCTCGATGCTCAGGACTGGATGAATGATGCGGATCTCACGGCGCTCTGGACGCAGATCACGCGCACGGCGCGACCCGGCGCCCGCGTAATCTTCCGGACGGCTGCCGATGAGCGGCTGCTGCCGGGCCGGGTGCCGGCCTCGATTCTCGCGCAATGGCGCTATGAGGAAGCACGCAGCCGCGAGCTTGGAGCGCGCGATCGCTCGTCGATCTATGGCGCCTTCCATCTCCATGTGCTGCAGGGGGCGGTGGCATGAGCGCTGGCCGCGCCACGACCGAGGCCGCCGGCCTGATGGACCGGATGTATCGCCACCAGCGCCATATCTATGACGCCAGCCGCAAATTCTATCTGCTTGGCCGGGACCGGCTCATCGCCGAGCTCGATCCTGCGCCGGGCAGCGCGATCCTGGAAATCGGCTGCGGCACAGGGCGCAACCTGATCAAGCTCGCCCGGACCTATCCGGGCACGCAGTGCTACGGTCTCGACGTCTCGGCCGAGATGCTCGCGACGGCGGAGAGAAGCGTGGCACGATCGGGGCTCTCGGAGCGCATCCATCTGGCACAGGCAGACGCGACCTGCTTCGACGCGGCGGCCCTGTTCGGGCGCGATGGATTTGATCGCATCGTCATCTCCTATGCGCTCTCGATGATTCCCCCCTGGCGGGGCGTGATCGCTCAGGCGCTGCGGACGCTGACGGCAACCGGTTCACTGCATATCGTCGATTTCGGCGACCAGACCGGCTTGCCTGCGTCGTTCAGGGCCGTGCTGAATCGCTGGCTGACATTGTTTCACGTCACGCCAAGGCATGATCTGCCCGAGGCAATCGCCGAATTGTCGCGGATCGAGGGCGTCGAGAGCCGCACGACCCGGCTCCTTCGCGGCTACGCCATCCATGCCGTGGCAACGCGGCGGGCCGCCTGAGCAGCGGGTGCTGGACGCGCCATCCTTTGGCCTGTAACGCCATGGAATGGCCGAGGATACGACGTCTGTTCGCAGGGAAGGGCAGGTCGAAAGACTGCGGGACGGCCTGCGCCAGCTCTACCATGGCCGCTCTCCCGGGGCGATGCGCTTTCAGCTTGCGACAGCGGTCGTCGACCTGCTGATCATCGCCTTCTTCATCGCGACACCGCTGATCCGCGAACGGCCGCTCTTCTATTGGCTCGATTACTCCGTCGCCGTGATCATGGTCATCGAGATCGGCGCGCGAATGCTGGCCTCCTCGAAGATTCCGCGCTTGCTGCGCCGGCCGAGCATGCTGCTCGATCTCTTCATCCTGGCAACACTGCTCGCGCCGCAATGGCTGGAGAATTTCGGCTTCCTGCGCATCCTGCGGCTCTGGTCGCTGTCACAGCGTGGGCTGATCTGGGAACGGCTGCGCGCTGCGGGCTACCCCGAGTGGGAAAGCGCAGCACGGGCGGTGGTCAATATCGTGACCTTCCTGTTCGTGGTGACGGGCTTCATCTACACCTTCTTCTTTCGCGAGACGGCGGGCTTCGCGGGTTATGTCGACGCTTTCTATTTCACGGTCGCGACCGTGACGACGACGGGCTTCGGCGACATCACCTTGCCCGGCACCGCCGGCAAGCTGACCTCGATCGTGGTGATGATCGTCGGGATCTCGCTGTTCGTGCGTCTGGCGCAAGCGATCTTCCGGCCCAACAAGGTCACCTTTCCCTGCCCGCAATGCGCACTGCAGCGGCACGAGCCGGACGCCGTGCATTGCAAGGCCTGCGGGCATGTCCTGAAGATCCCCGATCACAACGACTGATCAGGAAATCTCCACACCCTTCCAGAAGGCGACGCGGTCCTTGATCTCGGCGGCAGCGGCCTTGGGCTCGGCATAATACCAGGCGGCGTCCCTGTTCTCAGCGCCTGCGACGACGATCGAATGGTAGTTGGCCGTGCCCTTCCACGGACAGATCGACGTCGTCTCGCTTGGTTTGAAGAATTCAGAGCGGATCGCGCTGCGTGGAAAGTAGTGGTTGCCTTCGACCACGACCGTGTTGTCGGATTTTGCCAGAACGGCGCCGTTCCAGGTTGCCTTGACCATCTCCGCCCCTTTCGGCCGTCGCTGATCGCCCAAGATGGGGCTGCGTCGGGCCCAGTGACAGGGGCAGGCAGCCTGCGCCGGCTCTGCCGCTCTCAGTGGCGCGTTTCGAGCTCGCGCTCGTCGTGCTGATCCTCGACCGTGATCGTCGTCTTCTTCGGCATGCCGATGATGCGCCCGATCGTGGCCGGCAGCGGCATGCGACAATGCGCCGCTTTCATCAGGGCGAGATTGGCCAGGATATCGGGCGGAAACGGCGAAACCTTGCGGGTCGCCATGTCGACATGCAGCGAGAGGTTTTCACTCGTCGCCGCGAGCCAGCCTTCGCTCGCATGCCGCATTTCGAGATAGTAGTGCAGGCGCTTTTCGTCGAAGGCGATCAGTTGTGCGGTGACCCGCACGAGGTCGTCCTCGGTCAATTCGCGCTTGTAGAGGATATGGCATTCGGCCGCGAAATAGGACGCGTTGCGCGTGTCGACATAGTCCTGGTTCAGGCCGACGAGCGAGAAGACCTCGTCGACGGCCCGATCGAACAGCACGTGATAATAGGCCATGTTGAGATGGCCGTTATAGTCGATCCAGGGCGTTTCGACCCGCATTGCGGACGATACGAAGGGGGAGAAGAACAGCGCCGGAGCGCGGATCTCGTCTTTCATGGCCGCCTCCCGCAGAGTTGTTGCGTGCGGCGGAACGGAACTCCACTGACACGCTACCATCGTCTTGAAGACGCCGCCGGACGAGCTATGCCCTGCCTGATGCACCGCCTCCCATGCGCCCGGCGATCTTGCCGCCGGCGGCGACACGCAGGACAAACCCGCCTGCTATCGCTACGGTCTGCCTCGTCAGATTCAACCGCTTCCGAAGCCGACCAGTTCCAAGTTAAGCGCCAAGCCCGGAAAAAGACAATGAGCCTTTTTGCAACTGCTTCTTATGCCGCCTCTGCCGCAACCCTGCCGCCGTCGCCGGCTGCGATCGAGGCGGTGACGCGGGCGCTCGCCGCCCGATTCGGCAACAGGCTGGTGACGAGCCTGGCGGTACGGGAGCAGCACGGCCACACGCTGACCTGGATTCCGAACCAGCCGCCGGATGCGGTCGTCTATCCGCAGAGCACCGAAGAGGTGTCGGAGATCGTCAAGCTCTGTGCGAGCCACGGCGTCCCCGTGATCGCATTCGGCACGGGCACCTCGCTCGAAGGCCATGTCAACGCGCCGTTCGGTGGCGTCTGCGTCGATCTCAGCCAGATGAAGCGCATCATTGCCGTTCATGCCGAGGATCTCGATTGCGTCGTCGAAGCCGGCGTGACCCGCAAGGAACTCAACGAGCATCTGCGCGACCAGGGGCTGTTTTTCCCGATCGACCCCGGCGCGGATGCGTCCATCGGCGGCATGGCGGCGACACGCGCCTCGGGCACGAATGCGGTGCGCTACGGCACGATGAAGGACAATGTCCTTTCTCTGACCGCGGTGATGGCCGACGGCTCGGTCGTGAAGACGTCCAGCCGCGCGCGGAAGACCTCCGCCGGCTATGATCTGACCCGCCTGCTCGTCGGCTCGGAGGGCACGCTCGGGATTATCACCGAGGTCACGCTCAAGCTGCACGGCATCCCGGAGGCGATTTCGGCCGGCGTCTGCCCGTTTCCTTCGGTGAAGGCAGCCTGCGACGCGACCATCGTGACGATCCAGTCCGGTCTGCCGGTCGCGCGCATCGAACTGCTCGATGATGTGATGATCCGTGGCGTGAACCTGCATTCCAAGCTCGGCTTGCCGGAGACGACGATGCTCTTCGTCGAGTTCCACGGCACGGAGGCCGGCGTGAAGGAGCAGGCGGAGCGCTTCGGCGAGATTGCCGCCGATTTCGGCGGTGGACCCTTCGACTGGGCGACCAAGGCCGAGGACCGGTCGAAGCTTTGGCAGGCTCGCCACGACGCTTATTGGGCTGCTCGCGCCTTGCGGCCGGGCGTTGAATCGGTCGCGACCGATGTCTGCGTGCCGATCTCCCAGCTTGCCGAATGCGTCGAGGAAACCAAGCGTGACATCGAGGCCAGCGGTCTGATCGCCCCGATCGCCGGCCATGTCGGAGACGGCAATTTCCATACCCAGCCACTCGTCGACCTCGCCGATGAGGACGAGATGGAGCGCTGCCGCGGTTTCATCGACCGGCTGGTGAAGCGCGCCCTCGCCATGGGCGGCACCTGCACAGGCGAGCATGGCGTTGGTCAGAAGAAGATCAAGTATCTCGAGATCGAGCACGGCCCGGCGACACTGGATGTGATGCGCCTGCTCAAGCGCTCGCTCGACCCGCAGAACATCCTCAATCCAGGCAAAATCCTGGTCTTGTGACATCCAGACAGCTTGCGCGGCGGTATCGGGAACTGGAATGTCGTGATCTCGCCGCGAGTTGGCGGCAAGATCGCATAACCGCCGACAAGAGGGATGATGCTAAAAGGTGCGTGAGACCCTGACCGTTCTGGCCGGTCTCCTGGTGCTGGCATTGCTGGCCGCGTTGATCGGACCGGGCTTTGTCGATTGGCGACTGTATCGACCGCAGATCGAGGAGCGCCTCAGCGCTACGCTCGGCGCGGAGACGCGCGTTGCCGGCGGCATCGGCCTGAGATTGCTGCCGTCGCCGCGGCTGACCCTGGCCGATGTCCGCATCGGCGATCAAGGTGGACAGGCGAGCCACGCGACGATCGAGCATCTCACCGTCGAGCTTGCATTGACCGAGCTTGCGCGTGGTGAGTTCCGTTTCTCCGACGCTGATGTCGAAGGCGCGACGCTCTCGCTTGTTGCCAATGATGCAGGCGCGGTGCTGCTGCCGCATCCGATTGGTGCGGGCCTGCCTGTGCAGACCAGCCTCGACCATTTCAGCGTGCGCCGCTCGGCGCTAATCTGGCGGGAGGCGGGCAAGGACCCCGTCACAGTGTCGCCGATCGCTGCGGAACTCACCGCGGTCAGCCTTGCCGGCCCATGGCGCATGGAGGGCGAGGTCGGCGGCTCCTCGTTGCGCCTCGCGACAGGAACGATCGAGCCGGATGGTCGCCTGCGCGCCAAGGCCACCGTGACGGGGGAGGAGGGCCAGCTCAGCTTTGACGGCGCCTTCCTGTTGCCGACCGAGAAGGGCGGCGTCACACCAGGACTGGACGGTCTGTTCACGGCTGCGCCGGGTGGAGCCGTCAGCCTTTCGGGGCGGGTGAGCGGCGGCAGTCACCTGTTCGAGTTGAGCGGGCTTACGGTCGATCTTGCCGGCGGCGTTGCCCGGCTGGAGGGCGAGGGGCAGTTCCTGCCCATGCAAGGCACAGGCTCGGTTGCCTTGCGGGCGCGGCGCGTGGATGGCGACGCGCTGGCCACGGCACTTGGCGAACGCGTTGGCTTTGCGCGGGCCCTGCGCGGGCTTCCCGGCGCGCTCGATCTCAGCCTCGATCTCGATCAATTCGCGTGGCGCGGCGAGGATTTTTCGGCTGTCGCCCTGCGTGGGCGGCTGAACGAGGTCGGGTTGGCCAATGCATCGGCCTCGCTGCGCGTCGCAGGCGCCCTGGTCGGTGCAACGGGCGCAGTCGACGCCACAGGATTTCGTGGCAAGCTCAACCTCAAGGCGGATGACGCGCGCCGCGTCGGGCTGGCGCTGGCGCGGGCCGGGCTCGATCCAGCCCTCTCCGACCTGATTGCAGATCTGAGGCAGATCGATGCGGAAGCGGTTGGCGATTGGAGCTCGGAACAGCTGCGCTTCGAGCACCTGACCATCGCCGGGGCTTCCGGCGTCAGGCTGGACGGATCCGGAGAGATTGCCGCGGATCGGCTGGCGGCAAAGCTCGCGGTGCAGGGGCTCGATCTCAATACCCTGCCAGCGGGCGGGAGTTTCGCCGGGTTGATCGGGACGCGCGACCTGGCGCTCGACCTGTCGCTGAGCGGAGCCCGTTTTCGCAATGCGCCGCCCGGTTCCGCCCAGCTTGCTCTCGCACGCGAGGGCAGCAACTGGCGGCTCAGCCGGCTTGCCGTCGACGGGTTCGGCGGAGTTTCAGTCAACGGCGCCGGTGCGCTGCTGCCGGAAGGGGGCGAAATCTCCGGTCGCATTCGTGCGCCACGCTTCGAGGCGCTTGCAGCCCTTGCCGGGCCGCTTCTGCCGGAGGCGCTCCGTCAAGCGCTCGGGCGCGCCGGGGACGGGCTCTCACGGCTGGATTCAAGCTACCGCCTGACGCGCACGGTGGCCGGCGACACGGCCCTGCTGCTGGAAGGCGGCGCGCAAGCCGGAACGCTGGCCCTGAATGCGCGGTTGGACCGGAGCGGGACATGGACCGGAGCCAATCTGCGCTTTGATCTTGCCGATCGTCGACAGCTCTTCGCCGCTCTCGGCCTGCCGGTACCGATGCAGGGTGGACCTGGCAGGCTCGTTCTCGACCGTCAGCAAGGGCGCCTCAGTGGCTCGCTGGCGGGGCCTGGATTGTCGATCGTGGTCGACGGCGAGGCGGGCGCCGATGTGCCGCGACTGACCGTGCAAGCGGATCGTCCCGGCCAGATCCTGCCGGAGGGGCTCGCGCGCGCCCTGCCCGATGCGGTGCTGGACGCGCATGGCATGGTTCGCTTCGCCAGCGACCAGATCGCGCTTGATGGTCTTGTCGCCAATCTTGGCGGAAGCAGTGCACGGGGGACGCTGGCCTTGCCGAGAGAGGGGCCAATCTCCGGCAAGCTCGCGCTGCCATATGTTGATCTGAGGAGCGTGATCGGCTCGTCCCTGGGAACCGCGGCGGCATCTCCGGGCAGCAACTGGTCGGCGGTCCGTTTCGGCATGGCCTCGGGCCTTGGCGAGATCAGCCTGTCGGTCGAAGCCAAATCCCTGCTCTTCAGTGATGATATCGCCCTGAACGATGCGGCTTTCTCCCTGCATGCCAGCCCCGGCGAAATCCAGATCGAGGCGCTCTCGGGAAGCTATGCCGGTGGTAAGGTCTCCGGGCGGCTTACGGCACGGCGTGAAGGCGGGCTTGCGCAGCTTTCCGGCCGGATCGCGCTGGCGCAGCTCGATCTCGCGATGCTCACCGGCAACGCACTTGCCGGGAAGCTGTCAGGTCAAGTGGAGGGCGGTGGTTCCGGAGAGAGCCCCGCGCGGCTGGTTGCGGGGTTGGGGGGAGCCGGTAGTTTCACCATCGCAGGCGCGAGTCTCACCCGGTTCGATCCCGGTGGCTATGCCCGCGTCATTGCCGGGACCGGAGAGGATGCATCCGAGAGCGAGACCAGCCGTTTGCAGACCCGGCTGGCGGATGCTCTTGACCGCGGCTCATGGCTTTTGGGTGATATTACGCTGCCCTTCACGCTCGCCGGTGGCCTCGTGCGGCTCGCCCCGTTGACGATCGAGCGCGGGGATCTCCAGGCCGAGGCAAGTGGAGTGATCGACCTCAGGGCGCTGACCGCCGATCTGAGGCTGGGGCTGCGCCCACTCGGCCCGTTGCCCAAGGGCTGGCCGATGGCGGCGCCGGCACTTGGCGTGGCGTGGCGCGGGCCGCTATCGGGACTGCGGCGCGAGACCGATGTCGGAGCTTTCGCGAATGCCGTGGCGGCGCGAGCGCTGGCCCGCGAGATGGAGCGGGTCGAAGCCTTCGAGGCGGATGCACGCGAGCGCGCAATGCATGCGCGCCGCCTGCGCGCCGAGCGTGAGATGCGTGAGAACGAACGCAAGCTTGCAGACTTCCTGAAAGCGGAGGAAGAACGCCGCCTTGCCGAGGAGAAGCGCGCCGAAGACGAGCGCCGTGCCGCGGAAGCGCGCGCCCTGGAAGAAGCCAGGCGCGCCCAGGAGGCGCAACGTCTCGAGGAGCAGCGCCGGGTGGAAGAGGCCAGGCGAGCAGACGAGGCGCGGCGCAGAGCGGAGATCGAGGCGCGCGCTGCGGCAACGCGTGCAGCTCAACCTCAGCATCCTGGCGGCCCGCTGATCCTGCCTGGCGCACCCCGCGAGAATTTTCCCGAGCAGATTTTGCGACCGGTGACACCGGCTCCATCGCTGGGACCGCCCCTGCAGATAGAGCCCGTGCCGCGTCCGCTCTCGCGGACTCCGTAGCCGGACTGACCGACGAGCTTCACGCCGTGATTCCAGTATTTTCCGGTTTGAAGCGGCGTGTCCATCAGCCTCGAAACTGAGCGGATCTGGCTCCTCAGGCGAGGCGATGCCCGTCAGCCGCGTCCCGCCAGGCGCTGGTAATGCGCCAGCACGTGCAGGCGCAGCGCGGAGGAGAGATTGGCCTCGCCGCGGCGGGAATCAACATCGGCGACGAGTGCGGCAAGCGTGCGGCGCTCCTGCCCGGCAATCTCCTTGAGTGCCGCCCAGAACGGCTCCTCGAGCGATACGCTGGTGCGGTGCCCGGCAATGGCGAGAGAATGTTTGCGCTCGCGGCTCACCCCGGGGTCTCGCCCTTGTCATCGGGTGAAAGCGCAAGCTTGTGACCGTCGAGTTCGTGGATGGCCTTATCGCGCCGCGCTTCAGTCAGGCTGCGCTCGGCTTTGCTCCGTCCGAAGTCGATACGGTTCTGGTCGGCCTTGGCTTCGGCCGCTACGCGCTGGCGCTGTTTGCGGGCGCGCCGGAGATTGATGATCTCTGCCATTCCGCCCGGCCTTGTTCAGGACGGGCCGAGCATGCGCTCGGGCCGCACCGTGCTGTCGAACAACTCGGCGTCGACACCGGCCCTCAAGGCTTCCTCGCGCAGGGTCGTGCCATTGTGATGGGCGGCCTTGGCGATGTTGGCAGCCTTGTCGTAGCCGATGGCCGGTGCAAGTGCTGTGACCAGCATCAGCGAGCGGGACAGCAACTCGGCGAGCCGGTCCTCATTGGCGACGATCCCTTCAATGCAGTGCACGCGGAAGCTGTCTGCGGCATCGGCGAGCAGCCTGACCGATTGCAGGAAGGCGGCAGCGATCACCGGCTTGAAGACGTTCAGTTCGAGATGGCCCTGGCTCGCGGCGAAGCCGATTGTCGCCTGGTTGCCGTGAACCTGTGTGGCCACCATGGTCAAGGCTTCGGCCTGGGTCGGATTGACCTTGCCGGGCATGATCGAGGAACCGGGCTCGTTCTCGGGCAGGCTGATCTCGCCGAGACCCGAGCGTGGGCCCGAGCCCATCAGGCGGATGTCATTGGCGATCTTGAACAGATCCATGGCAAGCGCGGCGAGCGCGCCATGGGCGGCGGTGAGCGCGCCATGGCTCGCCAACGCCTCGAACGCATTGGCGGCGGGGCGGAAGGGCAGGCCGGTGAGCCCCGCCATTTCCTTGGCAAAGAAGGCGGCGAAGTCGCGATGGGTGTTCAGGCCGGTGCCGACCGCCGTGCCGCCTTGGGCCAGCGCATGCAGCCCGCCGAGCGAGGCCTCGATCCGCCCGATGCCAAGATGGATCTGCGTGGCGTAGCCCGAGAATTCCTGGCCGAGCGTGACGGGCGTCGCGTCCTGGAGATGCGTCCGGCCGATCTTGATCAGCGAAGCGAAGCGCTGTGCCTTGTCCTGCAGTGCCTGTTCGAGCTTGCGCAGGGACGGAAGCAGCAGGCGCGAAATCTCGAGCGCCGCGGCAATATGCATCGCGGTCGGGAAGCTGTCATTCGACGACTGGCCACGGTTGACCTGATCGTTGGGATGAACCGGGCTCTTCGCGCCGAGGCCGGCGCCGAGGATCTCGTTGGCGCGGTTGGAGAGGACCTCGTTGACGTTCATGTTGGTCTGGGTGCCGGAGCCGGTCTGCCAGACGACAAGCGGGAAGTGGTCGTCGAAGCGACCGCCCAATGCTTCATCCGCCGCCTGGCCGATGGCGCCGGCGACACGCTGGTCGATCAACCCCAGCCGCGCATTGACGTGCGCGGCAGCCTTCTTGACCAGCACGAGAGCATGGATCAGCGGGAGCGGCATGCGTTCGCTCGGTCCGCCAATGCGGAAATTCTCGAGCGAGCGCTGGGTCTGAGCACCCCAGTAGCGATCTGCAGGAACGGCGATGGGGCCGAAGGAGTCAGTCTCTGTGCGGGTGTCCGGCATAGGCTCTGATCAGGTCTTCTTGCGGAAGGAATCGAGACTGACGACCTGCGCGCCGCCGCCTTCGTCACCATCCGCGACCGCGTCGGCCTTCGCCGGGTCCGCTTCGTCGTCGGTGGCTGCCTTGTTCTTCGCAGTGGCACTTGCGGATTGTGGCTTTACCGGGAGCGCAAGCGGCGTTGGGGCGGCTACGCTGGGCTCGGACCCGGCTCCGCGTGGTGCCTTTCCGGCTCCCGCGGTCTGATCACTCGCCGAGGCTTCTTCAGGAGCCTCCTGGGTTTCGAACTTCAGGCCGAACTGGACCGAGGGATCGAAGAAGGTGGTGATCGAATCGAAGGGCACCAGCAGCCTTTCGGGCACGCCGGAGAACGAGAGACCGACCTCGAAGGCGTGGTCGCTGACGTTGAGGTCCCAGAACTGATGCTGGAGCACGACCGTCATCTCGTCCGGGTGCTTTTCGCGCAGTCGCTGCGAGAGGCGCACGCCAGGGGCCGTCGTGCGGAACGTGATGTAGAAATGGTGCTCACCCGGCAGGCCATCGCGGCTCGCCTCGGCCAGGATCTTCCGTACGACACCCTTCAGCGCGTCCTGCACCATGAGATCGTAGCGAAGAATATCCTGTACCATCGTATCGACTATCCGTGTCCGCTTCCGAGCAAGGCAGAAAGTCGCCGGCCCTCGCATAAAAAAGTGGAGGCTTCTGTTGCCAGGCGCCTCCGAGCCCCGCCTTACGCGGCTAAGCGCAAGGGCTTTGGTTTGGGAACCAGCACCGCTTACGCGGCGACAGCAACCCGAGCATTGTTGTCGTTGGCAACTATGCAATGGCCCGATAACGGCGGAACCATGCCGAGCAAAAGAACGACCTTTACACCCTCGTCGATCCTATTTCGCCCCCGCCGGAGCCCGTCTCGCGAATCGCGCACGGGCTCTGGTGGAGGCGCCGGGTACCGCCCCCGGGTCCGAAAGGCTTATTTCGACGTTCGTTTATCGCCATAGCCGCTCTTGCGAGTGGCAAACCGAATATAGGGACTCGGAGCGCGCGGGGAAAGAGAGCATCGTCACTCCATCCGAAGCAATTTCGCCGGCTCTCACCGGGACGGAATATCGAGATTTGGCTCATCCCGGATGATCCTGAGGACCTTGCCGTTACTGACGCTGACATCGATCGCGATCTCGGCGCCGTTACTGTCGACCCCGCCGAGCTCCCAGCGACCGCCATGGCGCTCGATATCCTCGATCCAGACCATGCCGTGATCGATAGCGATCTCGCGGGCTTCCGTAATCGAGATTTCACGGGTGCTCGGAGCGGGGGACGGCATGGTGTTGGCGGCCACGGCAGGGAAGGAGAGCAGGACGGCGACCGGCAGGAGCCACATTGCGCTGCGAATCGACATTTTGGTTCTCCCTAGCCTGAACAGAGGCAGGGAGCGGCTCAATCATGGCTTTGTTTCGGCTGGTCTGAGGCGCTTCCTTGCGGCTTATCGCATTGCCGTGAGCGCATGTGTGCACTGCAATGCGATGGCTCCAGACGATGCGATACCGTCTCCAGGATGTGCGATGCCGGAGAAGGCCCAGTGGGGAGGTTCGCACCACCGTTTGGAGGCGGCGGTGCATTGGAACGGGGCCGGCGAGTGAGGCCGCTGCCTGTGTATGCTGCACGGCGGCAAACCTGCCGATGCCTGGTGACCTCGAAGCCTGTCAGTATATATGTTGCACGCACGGATCGTGCCGCTAACACACATGTTCAGGGCCAACGAGCCTGGGAGTGGCAAGAGCTCCCGGACTCTTCGCGGAGGCGGCTAGTGATCAGAAGGCATCCAGAATTCCAGTATCTCGACCTGCTTTCCGACGTCCTGGAGCGCGGAGACGAGCGGTTGGACCGTACTGGTGTAGGCACTCGCTCGCTTTTTGGCGCCATGGTGCGATTCGATTTGTCGGATGGCAGTGCGCCTATCCTCACGACGAAACGCGTCTATTGGAAAACCGCGGTCAAGGAGATGCTCTGGTTCTTGACCGGGGGCACCAATATCCAACCTCTGCTTCGCGAGAACGTCCGAATCTGGACCGACTGGCCGCTTGCGCATTATCGCCGTGAGACAGGCGAGACCATCTCGCAGGACGCGTTCGAGCAGCGTGTTGTCGAGGACGACGCCTTTGCTGCTCGCTGGGGCGAACTTGGCCCTGTCTATGGCAAGCAATGGCGCCGCTGGCTGGGCGCCGACGGCCGCGAGCATGATCAGATCGCGGCACTGGTCGAGGCGCTGCGGACGAATCCAACGAGCCGCCGAATGCTCTTCCATGGATGGAACGTGCCGGAACTCGGTGCGATGGCGCTTCCGCCTTGCCACATGGTGTATCAGTACCACGTGACCTCGGATGGGCGGCTGAACTGCCTCTTGTTCCAGAGGTCGGTTGATCTGCTCCTCGGAGCTCCGTTCAACTTTGTCGGCGCCGCTGCACTGCAACTCATGCTGGCCCAGCAGGCGGACCTCCGTCCTGGCGAACTGATCTGGGTGGGTGGGGACGTCCATCTCTACCTTAATCACCTGGGGCAGGCCCGGGAGCAGGTTTCGCGTGAGCCCCGGCCATTTCCCACGATGCGGCTCACCCGACGGGCGGCGACGATAGACGAGTACCGCATCGACGATTTTGACGTCGAAAGCTACGCGCCTCACGCGGCGATCAAGGCCGACGTGGCGGTCTGAGCTCGATCGTTCTAGCCCAGCTGAGTTTTTCAGGAGCAGTGACCGCGACCTCTCCGGGGAGTTCGGGCCGCGCCGTCGACGTCGGTCGAGCGCTGAAATGAGGTTGTCCGACGAGAATTGATGCGGGTTGCGCATCAGGCGCAGGATATTCTTGCGTTAGATCAATTGGGCTGGCGTCAGCATCTGCAAGACTGCGCTCTCAATGGCATCCAAGAGGCACGGATATGCTTCGAAGGAACCGACGCATCCTTGGTCGCAATCGTCTCACTTCTAGCAAGTGCGAGATAGGCGGCAGCCCCCGGCTTTGCCTGCTGGAGCATTCCAGGAGACGCCTCGTAGGCTCGATCCATTCCAACTGCGCTGCAGTGCTGGCTAGCATGGATCCCCCCAATTCATCGGCGCGGGAGCCTGCCCCAGGCCAAGATACGATCTGCAGGAGATAGCCGCATGTCACCGGCAAGGGCGAAACCCAGCAGCATTAGCTATGTCAGCATCATGGCTCTGGTTTATCCCGGCCCAGACGCAGAAGGGCTCATTGGGCTCGCCGCATCGCTCGCCCACCGGTTTTCGAGCCGATTGATCGGCATCGCCGCTGAAGATTTTGTCCTCCCGTACTATGGCGACGGGGCGGTCGCAATGGACCCCATACTGGTCGAGAATGCCAAGAGGGCGGCAGCGGAGAACCTTATCGAGGCCGAGAAGGTTTTTCGCCGGGCCGCGGGGACGACGAGCAGGATCGAATGGCGTTCGACGGTCTGCCAGCCTCGTGGCTTCATCCTGGCGCAGTCACGTGCCGCCGACCTCGTGGTGCTGGGCCGACGTGCTCCCGGCGACGTGAGCGATAGCGGCATGGCGGTTGGGCCTGAAGAACTCATCATGGATCTTGGGCGCCCCGTTCTTCTCGTGCCACCCCGGTTCGAGTTTCTTTCAGCCAAGCGGATTGTGGTCGCCTGGAAGGGCACAAGGGAAGCCCGGCGCGCCATCTGGGACGCCCTGCCGCTCCTCAGGCAGGCCGAGGCGGTGAAAGTCGTTTCCGTTGGCGCGGACGCTGGCGAGCAGGGGGTGGAGGACGTCTGCCACTACCTGTCCGAGCACCATGTCTCGGCGCGTCCCGTGCTGCGGCAGGACGGTCTCGGCGATCCAGTCGACCAGATCACCGAACTCGCCCGGCAAGAAGGGGCCGATCTCATCGTTTCCGGGGCATATGGGCATAGCCGCATGCGCGAATGGATTTTGGGCGGTGTGACAAACGATCTGCTCAAGGCCGCGCCGACATGTTGCATGATGTCCCATTGAGGCCGGGAACTCCGGCGCAGGGATGCGTCGCGATGTCCCGCGGGCCACTTGGACTGGCTGCGCCCGCAGATTGCAGCACGCGACCGAGGTGTTTCAACTTGGGGTTCGTTCAGGAGCGGCAGCGATGCCCATACGACTCAGCTTCTTCGGTGCTGCGCAGTCCGTGACCGGCTCATGTTTCCTGCTGGAGACACTGGGAGCGCGCGTGCTGGTCGACTGCGGTATGTTCCAGGGGGCAAAGACCGAAAAGGAACTGAACTACCGCGCATTTCCATTCCGGGAGTCAGCGATCGATGCTGTTCTGTTGACTCATGCACATATCGACCACAGCGGGCTCATCCCGAAGCTCGTCAAGGGTGGCTTCGCAGGGCCTATCCTTGCCACCGCGGCGAGCATCGACCTCTGCGCCATCATGCTGCGGGATTCCGGTCACATTCAGGAAAATGAGGTCAGGCAGCTCAATCGGCGCAATGCGCGTCGGGGCCGTGATCGCGAGGTAGACCCCATTTACACCGCGGAGGATGCTGAGCGCAGTCTCATACAGTTCAAGGCTGTGACGTATCACGAGTGGGCGCTGGTTGCGCCCGGAGTGCGCGCGCGGTTTTGGAATGCGGGCCACCTGCTTGGTTCCGCGTCAGTCGAGGTCGAGCTCGAGGAGCTGGGGGGCGATACCCGCATGCGCATCCTGTTTTCAGGCGACATCGGCCCCCAGAACAAGCTGTTGCAGCCCAATCCGGAGGCGCCGCGGGATTTCGATTACCTCGTCTGCGAGTCAACCTATGGCGACCGCGACCGCATCGAGACGAACTCGGGCGGTCGACGCCTGCTGTTGCGAGATGAGGTGAGAGCAGCCGCGCGTCGCAATGGCGTACTTCTCGTTCCGTCCTTTGCGGTCGAGCGGACGCAGGAGCTTCTCGTCGATCTGGTCGGCCTGATGAAGGATGGCGAGATCCCGCCTACTCCCATCTATGTCGACTCTCCTCTCGCCACCAAGGCGAGCGGCGCCTTTCAACAGCACGCAAGCGAATTGGAGCACGGTGACGAGCTTGTTGCCGCACTTCAGGGCGGCAACGTACGGTTCACCGAGACCGTTGAGCAGAGCAAGGCTCTTGACCTGCGGCAAGGGTTTCATGTCATCATTGCAGCCAGCGGCATGTGCGAGGCTGGGCGGATTCGCCACCGGCTGAAGAACTGGCTCTGGCGCGAAGACGCAACCGTCCTGTTCGTCGGGTTTCAGGCACAAGGCACGCTCGGGCGGATCCTTCAGGATGGAGCGAGGCGCGTTCGCATTCAGGGCGAGGATATCGACGTGCGGGCGCGCATCCGCTCGCTCGACATGTATTCCGGCCATGCCGACGGTTCGGAACTGGAGGCCTGGGTTCGCGAACGTTTGCCGCTCCGACTGAACCTTTTTCTGGTTCATGGGGAGGAACCGGCCATAGCTGCCATGCGGATGCGGTTGAGCAGGTCGCTCCGGCCCGAGCAGATTTTGTCACCCCTGCTCGATGATACCTACGAACTGACTGCTAACGGCGCAGAACCTGTTGCGATCGGCCTCCCGCGGCGCATCTCTCCGGATCAAATTGGTCGGCTTGACTGGCACAACGAGCGCTCGCGCCTCCTGCTCGATATCGACGAGGCTATGGACAAGGCCGCAGACGAGCGTTCGCGCGGCGTGATGATCCGGCGTTTGCGAAGAGCACTTGCAGGCGAAGAATAGGTGTCGCCAAATGCCGCGACGGTCGATCTCAGGGACGCCTTGAAAGGACACGGCGAAGGGCCTTTTCTCCCCGCAGCGGTGAAACACACCCAGCGCCATGGGGGCTTTGCGCCGAACGGCTCTTGATTCGGATCAAGGCGGGACGGCAGGCCATGTTTCATACTGAACTTCGATGGCCAATCATTTTATAGATTGGATCGTGGTCGCGGTCGCGCGCGACAACGGTCTCGGGGCGCTTGGTCAACAGCCTGGAAGCGGCGCTCGACAGGAGATTCCCATGTTCGTCGAAGCGGTGATGACAACGCCGGTTATCAGCATCCGGCCCTCGACATCGGTCGCTGAGGCTGCCCGGCTCATGTTGGCTCACAGGATCAGTGGCCTGCCCGTCGTCGAGGGCGACGGGACGCTGGTCGGGATAGTGAGCGAAGGCGATTTCCTGCGCCGGAGTGAACTCGGGACCGAGCGCAAACGATCCTGGTGGCTCGAATTTCTCGTCAGCCCCGGAAAGGTGTCCGATGAATACGTCCATGCCCATGGCCGGAAGGTCGAAGAGGTCATGACGAATGGAGCCGTCACCATATCCAAGGGGGCTACGCTCGACGAGGTCGTCGAGATGATGAGTCGACGCAGCATCAAGCGCCTTCCCGTCGTGGACAACGGCAAGATCGTGGGTATCGTCGCTCGATCGGATCTCTTGCGCCCGATGGCCCGCGCGCTGTCGCCAGGCGATACGCAGGCGACGGACGACGAGCAGATCCGAGCTGCCATCCAGGCGGAGCTTTCCGGGCAGAGTTGGGGTGGGGGCGGGCTCATCCGCGTCCATGTCGATAAGGGCGCTGTCGAACTGACCGGGACGATCTTCGACGAACGCGAGCGACGCGCAGCGCACGTCGCTGCTGAAAACGTCGCCGGCGTCAAATCGGTGTCAGATCAACTCGCCTGGGTCGAGCCGATGTCAGGGGTCGTGGTCCTGCCAGAGGAGATCTCGCCAAATGAGATCTCGAAAGCCCGGTGACAGCTGCCAGGGATCTGGGCGGATGAGAGCCATGGTGCTGCATAGGATCGGCCAGCCCCTGTTTCTCGAGGAGCGGCCAGACCCGCTGCCAGGTCCCGGCGAGATCGGGGTGCGGATCGAAGCCTGCGCCGTCTGCCGTACCGACCTGCATATCGTCGATGGCGAACTCACCCCTCAGAGGCTGCCGATCGTTCCGGGGCACGAGATCGTCGGTATCGTGGAGACGGTCGGCGCGGGCGTTACAACACCAGCCGTTGGAACGCGGGTCGGGATCCCCTGGTTGGGGCACACCTGCGGCCATTGTCCCTATTGTGCTTCGGGGCGCGAAAACCTCTGCGACGCGCCGACATTTACCGGGCACACTCGCGATGGCGGCTTCGCGACCCATGTCGTGGCGGATTCGGCATTCGCCTTTCCACTCAATGGATTCGACGATCCGGTCGCCACCGCACCGCTGATGTGCGCCGGGCTGATCGGTTGGCGCTCGCTTCGGATTGCCGGGGAGGGACGCAGGATCGGCTTCTATGGCTTCGGCGCTGCTGCCCACATCCTGGTGCAGCTATGCTGCTGGCAGGGGCGCGACGTCTATGCCTTCACGCGCAACGGTGACGAGGCGGCGCCGACGCTTGCGCTTTCGCTGGGGGCGCGGTGGGCAGGGAGTTCCGGCTCGGCGCCACCCGAGCAACTGGATGCGGCGATCATCTTCGCTCCGATCGGCGATCTGGTGCCGGGCGCGCTGCGATCGGTGCGCAAGGGCGGCCGGGTTGTCTGCGCCGGTATCCACATGAGCGACATTCCGCAGTTTCCCTACAAGATTCTTTGGGAAGAGCGGCAACTGGTTTCGGTTGCCAATCTGACGCGGCAGGACGCGACGGAGTTTCTCGCCATCGCTCAGCAGGCCGATGTGAGGACGACGACAACGGCCTATCCACTCGACGGKGCGAATGTGGCTCTTGCCGACCTTCGGGCGGGACGGCTCCAGGGCGCCGCAGTACTGGTTCCCTGACCCTGTCACATGGGCTGGAACGTCCGGATACGAAGGGCGCGGTCGATCCTCTCAACTGCGAGCATCGCTCAAGCAAAGGTCGGTTTCTGGTATTCTACGCAATGCATTAGAGGGGCGACCGGCGCCGGCCAGGCTTGCCGCGGCGGTTCTCCATGGCGAGGGACTTCAGCCCTTCGGCTGCGGCAAGGTAAACGAGAGTAAGCCCGGCAACGGCGGCGAGGATGGGCAGAGGCAGCGCGACAAATCCGAAATAGCTGCCAAGCGGGCTCAGAGACAGGGCGAGCGCAATCGCGAGGGCGCCAAGCGACGTTGCTATGAGAACAGGATGAGGACTGCTTCGCCAGAGTGGTCGTGAGGTCCTGATGATGAAGATCACCAGGATCTGCGTCGCAATCGATTCAACGAACCAGGCTGTCCTGAACATCGCGATGTCCGCAGCGAAGACCCAAATCAGCATGGCAAATGTTGCGATGTCGAACAGCGATGAGAGCGGTCCCATGATGAGCGTGAAACGCAGGACCGATTTCATGTCCCAAACCTGCGGCGCGGCGAGTGTTTCCTCGTCGGCCCTGTCGAAGGGGATTCCGATCTCGGATAGATCGTAGATCAGGTTGTTCAGAAGGATCTGGAGCGGTGCCAGCGGCAGGAAAGGCAGCACCAGCGACGCAAGCGCCATCGACAGCATGTTGCCGAAGTTCGAACTCGTTCCCATACGGACATATTTCATGATGTTGGCATAGGTGCGCCGGCCCTCTGCCAGTCCCCCGGCCAGCACGCCGAGATCCGGCGCCAGCAGAATGATGTCGGCTGCCTGGCGAGCGACATCGGTCCCGCCTTCAACCGATAGACCGACATCGGCCGCATGGATGGCGGGCGCGTCATTGATACCGTCACCGATGAAGCCGACGGTATGACCATGCCGACGCAAGGCGCGCACGATCCGACTCTTCTGGTCGGGTGAGACGCGAACGAAGAGGTCGGCTCCTTCGGCTCGGGAAGCCAGGGAAATCTCGGACAGGCCGGAAATCTCCTCTCCCGTCATGAGGCCGCGGGTCGGCAGGCCCAGTGTCTCGACGAGGTGCTCGACGACCGGTGCGGCATCGCCAGAGATGATCTTGACGCGGACGCCCGCCTTGATGAGCTGGGCTACAGCCTCCGTCGCGGATGCCTTGGGAGGATCGAGGAAGGCGGCGCAACCGACAAAGGTGAGCCCGGCTTCATCGGTGAGTTCTGCATGATGGCAGCTGGCGGGCATGTCGCGTCTGGCGATCCCTAGCAGACGGAAGCCCTGTCGCCCCCTCTCGTCCAGCAGCGTCGCGATTTTGACCCGCTCGGTCTCATCAAGCGGCGTCACGATCCCGTCGGATGCCTCGATCTGCGTGCACAGGGCGAGCATCGCTTCTGGTGCGCCCTTGGTGATCAACTCAGAGGCGGTGCCGTGCGAAATGAGGACCGATGCTCGCCGCCGCTCGAAATCGAAAGGCAGATCGTCGACATGCGCCCAGCCGCCATCGAAACCTGTCGGCGCTCCGGCCAGGATCGCGTCATCGAGATTGCTGCGCATGCCGCTGGCAAAACGGCTGTTCAGGCGCACCAACTGTGCCGCGCGTGTGCTTTCCATGCCGTCTGCCCCAAAGCTGGCGACGTGCACGATTTTCGCCTCGGTCAAGGTGCCGGTCTTGTCGGTGCACAGGACGTCCATTGCGCCGAGATCGTGGATGGCGGACAACCGTTTCACCACGACCTGGCTCGTGGCCATCCGCACCGCTCCGCGCGCGAGGGTGACCGTCATGACCATCGGCAGCAGTTCGGGGGTGAGGCCTACTGCAAGTGCAACGGCGAACAGGAAGCTCTCGAGCGACAGGCCGTGATGAACAAGCTGCGTTAGGAGCACGAAGAGGACCAGGAACCCGGTGAGCCGCAGGATCAACATGCCGAGCGCATGCACGCCACGCTCGAACGCGGTCGGGGGCTCCTTCGCCTGGACGGAGCTGGATATCGCGCCGAAGCAGGTGGCACCGCCAGTCGCGACCACGAGCATGACTGCCTCCCCGCCGACGATACTGGTTCCGCCGAACAGGGCGTTGAAGGCGTCGGAGAGCGAAGCCCCTGAGGAAGGTCCCGGATGCTTTTCCACGGGATAGGGTTCGCCGGTCAGGAGTGCTTCGTTGGCGAGTGCGCCATTCGCGGAAAGCACGACGCCATCCGCGGGCACGAGTTCGCCGGCACGGAGTTCGAGCACGTCGCCCGGTACGATTTCCTTGACGGCGAGTTCCTGAAGCCTGCCATCGCGACGTACCGACGCCGTCACCGCGACCGAGCGCCTCAACGCCTCAATGGTGGTCTCGGCCTTGTGTTCCTGGGCAATGTCGAGCCCGATGGAAAACAGGACAATGATCAGGATAATGAGGAAGCTCTGCCAGTCTCCCGTGGCGCCCGAGATCGTGGCTGCAATGAGCAGGATGGCGATAAGGGGTTCACAAAGTCGCTTGCCTAGCTTGCCCACGAGACTGCGGCGCACGCCAGTGACAGCCAGATTCGGGCCATAGCGGCCCATTCGCGCGCGCGCCTCCTCGGAGGTCATCCCCTCCGGCCGCACATCGAGTACTCGCAAGATCTCGTCATTGTCGCCCGACCAGAAGGCGGGCACTCCATTGGCTGGTCCCGACCGCGTGGGCGCCTCTTTCGCGAGGCTCAGCGCACGATCCATTGCTCGCCCTCCTTGCGGTAGCTGTGCTTCACGGCCGCCCAGGCAATGCGGTGAGCGATTTCCTCGTGCTCCTCAGCGCTCCGGTCTGCGTAGCCTTCCCAGGCGCTGTTGAAAGCGGCGCGGTAGATTTCCTGAGCGTGGGCAGGCAAATGCGCCCGAACAGAAGCGGGAAGGTCTTCGAGCCTTGCATAAGGCATGAGGCGATCTCCCGTCAGTCGGATCCGGAGCTGGGACGGTGCATTGATCGCGAATGCGGCCCTGCACGTTCGGTTCTCGCGAGCTGCGCCTATGTGGCCCGCATTTCGATCCCTTGCGCGAGGTGGCGTCCTTTCCACGAACGCGCCGGGAAGCGTTCGATCAGCGGGCTTAACCGTGCACATAGAGCCCCGGCGCGGGGCCCAGTGCCTCGTCCCCGGGCGTGGCGACGCTCTGCGGTCGCGACGTCTGGCTGCTTGAGTGGAGGGCGAGCCAAGCAAACCAGTGAGGCCACCAAGAACCCTCATGGTATTCCGCCGCCTGAAGCCAATGCTCTGGTCCCTGATGCCGTTCATGCATCTTCGCCGTCGCGATCCGGACATGGCGATCTGCCCTGCTAGGCGGGGACACGATGCCCTGATTGTGGCCGCCATTCGTAAGGGCGAAGGTCACTTCAGCATCCGTCAGCATGTGCAGCTTGAAGACAGAGCGCCAGGGCGCGACATGGTCCCATTCGGTACCGACGGCGAAGATCGGGCGACTGATATCGCGTAAGGACACCGGGTGTCCGTCAACCAGGAGGCGTCCTTCCGCCAGGTCGTTGTTGAGGTAAAGCGAGCGCAGATACTCGCTGTGCATGCGGGACGGCATCCGTGTCGCATCGGTGGACCAGGCTGCGACATCGCCCATGGGCTCTCGCTGGCCGAGAAGATAGTGACGGATCATCCGAGACCAGATCAGGTCGTTGGAGCGCAGCAGATGAAATGTACTCGCCATGCGCGAGGCTTCGAGGATGCCTTGCTCCGACATCATGTCGTCGAGGATCGCCAGCTGGCTCTCGTCGACGAAGAGGCTCAACTCGCCAGCCTGGCGAAAATCGGTCTGCGCAGCCAGGAATGTCAGGGTCTCAATTCGGTCGTCGTAGTCACGCGCCATCGCGGCGGCCGCGAGACCCAGCAATGTGCCTCCGATACAGTAGCCGACGGCATGGGCCCGTCTGGCGCCAGTGATGGCCAGCGCCGTGGCGAAGGCAGGAAGCACACCCTGAACCCGATAGTCGTCGAGGCCGACGTCGCGATCGGCCGCGCTCGGATTCTTCAATGAGACCATGAACACCTTGAAGCCCGCGTCGACGAGATGTTTCACGAGCGAATTCTGTGGGCGCAGATCGAGAATGTAGTACTTCATGATCCAGGCGGGGATGATCACGACGGGCTCCGCATGCACCGCCGGGGTCGCAGGGGCATACTGGATGATCTCGGCCAGCGGCGTCCGATGGACGACCCGCCCGGGAGTGATCGCGAGCGTGTGACCGGGAACGAAGGCCTCTGCGCCAACCGGTGGCTGTCTGGCGAGAAGCCGCTGCAGATCCTCGAGCGCGAAGCTTGCACCGCGTACGAGATTGCTCCCGCCGCTCTTCAGCGTCGCATCCAGGACCTCTGGATTGGTCATCGGAAAATTGGAGGGAGCAACGAGATCGAGGGCCTGCCGGCCCACGAAGCGCAACAGTGCCATGTGGTGCTCAGTCGAACCATGAATGTGGCGGCTTGCCTCATCGAGTGTTCTCTCGCAGGCGAGCAGGGATTCCGCGAAGAGCGCGAACGGCCATTGTCGCCAGCTTGGGTGACGGAACCGCTTGTCCTGAGGCAACGAATGCTCGCAAGGCGAGCATTCGCCCCCCTTGGTCAACATCTGGACATTCAGCTCGGCCAAGCGACTGGCCTCCGACAGTCCGGTGATGGCGATCTCGGCCATTCGGGCGGGCGAAACCGATAGGTGAACGGCCCAATCGAACCAGGCCTCTGCGAGGCCCATAGGCGAGAAACCTGCGGCCATCCGGCCGATGCCGGCGTGCAGGAAACGATCCAACGGCTCTTCGGGACCAAGCCTGTCCTGTTGTGGTGGAGCCTCCGGCGGGAGGGGCGGCGCATTGGTCAAATGAGGAGTGGTGTTCGGATCAGTGAAGAGGGTGGATTCGACATTCATGTTCGAACTCCCGTCACCAGCGCACGCGCGAAACACAAACTATCAGTCGCAATCCGTTCGGTGGTTGACCTGCATCAAGGCGACCCTCGCCGGATTGTTCTTGATGATCGATACCCAGGCAGCGCTTGGTGCGCTGCCTTCAGAGGAGGCGAGACATGGTAGCTTCAACGAACCGCGCCAGCAGCCCCGACAAACTGGGTTTCCCGTCGTTTGGCTTCCCGGAGGGGATGGGCAAAACGATGCAGGCGCAATTCGCGACCGCCCTTTCCGTACCCCAGGCCATATTGGAGGCAAATCTGACTGTGGGGGCAGAATGGCTTTCCTTTATGGGGCGGCGCATGAAGGCGCAGGCCGAATTGTGCAATGCCCTCAGTCACTGCCAGGAAATTGGCGAAGCGGTCGAGGCGCACCGGAAGTTCAGCCAGGGCATCGCGAGCGACTACTCCACCGAGTTCGACCAACTGGCGACGATCATGCGCAAGGAAATGGCCGTCGTCACCGCGACCGCAACTGAGGCTGTCGAAGAAGCGGGCCGGGCAGGTAAGCTCGCGGCATAGACAGCATACGGCTGTGGCGCCGAAAGGATTCCTGATGCATTCTTGGCGTCGAGCGCAGGACCCTGTCCGTTCGTGGCCGAGAAACTCAGTAGCGCCTCAGTCGCGCCTGGAGGAGGCAAGCCATGTCCAGCAGTCTCCCCCTTGTTCAACGCGATAGCTGGCTTGTCGTGTGCGACGGCGCCAAGGCGCTCATCCTGCGAAATGATGGCGATGTCGACCGATTGCGGCTGCAGGTCCTTCACACGATGGAACGGCCGTCCGCCCCCGATCGCGAGCTTGGGACGGATCGTCCAGGTCGGGTCCATCAGTCTCTCGGCGAGGGGCGCAGCGCGGTTGAAGCAAATAGCCGCCACGCAGCTGCCGAGGTCTCGTTTGTTGGCGAGGTTGCACTCTTTCTGTCTCGACGAAGCGGCGTCGACCGTGTCAAGCGCATCATCCTGATTGCGCCGCCCAAGGTGCTGGGTGAACTGCGTCGCCAGCTGCTTCCGGCCGTGCAGGCTCTTGTCGTGGCGGAAATCGTCAAGGACCTGACGAATCTGCCTGTCGGCGAGATCGAGCGCCATCTTTTGAGGTGAACGGCTGATTGCCCTCCGCCGGAGGTGATTTTCACCGTGTCTGGCTTTAGTTCCGGGCCCTGGGCGAAGGCCGGCCCGGGGATCGCGAGAGCCGGATAGAGAGCGTGATCTGTGTCAATGCGAGCTGCGATAGGGCCGATAGGCTGAAACCATGAAGCGACAGCCCTCTCATTCTGCGATTTTGCTCCTCTTTGGCGCATGCCTTGGTATTATGGCGAGTGCCGTGAACGCGATGCCGGCGGATGCGCAACGCCCTGAGAATGCCCAGAGTGCGGACTTGGGCAAGAAAGTCGCTCAGCGTATCTGCAGTGGATGTCATGCTGTCGGGCGCACAGGTCAAAGTCCCAACCCCAGGTCGCCACGCTTTCCGCTCATCGCCGAACGTTACCCCGGCGGCAATCCCGCTCCCGTCTTGATTGACGGAACCGTGGTGCGTCACCCGGGAATGCCGGAGTTTCGTCTCACCGAAAGCGAAACCGACGGGCTTGTCGCCTATATCCGGCGGATTTCGCGAAAGTGGAGGCCAGAGTTCCGGTAAGGCCAGGCGTGTGCGAGCCAGGCTGCTGCGCAGGAGGATGGAAATGGACAAGCCTCTCAGGATCGCCTCGTTCCTCGGTCTGGTGGTGACCATGATCGGGATCGATGTGACGGCTGCGCAGAGTATCGGCGATGCTGCCGCTGGCCGCAATCTGGCCTCGACATGGTGCGCTGCATGCCATCGCATCACCGGGGAGGACCGAGATCGGGCCCGCACGCCTCCAGATTTCGGGGCGATAGCCGATACGAGCCAGCAGACCGAGCTCTCGCTCCGGGTGTTTCTCCAGACGCCTCACGGTCAAATGCCGCGCTACCAATTCAGCCGCTCCGAAATCGACGACATCATCTCCTATCTCCTGAGCCTCAGATCGCGCTGAGTCCGCCCTCGTTTCAGCGCAATGTCAGACGCAGGGGGCCGCAGCCCTTAGGATCAGACCGGCGCTGCGGAGTTGATCCAGGTCAACGGAACTGTCGGCTGCTGAGCTAACGATGATGATCAGCCTGGCGTGGAGCGTATCCTGATGAACGATCTGGGTCCAACCATTCGCCCATCCATGCGACGATCGGCCTACGAGATGAAGGCTTGGCCCGGTAAGGAGGCTGGATCACTTGCCGTGACCCCAATTCCATTGGCCACTTCTCCCAGCAGGCGGCAGCGTGCCCATTGGGGCGCCCATCTCATCGACTTGGGCTCAACCGGTCGCGCACGACGGGCTCTCCAGCCGAACGTCGGGGCATTCTCACTCCGAATACCAAAGAGTTTGCTGTTTATGCCACGATGCCGGAGCGTGGTCGCGGTTGGGCGCAAACGAACAGTCTCGTTCGAATAATAATCATATGTTCAGCCAGCCTTCATCTACTTCTCTAAATTTGTCTGGCTCGGAACCGCTGCCGAAGTCTCTCTTTCATTTTGTCTTTCGCATCAGCGGATGGCATCAATTATGGGTTTCCGTCATTTCTGTCGCTGTATTCCTCTTGAATGCCGCGCCAATCGAAATTCAAAGAAGGGTGATCGATACGGCGGTCAAAGGAGGGGCGGTCAGGGACATTCTCCTGCTTGTGACCGCACAAGCCGTGATCATACTCAGTTTTGGGCTGCTCAAGCTCCTCATGAATCTCTATCGAGCTTGGATTGGGGAAAGTGCGACCCGGGCCCTGCGCGTTGCGATCGACACTCGCCTTGCAACGCGCTCGGCCAAGTCACGACAAGACGGTAACGATGCCGTCGGTCTGTCAATGATTATGGCGGAAAGTGACGATGTTGGCGCTTTCGTCGGGTCCAGCATCAGTATCCCGATCGTGGAGATTGGGTTCTTGATCAGCGTCTTCAGCTACCTTTTGATACTGGAGCCGCGAATGGCGCTGGTGAGTGCAGCAATTCTCGCGCCGCAAATCGTTATTGTTCCATTGATTCAGAGGGCAATCAATCCAAGAGTTGCTGGTAGAATAGTTTTATTGCGAAAAATTGGATCTGATATTTTGACTGTCAGCAAATATGGCAGAGATAATCAGAATGACGACGATTTAAATATCGTATTTGATATTAGTATGGGAATATTCGCTTTGAAGTTCTCAATGAATTTTCTGATGAATCTGAGTTATAGCGTAGGCGGAATTCTAATATTGGGCTTGGGTGGCGTGCTTGTCGTCCGCGGTCAGACGGAGATCGCGACGGTCATTACCTTTCTTTCTGCGACGGGAAGGGTGGTCGATCCCTGGAATGACGTGGTCGATTGGGCACGGAACCTGGCAGTTTCAGTGGTGAAATACGATCTGATCGTCAATGGGTTCGCGCGCCTCGACACGGAGGAGGATTTCGCGAGCAGTCGATGAAACGTGACGCGGCGGGCGCGTGCGCGCATCTCGCTGGATCGAGCGATCCCGCGCGAGAGCGGGTGCGCGGCCGCGAGCGGGGCTCATGAATCGCGAGCTGGCGATAGTTCTCGATACATCGATCCGCCAGGGCTAAGATGCTTGCCTAGGTGTTTGCCATGCAGTTTGCCTAATGGGATCGTACGAATATCGAGCGGGCAGGTCGATCAGGCTAATATATTGATCAGCCTGATCGTATCCGGCCTTGCTCTCCAGAAATGACGGAATTTATTACCAGTAAATAAGTGTAGATGATTTCAGGGCGATGGTTTTCCGGTAAAGACGTAGCCGACCCCTCGCACCGTCTTGATGAGCGTCGGCCTCGTCGGGTCCTGCTCGATTTTCTTGCGCAGGCGTGAAATTTGGGCGTCGATCGTTCGATCGAAAGCTTCCAGCCTCCGCCCGTGTGTGATGTCCATCAGTACTTCTCGGGAGAATACGCGTCCGGGGTGTTTTGACAGCGCAGCCAGCATGTCAAACTCTCCGGTCGTGAGAACGATGTCAGAGCCGTCCGCCCTAAGGAGTTGGCGTCGTCCGAGATCGAGGCGCCAGCCATCGAAGCTGACGATTGCGCGATGGTCATTGTGATCAGGTGCTGTTGACGCGTGACGCCGGCGCATGACCGTACGCAGCCGTGCCAGTAACTCGCGAAGATGAAACGGCTTGGCGACATAGTCGTCGGCACCGATCTCGAGCCCAACGACCCGGTCGACGATGTCGTTCCGTCCGGTCAGCATGATGATCGGAACGTCGGAGTGGGAGCGGACTTCGCGAGCCAATCCGAGCCCGTCCTCGCCGGCGGGCAGGACGAGATCGAGCAGAATCATGTCGATCGAGGTTCGCTGAAGGCACTCGCGCATGCCCTGGCCGTTGGCGACCGCCGTGACGCGATAGCCCTCATCCTCAAAATAGCGGACCAGCATCTGCCTGATGCGCATATCGTCGTCGACGACAAGAAGATGCTCGTTCCGGGCTTGCTGTTCGGCCATGTCTGAGCTTCCGGATCACAGTCGTCGAGCCAGCGTACAATCCGTTACAATTTTATACCAACGGTAACTGGCCTATCGTTTCGTCGTCACTGAAGGGCGCTCAATTCTCCGGCTATGAGTGGTTATGCAGGGGAGTGTCATGTTAGCGGGCATCAGTGTTTCGTGCTTAGGCTTACCGCGCGGCAGCTTCCCGGACGCGCAGGTGTCAGCTCCTGACCTGGGGAGCTTGTTCAGGCGGCAACCCATCGAGAAGGTCGAGACTGGAGCTGCGGTCTTTTGGGAGGGAGACGAGGCAACGCATGTCTTCGAAGTTGTCGAGGGCGTCTTGCGCGTTTTCAAGATCATGAGCGATGGCCGCAGGGTGATTACCGGCTTCATCTATCCCGGAGATCTTCTGGGTGTGTCGCTCAAGGATCATTATCTCTATACGGCTGAAGCCATAACACCGGCAAAGCTGCGCCGCTTTGCCCGCTCCCGTTTCCAGGACGAGATCAATCGGTGCCCCGAGCTTCGCCCGCAGCTGTTTGCTCAGTTCTGCGACGAGATGGCTGCGGCCCAGGATCAGATGGTCTTGCTTGCTCGCAAGAGCGCCGAAGAGCGCGTGAGCAGCTTCCTGCTCCTCATTGCCCGCCGCCGGGCCGGAGGTCGGCCGACTTCGCCGTTGCTCGCGGTTCCGATGACGCGCTTGGATATGGCGGATTATCTGGGCCTCACGATCGAAACCGTATCGCGCAGCATGAGCAAGCTCATCGCCTGCGGCGTGATCGCGCCCAGCGGACGCAGCGCGATCATCATCCGCCAGTTGGCAAGGCTGGCAAGGCTTGCTGGTGAAGGGGATGGCGACGATGATGAGGATCGTCCGCCGACCATGACATCGGTGCGGCGCGCGGTCTGGCCTCACTGAGAGTTGATGCAATCCGCGGGGATGACGATGGAGTCCACCGTTACCAGTGACTTCAGTCTTGATGAGATCGTACGGATTCTCGATGGTGCCAATATTATCGTCCATGGCTTTGATGGGGTGATCAGCCGCTGGACATCCGGTTGCGCGGATCTGTACGGCTGGAGCCGCGAGGAAGCGGTCGGCGTCGTGGCGCATGACCTTCTGCGAACCGTCTTCCCGCGGCCGCTCGAAGATATCCGCGCCTACTTGAAGAAACATAATCTCTGGAAGGGCGAATTGACCCACCGACACAGGGATGGGCGTGCCATATCTGTCGCGAGCCATTGGGTCGCGGTGAAGTCGCAGAGCCGGGCAGGCTATTCGATCGTGGAGGTGAACATCGACGTAAGCGATCTGCGGCGCACGCAAACCGAACTCGCCGCCAGCTCCGCTCATCTGCGCTCGATCCTGGACACGGTGCCGGAGGCGATGGTCGTCATCGATGAAATCGGTACGATCCTGTCCTTCAGCGCCGCTGCCGAACGGCTCTTCGGATATGCGGCGGATGAGGTCTGCGGGTCGAACGTCCGGATCCTGATGCCGTCACCGGACCGGGAGGCGCATGATGGCTATCTCTCGCGCTACTTGGCGACCGGCGAAAGGCGCATCATAGGCTTCGGGCGCGTGGTGACCGGATTGCGCGCTGATGGAACCGAATTCCAGATGGAACTCGCCATCGGTGAGGCCGTCGCCGATGGCAGCCGTATCTTCACCGGCTTCGTCCGAGATCTGACGAGCCGGCAAAAAATCGAAGAAGAGTTGCGCCAGGCTCACAAGATGGAGGCGGTCGGTCATTTGACTGGCGGTATCGCGCACGATTTCAACAATCTGCTTACGGTCATCAGCGGCAATCTCGAGATGATCGAAAGGCGCATCGAGAGCGGGAGGCTGCACGATCTGGTGCGCGAAGCCCAAGATGCCGCTGATGACGGCGCCAAGCTGACGGAACAGTTGCTGGCCTTTGGCCGCCGGCAACCGCTCAATCCCAAGCTCATGGATGTCAGCCAACTGGTCGGCAACTTCTCAGCTCTCCTGCGTCGCACGCTTGGAGAGTCCATAGAGTTGCGCACGGTCGTGACGGGGGCGCCGCACCACGCTCTGATTGATGGGTCGCAGCTGCAAAACGCTCTGCTCAATCTCACCTTGAACGCCCGCGATGCGATGCCGCGTGGCGGGCGTCTTACGGTCGATGTTGCTTCGGTTCGGCTCGATGCCGACTATAGCCGCATTCATCCGGATGTGCGGACAGGAAATTACGTGCTGATTTCCGTCAGCGACACCGGAAGGGGCATGTCGGCCGAAACACAGCAACGCGCCTTCGAGCCGTTCTTCACGACCAAGGACGTTGGCGCCGGAAGCGGTCTTGGTCTCAGCATGGTCTACGGTTTTGCCAAACAGTCCGGCGGACATGTGCAGCTCTACAGCGAGTTGGGGCAGGGAACCTGCGTTCGGTTGTATCTGCCGGCAGCCACGAGAAGTCCTGTGCGTGCCCCTGGGCGAGCACCAGTCCCTGATGGACATAACAACCAGATTCCAGGGGGGACCGAAACGATCCTGGTGGCGGAGGACGATGCGCGCGTCCGCCATGTCGTCGTCGCCAGGCTGGAGGACGCAGGGTACAGGGTGCTGCAGGCCAATACCGGGGTAGAGGCGCTCCACCTGCTTTCGCAGCACCCGGAAATCCGGCTGCTCTTCACCGATATCATCATGCCTGGCGGCATAGCCGGGGATGAACTGGCGAAGCGAGCCCGCCGCATCCGGCCCGGAATCAAGGTCCTCTTCACCTCAGGATATGCGGAGCCCAGTATCGCAAGGCGAGAATTCGCCGCCGCGGGGAGCTGGCTCAGGAAGCCATACACCGCTCGGGAGCTGGCGGTCCGGCTACGGGAGTTGCTGAGCGACCCGATTTGAACAGCTTGCCATAGCAGGTTCTCATCGCAGTCCTCCGGCTCTGAGCGCGATGTGCTTCGTCTCCTGGAAATCGTGAAGAGAGGCGAGGCCATTCAGTCGGCCGATGCCGCTTTGCTTGAAGCCGCCTTCCTCGAACTCGTCGTGGATGGCGGCCCAATCATTGATCCAAACCGTGCCGACCTGCAGTTCGCGCGCGACACGGAGAGGCCGATCGACATCGCGGCTCCAGACGCTGGCGGCCAAGCCGAAATCGCTGTTGTTGGCGAGGGCGATGGCCTCCGCTTCGCCTTCGAAAACCTGGAAGGTCGCGACCGGTCCGAACACCTCTTCCTGGACGATCACCAGATTCGCATCGGAGACCTCGAGCAGTGTCGGTCGATAGAATGCCCCCGCCGCGAGTGCAGGCTCGCGCGGGATGCCGCCGCGGACGATGGCCTGAGCGCCCTCCGCCAGAGCTTTCTCCACCATCGCATCGACGCGGGCCACGCTTCGCCTGTCGATCAACGGGCCCATTTCGCTCCTCGGATCGGATGCCGGGCCGACTCTGACCTGATCCAGCCGCGCGCCAAGGGCCTGCCGCAGACGGTCAGCGATGCCGCGCTCCGCCAGGATCCGGCTTCCGGCCATGCAGAACTGGCCAGCGAAGACTGTGATGGCCTTCTCGAGTTGCGGGAGCGCTGCCGCGAGATCGGCATCGTTGAACACGATCATCGGCGTCTTGCCGCCGAGCTCGAGGCCGAAGCGCTTCAAGCGCGATGCGCCGGCTGCCGCGATCGCCCGGCCCGTGCGGGTGCTGCCCGTGAAACTGATCACCGGCACGTCGGGCGACTCGACCAGGAATCCCGAGCCGGAAATGCCGCTCTCGGAAAAGATGTTCACGACGCCAGGTGGCAACTCCGCAATCTCCGAAAGGATCTGCGCGACGAGAGCATTCACCTGCGCGGTCTGACCAGGCATTTTGGCGACGACCGTCGTGCCGGCGGCGAGGGCCGGGCCGAGGGAGCGCATCAGCAGGACGACCGGGCTGTTCCACGGCACGATGAGTCCGGCGACGCCGATCGGGTCGCGCAAGGCCATGGAATAAGCGCCCGGTCGAACCTCCAGAGCCCGGCCATGCTGGGAGAGCGCCAAGGCTGAGCAGTAGCGCAACTTGGGCGCGACCGTGGAGACTTCGAACCGGGCCTCAGGCAGGATCTTGCCATTCTCTGTTGCGAGCATCTGCGCCAGTTCTTCGGCGCGTGCTTCGAAGCGATCGGCGATCACATTGAGGGCGCGGGCGCGCAAGCTCCGGTCATCGCGCCAGGGGCTGTGCAGGAAGGCGTTTCGAGCGGCAGCAACGGCGCGCTTCGCATCGGCTTGCGTCGCGTCCGCGAAGGACCCGATGAGCCCGCCGGTGGCAGGATTGATGCTGGGGACGCGGTTCGCGCTGTCGCACCAGGCCCCGTTGATCCAGTTCATCGCATTCGGCAGATGTTTCACGACGATATCCTCCTGGCTCATCGGCGCGGGGCCGTGGCCGCAAACGCCTCAATCCAGTCCGTAGAGGCCAGGCACGGCCCGATCGACCAACACTTCGACGAGCCGCGGCTTCGCGCTGGCGAAGGCTTCTGAAAGAGCCGGCGCGAGGTCATCGGCGCGCGCGACGCGCACGCCCGCGCAGCCATGCCCGGCGGCGAGTGCCGGGAAGTCCAGGCCGGGCAGGTCGATGCCCGGTGGTGCGGCCCTTTTCATGAGTTGGCTGAAGGCGCGCATCGCGCCGTAGCCACCGTTGTTCAGAACCACCACTGTGATCGGGAGGCGGTGCTGTGCGGCGGTCCACAAGGCCTGGATGGAATACATCGCCGATCCATCACCAATCACGCAGATGACGGCTTGGGTTGGCCTGGCGAGGGCAATCCCAACCGATGCCGGCAGCGCGAAGCCCAAACCGCCGCTCGCCATGCAGTAGAAGCCGTTATCCCGAACCGGCAGATGCCGCTGGAGCGCTTCCTTGTGCGAGGGCGCCTCCTCCACGATCACGCCGCCGGGGTGACGCAGATCTGCGATCGTCTGCATGACGAAGCTCGCCAGGACCGGTTCGGTCGGGGCGATCCGCGGTGCCGGGGCGCGAACGGTGGCGGGTGGGCGATCGCGGAGCGGCACAGTCGCGAGCAGACCGGAGATCGCGGGACGCATCGTCGAGAGCAAGCTCACTCCACCAATGGCGGCTGCGGCGGCATCTGCATCGTCGGTGATGTGGAAGATGGGAGGCCCTGACCTGAGGCCTGCGAGATCGCCGGGAACGTGAAAGGTGAAGGCCGGGGCGCCAAGGATCAGCACCAGGTCGTGCCGTCCCAGTATCTTGGCAAGCGGTTCGGGGGCGGCGGGCAGAAAGCCGTTGAAGAGCCGGTGATCCTCCGGAAACGAGGCTCTGCTTGCCACCGGTGCGGCCCAGACTGCGGCGCCCAGACGTTCTGCGAGGGCAACGGCAAGTGCCGACGCTTCGTCCCGTGCGACCGCAGCACCGACGACGATGGCCGGGCGTTCGCTGGCATCGATCGCGTTGGCGAATGCCCGAAGACCTTCAGGATCGGGCCCGAAATCCCCGCTGGTTGGCCGGGCCTCGACGGGCTCGCAGGGAACTTGCCAGTCATCGGCAGGAATCGAGACGAAGGTAGGGCCGCAGGGCTTCTGCATGGCGATGGCGTAAGCTTGGGCGATCGCCAGCGGCACATCCTGCGGGCGCGCCGGTTCGCAGCTCCATTTCACATAGGGCTTGGGAAACTCCGCAGCCGAGGCGGCGCCGAGAAATGGGCGCAGCGGCAGCAGCGCACGTGCTTGTTGCCCGGCTGTGATGACCAGCGGCGTTTGATTTCGGTAGGCTGTGTAGATGCTCCCAAGCGCATGGCCGACGCCGGCCGCGGAATGGAGATTGACGAAGGCCGCCGAGCCGGTTGCCTGGGCATGGCCGTCGGCCATCCCGACGGCACTGCTTTCCTGCAGGGCGAGCACATAGCGGAAATCGCTTGGCCAGTCGTGCAGGAAGGCAAGCTCGGTCGAGCCGGGATTGCCGAACACCGTCGTCATCCCGAGCGACCGGAGAAGGGCGATCGTCGCATCGCGCACAGTGCCGGCCGGTTTTGTGAGGGCGGAGGGCAGGGCCGCGGACTGGTCTGCTGTCTGCATGGCAATTCCATTGGTTTGCTGCGGCCGCGTCGCGCGCCGATGCGAGCAAGCGTTGGTGAAGGCGGCGGCTTCGGCTCTTGCTCAGATCGCGCGAAGCCTGGTCTCTTCGGCAGCCATCACGGCGCCGATGGCGATGACCGAGACCAGGCTGAAGTAGATCAGGATGGGAAGAAGGCTGCCGCCGCTCCAGGCGAGCAGGCTCGCTGCGATGACGGGCATGGCGCCGCCGCCGAAGATCGTGCCGAACTGCCGCCCAAGTGATACCCCGCTGAAGCGAACGCGCGTGTCCGGGAACAACTCCGGATAGAAGCTCGAGGTGACGCCGATATGCATCGGCTGGATGAGCGCCCCGGGAATGGCCGTGGCCAGTACGACCAGCAGGGTGTCGCGGGTCTGCAGCAGCGGAAAGAAGAGGAAGGCCACATAGAGCCCGGCCAGGACGAAGCCGGTGCCCAGCACCACCCGCCGCCCGATACGGTCCGACAGCGCGCCGAACAGCGGCACCATTGCGATGGCAATGACATTGCCGAGCAGGACGCCGCGCAGCAGCGTGGCCTGATCGATGCCGAGCGTTTTCACCCCGTATGAAAGGCCGAAGATGGATGTGAGATAGAACACACCGGACTCCGCCAGGGCGCAGCAGAACACGATCAGTGCCGGCCGCTTGTAATTGTCGAGCACCTGCAACAGCGGTACCCGCGCAGGAGGCGTCCGCGTCGCTTCGAATACGGGCGACTCTTCGACCTTGAGCCGCACGTAGAAGCCGAGGCCCACGAGCACGATGCTCAACAGGAAGGGCACGCGCCAGCCCCATGTCAGCAGGACGTCGCTCGGCAGCGCGGCGGCAAAGGATACGACCAGTGTCGCAATCACGACGCCGGCGAAATTGCCGGATTGGGCGATCGAGGCGAAGACGCCGCGTTTGCCTTCAGGCGCGCTCTCCAGCATCAGCACCGGCGCTCCGGTCGACTCACCGCCAAGGGCGAAGCCCTGCAGGAAACGCAGGGCCAGCAGGAAGCCCGCCGCCCAGATTCCAATGGAATCATAGGTCGGCAACAGGCCGATGGCCGTCGTCGATAGACCCATCAAAATCAGCGTCGCCGCCATGACCGGCTTTCGGCCGAGACGATCGCCGAAGTGACCGAAGAACAGGCCGCCGAGAGGTCGTGCGACAAAGCCGACGGCAAAGATGCCGAGCACGGCAATCATGCCGGCGACCGGGTCCGCATGCGGGAAGAACAGTTTATCGAAGACGAGAGGCGCCAGGAACCCGTACAGCATGAAATCATACCATTCGATCGCTGACCCAAGGAAGCAGGAGAGGGCGACCTTCGTGCGATCCTTGTTGAGAAGCGCAGATTGACTGTTCAGTGCTGCGACCGACATGGCGTTCCTCTCTTGCATAGATTTTCTTCTTCGCAATGCTGCCTGCCTGCGAAGGATCTATCGTTGCAATGAGAATGGGTGTGGGCCTCGCTCCGGGTCGAGCGGTATTTCGTCAAGCATCGTTCGCATTCGGGAAACTGCCGCCGGGGTGGAGCGGAGCGGGCTTCGCCGACAATGGAACGCCCGGAGAGCGGGCGCCGGGGAGGGCGTCTCAGGAGCTCGGGCGGCGGCTGGAGTTCGCGCCGGTCTGTCTCACTCGATCGCGAGCATATCGACGAGAGCAGTCAATGCCGGAGTAAGAACGGCGTTGCGCTGGGTCGCCAGATGCAGGTTGCAAGGCGCCCAGTCTTCGGCAAGCGGGATGTCGACAAGGCCTCGGCTTGCAATTTCGCGCGCCGCGCTGCGCATCGGCAGCACCGTAATGCCGAGACCGCCCTGGACCACCCGGCAGATCGACGCGATGCCATGGACGCGGACGCGCGTAGACAATTCCGCGCCATGGCTTGCGGCCTCGCGGGCCAGCAAATGCCCGATTGCCGAGTCCGGTGGCAGAACCCAATCCTGGTCGAGCAGATCGGCAAGGCGAACAGCAGCCGCGCCCGCAAGAGGATGCTCGGGGCTGACGACGATCCCGAGTGCGTCGCGACGATAGGGTCTCAGGCGCAGGCCTGGGCTGGATTCCGCACCCAGCAGGATACCGAGCTCGGCCCGCCCATTGAGGACGCTCTCGGCAACTGCATTGCTGGTGAGTTCCTCGACTGAGAGCCGGACATGGGGGAAGGCGCCGAGAAACCTCCGCAACTGCTCCGGGAGGTCATGGAATAGCGCGGGCCCCGAGACGGACAGTCTGATCTGCTCCAGGACGCCGTCCGTGATGTCACGCAACTCGTCTTCAAGCTCGTCGACATCGGCAAGGATCCTGTGCGCATGCGCCGCGATCGCCCGGCCGGGCGCCGTCAGCCCGATCCCGCGGCCTGTCCGCTCGATCAGGCGGAAGCCGAGCGAGTCCTCGAGGAAGCGAATCCGACGGCTTGCGGCCGAAACCACAATGTGAAGTTCCTCGGCGGCCAGCGAAAGGTTGCCATGGCGCTCCACGCCCATGATCAGTTTCAGGGTCTTGAGGCTAAGCCGGTCATTGAGTTTCACCGAAGCGACGTCCCTCGAAGCTGGCAACGAGCCGACGGCCGTTGCCATTAGGTGGAGATATCTTGTCAAAATCTCAAAATATGGGAAATTGACTCATCCATTATCTTAATAATATCGCTATTCCAAGAATGGAGTAGCAAAATGATGCTCACCGCCTTGCAAGCCAGCGCCTATCTGCACCACCTCAATCTGAGAACGCCGGATGTGAAGCGGCTCGCCACCTTCTATGCGGAGGTCATGGACATGGAGCTGATCCGGCTGGATGGGGAAGAGGCGCTGCTGGTGGGGCAAGCGGGCGACACGGTCGAGGTCTCGATCGAAGGGATAGGTCGGCTGACGAATCCGATCGTCTCCGAAGCCGATCCGGACCGGACATGAACGCGCTCGGCCGCTTCGTCAGTCTGCTTCGGCTGTTCCGGGAAACAAAGGGAAGCTGGACGGTTCAGGACATGTCGGAGGCGCTAAGCGTGCCGGCGAGCACCGTCTATCGCACCGTGCGGGAGCTGGTCGGCGAGGGGTTTCTCGAACCGGCCTACGAGGCGCATTATCGTCTCGGCCCCGCCTTCGTCGAATTCGATCGGCTGGTGCGCCTGACCGATCCGCTGGTGCGCGCCGGGCAGTCCCGCCTGCATGATCTGATCGCGCAGGCGGGTGTCCCCTGTGTGGCGTTGCTGGCGCGTCTCTATGGCGACACCGTGCTGTGCGTCGCCGACGAAGCCGTCGGAAATCTACCGGCGCGGCCATCCTATGAACGCGGTCGGCCCATGCCGCTGACGCGAGGCGCCACGTCCAAGACGATCCTGTCATTGGTCCCGCCCCGACGGCTGGCCCGGCTTGTGGCGGGGAGTTTCGGCGGGCAGCCCGGCGCCGACCAGGCCGATCTGCCCATGAAGATCGCCGAACTGCGCGATCTGCTGGCCGGCATCCGCAAGCGCGGCTACTGCATCACGCGCGGCGAGATCGACGAGGGACTCGTCGGCATTGCCCTCCCGGTCGCGGTGCCGGAGCTCGGCATTGCCGCCAGCATCAGCCTCGTTCTCGATGCTGCCAGCCTGGACGAAAAGCTCGAGCATCGACTCGTGCTCCTGCTCGTCTCTTCAGCCAGCCTGCTGGGCGATCGGTTGTCCGGATCTCGGCTCGACGGAGCGGACGTGTCGCAATGATTCAGGAATGCGATGTCGCGATCGTTGGAGCCGGTCCCACTGGACTGACCCTGGCCAATCTGCTGGGACAGGCTGGCCTCGACGTCATCCTGGTCGAGCGCAATTGCAGCACGGTGCAGGAGCCACGGGCGGTCTCCATCGACGACGAGTCGCTGCGTACCATGCAGGCAACCGGCCTGCTCGATTCGGTCCTGCAGGATGTGGCCCTGGACTACGGTTCACATTATTTCACCCGGGACGGGCGTTGCTTTGCCAAGGTCGAGCCGGCCACCCGGGAATATGGCTTTCCGCGGCGCAACGCTTTCACCCAGCCGAAGCTGGAAGCCGCGCTACGCCGGGGGCTCGACCGTTTCCCCAATGTGGTGACGCTGTTCGGCCATTCCTGCGAGACGGTGGCGGAAGATGGTTCCGGCGTGTCGCTGTCCCTTCGTTCTGGAAGCGGCGGCGGCATTGCCATTCGCGGCCGCTATCTGGCGGCCTGCGACGGTGCCAGCAGCGCCTTGCGCAAGGTCGTCGGTGCAACGCTCAGCGGCTCGACCTATCGCCAACGCTGGCTCATCGTCGATCTGGCCTCGACCCGGGAGCAGCTGCGCCAGACGCGGGTCGTGTGCGATCCCGACCGCCCCCTGATCACATTGCCCGGCCCGGACGGAATCCGCCGCTACGAATTCATGCTGCGCGACGGCGAAGACGAGGAGCGCGCGGCTCACCCCGACCATGTGCGTGCGCTGCTCGAAGCCCACGGGCCCGATGCCGACGCACGAATCGTCCGTCGCCAAGTCTACGCCTTCCATGCCCGCATCGCCGATCGCTGGAACACGCAACGCATCTTCCTGGCCGGCGATGCGGCGCATCTGTCGCCGCCATTTGCCGGCCAGGGTATGAACAGCGGTGTCCGCGATGCGCATAACCTTGCCTGGAAGTTCGCCGAGGTGATTTCGGGACGGCTCGGGCCGGAGCTTCTGGCGACCTATCAGCGCGAGCGGGCACCGCATGCATGGGCCCTGATCCAGCTCGCCATCAAGATGGGGCGGGTGATGATGCCGACCTCCCGGCGGCAGGCGGCCATGATCCAACTCGGCTTTCGGCTTGCCCAACTGGCGCCGGGGATCCACGCGCATTTCACGCAGATGAAATACAAGCCCAAACCCTTCTATGAGAAAGGCTTTGTCGTTCCCGACGATGGCGGAATGCGTCTTGCCGGACGGATGCTCCCGCAACCGCTGCTCCAGATGACGGACCGCCGCTATCAGCGGCTGGACGATGTCATGGGCGGCCAGTTCGCGCTCGTCGCCTATGGTCCGGATGCACAGCGCATGGCGGCGACGGCCGAAGGCTTCGGGCTTCGCTCGCTCCGTCGCGTCGCGGTGCTGCCGACCACCTTCAATCCCTCTCAAGACCGCCCTGACGTTTCCGCCGGACGCGACACTGACGGGCATATGAGCTCGCTGTCGCCGGCTGGGCGCAACATCCTGATGCTGGTCCGGCCGGATCGTTATGTCGCCGCGGCCAGCGTCGCGGAAAGCGCATCGATCGCCCGGATGGCGCGATCGATGCGCGATCTTGCTGGCCAAACCTGGAATGCGACCACGTCCGCCACTGGTCCGGCTCCTGCAGAACCCGAGGTTTCCACCCGATGAGCACCGCCGACACGCACGCAGGACCACGGATGACCGCCTTCGAGCGGCGCTTTTCGCGCTATGCCAACCGCATCGTACCATCTGCCATTCGTGGCCTTGCGACCATGCCGAAGGCGGCCGATTGCGTGTCGTTCGGACCTGGTGAACCCGATTCCATGCTCTTTCCCGTTGCCGAGATCCGCGACAGCCTGGCCAGGATCCTGTCGAAACCGGAAACGGCGCGGGCTGCGCTGCAATATGGCGCTAGCGAGGGCGATCCTGCCTTGCGCGACCGGATCAGCGCCTACATGCGCGCCAAGGGCGTGCAATGCGACAGGCATAACATTCTCCTCACCAATGGCGCGCAACAGGCGCTCGATCTCGTCGCCGAGCTGCTGGTCGAGCCCGGGGCGACCGTGCTCGTCCAGACGCCGACCTATCCCGGGGCGCTGCAGGTCTTTGCCGCGCACGGCGCGCGGATGCGCGAGCTGGAAGCGGCACGGGCCGGGACTCACGATCGGCCGGCGCTGATCTACGCGATGTCGAATTTCCACAACCCGACCGGAGCGACCTTGTCGCTCGCCCAACGGCGCGAACTGGTCGCCTTGGCCGGTGAGCTCGATACGATCCTCGTCGAGGACGACCCCTACGAGATGCTGCGTTATGAGGGCGAGGCGTTGCCGCCGCTGCTGGCGGTCGACACGGAGGCCCGCTCGATCGAGGACGCGCGGACGATCTATCTCGGTACATTCTCCAAGGCGGTCGTGCCGGGCTTTCGTGTCGGTTGGCTGGTCGCCCCCCGTGCGGTGGTCGCGAAACTTGCTCTCATGAAACAAAGCGAGGATCTGCAGGCGGGTACCCTTGCCCAGGCCTGTCTCCTCGATCTTTTCGACAGCATCCTCGACACACATGCTGGCCGGCTTCGCGACGCCTATCGCATTCGGCGCGACACGATGCTGGCGGCGCTCCAGTCGGAGCTCGGCAACCGCGCCAGCTGGATCGTTCCCCAGGGAGGCCTGTTCATCTGGCTGAACCTGGAAGCGCATCTCGACATGCATGCCTTGCTGAGCCGTGCGGCTGAAGTCGGAGTGACCTATGTCCCCGGCTCTGCGTTCCAGCCCGATGGGCAGGGTGCGGCAGCGTTACGCCTCAGTTTTTCAGCTGCACCTCTCGATCGGATGCAGGACGGCGTGCGGCGCTTGGCGCAGGTGCTGGGGGACAGCGCGCCGGGGGCCGATCGGGGCTGACGCGATGAGGTCCGGCCTGGCGTTTCGGGACGTGTTCGCGGCGTGCTCGATCCTCGACGGCACTTGAATCACGCAGTTGCTCTCCGCCTGCGCGTGCCGCGCCCTCTCGCGGGCGGCAAGTTTGACCAACAGGTTCAGGGAAGGGGAGAGGGCCTGTTTCCCTCTGTCTCAAACGAAGGTTGCATTCTGTGGCCAGCGCCCCTGGCCGCCAGGGTATCCTGGCTGGCTGACGGGGGCGCTAGATGCTCTCCGCCCCAGACTGGTTGGGCACGATGACAGCCTCATGGGTGGGATCAACCAGGTCGCGCATCCTCTGCATGGCCAGGTCGCACATGGTCAGGAGGCGTTGCTCTGGCACGCCATCCCGCGCTTGCACGGAAAGGCCGTGCATCAGCGCAGTGACATAGTCGCCCATCGCGTCGGTGTCGGTATCCTGTCTCAGCTCGCCGGCGCGTACGGCTTGCACCAACCTGTCGACGATGGTCGCCGTTTGCTTCAGGCGGCGTTCGGCCAGCCATTCCCGCACGCGGTCATTCTCGACGGCGCAGTTGGTCGCGGCCGATACGACCATGCAACCCCATGGGCGTCCGGGCTTCGTGTAGGTCTCGACGGCGTCGCGTAGCATCCTTTCGACGGCCTTCACTGCGCTCGGCTCCTGGGCCAGCGCTCGTGCGACGAAGCTGCCGTCGCCTTCCTCGTAGAGCCCAACCGCCTCCCGGAACAAATCCTCCTTCGAGCCGAAGGCTGCGTAGATGCGTGCCGAGGCAAGACCCAGCGCCGCCACCAGATCAGCAATCGACGTTCCCTCGTAGCCGCGTGCCCAGAATGCGTCGCGAGCCCTTTCAAGCGCCAGATCTCGATCGAACTCCCGTGGCCGCGCCATCGATGCCTCCATTCTTTGATGATCGGTAAATAATTCGCTTGACTCCGGTTGGCAAGCTTTCATTCTTTGTCGATCAACAAAGAACGAGGAAGCGGAGACACGCATGAGCGCATCGGAACTGGCATCGCTGCCCGACGGATCATCGGTCAGGGGAGGTCTTGGGGGAAAACGCGGCGCGACATTGGCGCTGCTCGCCTTCGCGCAACTGATCATCGCACTCGACCTCAACATCGTCTTCGTCGCGTTGCCGGAGATCGGCGCGGGCCTGGGCTTTTCGGGCCAGACCCTGCAATGGGTGGTCAGTGTCTACACGGTGTTCACCGGTGGCTTCCTGCTGTTCGGCGGCCGGGCAGCCGACCTGATCGGCCAGCGGCGAATGTTCGTCTTTGCCCTTTGGCTCTATGCGCTGTCGTCATTGATCGGTGGCTTGGCCTGGAGCCCTGAAGTCATCATCCTGGCGCGCGCGGTTCAGGGTATCGGAGGCGCATTCCTGTTTCCGGCGACATTGTCCCTGGTCAACCGCCTGTTTGCCGAGGGGCCGGAGCGCAACAGGGCACTCGCTGTCTGGGGTGGCGCCGGAGCAAGCGGCCTCACGATCGGTTCGATCGCCGGTGGTCTCCTCACCAGTGCCTTTGGCTGGCCCTCAGTGTTCTATGTCAATGTCGCGCTCGCCGGCATTGCCATCGTCGCGGCATTCCTCGTCATCCCGCGGGACCCGAAGCGGCATGAACGCCGCAGCTTCGACCTGCCGGGCGCGCTGACTGTCACCGCCGGGGCGACACTGCTCGTCTTCGCGCTTGTGCAGGGGCCGGAATATGGCTGGGGTTCGGGCAGCATCATCTGGAGCTTTGTCCTGGCTGCCGCCCTGCTCACCGCTTTCGTGGTGATCGAAGCACGGAGTGCCGATCCGCTCATGCCCTTGCGCTTGTTCCGCAATCGCAGCCTCCTGACCGGAATGACAATCACATTCCTGTACATGGCGACATTCGGCACACTGCCCTATTTTCTGACGGTGTTGTTCCAGAACGTGCAGGGTTTCACAGCTCTTCAGACCGGGCTCGCGTTTCTGGTTCCCTCGATAGCGATTGCGGTGGGGACGCAGGTCGGCGAGCGGTTGGCTACGCGGCTTTCGATCCGCTCCACGCTGATTGGCGGCATGGCCGTGGGGGCTATCGGAACGGCATTGATGGTTCCCGGTGCTGCTGCGGAAAGCAGTTACCTCATCATCCTCCCAGGGCTGATCATTTCCGGCATAGGTCAGGGTGTTGTCTGGACCGGCATGTGGATTGCGGCCGCTTCCGGCGTTCATCATGACGAGCAGGGCGTCGCCTCGGGAATGGCGTCGACAACGCTGAATGTCGGTAACGCCATTGGCCTTGCGGTTCTCATCGCCGTTGCCAATTCCCAGGTCGGCGGATTGGCGGGCGACGCGTTGCGGATCGCCGTGGCCGAGGGCATCCAACGGGCGTTCTGGCTGGCAGCCGCGGGCATCGTCCTCAGCATTATCGTCGCCCTCGTTGCGCAACAGAAGCAGCCGAACGCTGACAGCGTGTGAACCCTGGACGTCGCGGTGCGAAGCGGAGATGGCGCGTCGTGCGCCATCTCGAGCCTTCGGCACGATGTCGCATGGCGCCATCTTCGGCTCATGCCCTCGATCGCTTCAGTCATGAGGCGGTGGCTTCTTGGGTTTCAGATGAGGCCAGCCGTGCCTGGGACGAACGGCGAAGCTAGCGCTCGCGTCTTCGGGGCTGCGGCATGCTGCTGACCGTGAGGGCCTGCTTGCGGACTGATCCGGGGAGCTGCCGGTTCGACTGATGGCGCGTTGTCTCGGTTCATCCTAAGGAGTAACGAAGCGATCGTAGCGATTCTGCGGATAATGCGCGTGCTCGGAAAGCCGTTTAACACCGTAAGCCACGCGTTGCCGACCCAGATCGCCGCCCGGGTGACGGAGTTCGGCTTCGGCGAAGCTGCGCACTTCTTCGGTGATCCACATCGCTATCTGGGCCGTCTCGACCTGTCCCGGCTGCAGCTCAATTCGGACGTGGCGCTCGAAGCCTCCGACGCGCACGCGGCGATCAAGGCACCGATCGCGGGATGATGGACCGCGCAGTTGTTCCGGCGTTCGGGCAGGTTCTGTTTGCGGTCGCGCTCGGGTATGCGGGGGTGGCTGGTGCCGCGGTTCTGGCCACAGCGCTCGTTGGCCGTCCCCTTGGCTTCGATGCTCGCGAGACTGCGTTCTTTCTGAGCGTTGGGCTTGGCACGGTGTTCGCAGTCGGGGCGATGAGCGATCTACCATGGCGGCGTGCATCGGCCCTTTCGTGGCCGGCGGATCGGCGCATCGTCATCCGGTTCGTGGCCGTGTTGCTGCTCGTACTGGCTATCGAGGCGACCGTCGCGGCATCGGGGCTGCTAGGGTCGCTCGAAGACATCAAGGCGATGTCCAGCTCGGAGCGCAGTTGGCTCGGTTTTCTGAATGCGGTGCTGCTCGCCCCCGTGGTCGAGGAAGCATTGTTCCGTGGGCTGCTGTTCACGCGGTTGCGCCAGCGCTTCTCCGCATGGCCGGCCTTGGTGATCGTGACGCTGGCCTTCGGACTGCTGCATATCGAGAACGGGCTGCTGCACGTCGTATCGGTTCTGCCGGCTGGCGCGTTCCTGAGCTATGCACGCGAGGTTTCCGGCGGAATCGGCCTACCCATTCTGCTGCATGCCTGCATGAATCTGGCGATCGTAGTCGCGGGGACCTTCCTATGACCCTTTCCATCCGTCMAGCCCGACCCGACGAGGCCGGTCTCGTCCTGACCTTCATCAGGGAGCTCGCCGAATACGAAGAGCTTCTGCACGAGGTTGCGGCCAGCGAAGAGCAACTCGCGCAGGCCCTGTTCGGGCCAGATCCCAAGGTCGCCTGCGATATCGCCGAATGGGAAGGTGCGCCTGCGGGATTCGCCGTCTGGTTCTATACCTATTCGACCTTCTCGGGCCGCCATGGCATCTGGCTCGAGGATCTCTATGTCCGGCCTGAATTCCGCGGCAAAGGCATCGGCAAGGCCCTGATCGCAGGGCTGGCGAAGCGCTGCGTCGACGAGGGGCTGCCGCGCCTGGCCTGGTGGGTGCTGAACTGGAACGAGCCCTCGCGCGTGTTCTACCGCTCTCTCGGCGCGAACGCGCAATCGGAATGGACGGTCAAACGCCTCGACGGCGACGCGCTGCGGCGGTTGGGAGAGAGCGTGTGAGCGGACCTCAAGCCCTTCCCATCGTGATCATCGCCGCCGTCGCCGATAATGGCGTGATTGGTGACGATAATCGCCTGATCTGGCGGCTGAAGACGGACCTCAGGCATTTTCGTGGCCTGACGCTCGGCCGGCCGGTGCTGATGGGGCGAAAGACCTTTCTCTCGATCGGAAAGCCGTTGCCGGGGCGCGAGACCATCGTCCTGACACGCGATCCCGGTTTTAATGCCGACGGCGTTCATGTCGCGCATGGCCTCGACGAGGCGATCGAGGCCGGTCAGCGGCTGGGCCTCGCGATGGGCGCGGATTCCGTCACTGTTGCGGGGGGCGCCGAGATCTACGCCCAGGCCTTGCCGTTGGCCGATCGGGTTGAACTGACCCAGGTTCACGCTGAGCCCGAAGGCGATGCCCTTTTTCCGGTCTGGGACAGGGCGGCGTTCGAGCGCGTGAAGCAGGAGAACCACCCTCGCAGTGCCGATGACGAGCATGCTTTCACCTTCGCGACCTTTCGCCGCCGGGCCTGAACGCTGTTTCCGTTGACGATGAAGGGCTTGCGTCGTTGACGAATCCGTGTCCGATGACCAAGTCACGGACACGCGTTCCCTAAGGGCGCTGACAAACAGCCGCCGTTCGCCTATGGCACGTGTGGTACAGATGTGAGGAACGGCACGAGTATGCCTTGGAGCAACCAGAGCGGCGGTAGCGGTGGCGGCGGGGGAGGACCCTGGGGCCAGCGCGGAAGTGGTGGCGGCGGCGGCGGCCCGTGGGGGCAGGGCCCCGGAGGCAGTGGCGGTGGTTCGCCACCGGATCTGGAAGAAATTTTGCGCCGTAGTCAGGATCGGTTGAAGGATTTGCTGCCGGGCGGCAATCTCGGCGGACGTGGCCTGGTTCTCGGCATCCTGGCCCTGATCGTGATCTGGCTGATGACGGGCTGGTATATCGTCCGGCCGAACGAGGTTGGTCTCAACCTCCGCTTCGGCAAATATATCGGCAAGACCGGCGAAGGCCTGAACTACAACTGGCCCTACCCGATCGGTAGCGTGATCAAGCCCCAGGTCACCAATGTGATCACGACGGAAGTCGGCTTCCGCACCATCGAATCGGTCCGCACCTCACGCCAGACGGATGTCGGCGAAGAGAGCCTGATGCTGACCGGCGACGAGAACATCGTCGATATCGACGTGATCGTGCAGTGGCAGATCGATCCGGCCGCGCCGGAGAATTATGTCTTCAATATCCAGGATCCGCCGGGCACGGTGAAGGCTGTGGCCGAGAGCGCGATGCGCGAGGTGATCGGCCAGCGCAACATCCAGCCCGTGCTGACGACGGATCGTGCCGCAATCGAGACCGAAGTGCGCCAGTTGATGCAGGAGACGCTCGACAGCTACAAGGCTGGCGTGCAGATCCGCCTCGTCCAGCTGCAGAAGGTCGATCCGCCGCAGCAGGTCATCGACGCGTTCCGTGACGTCCAGGCGGCGCGCTCCGACCAGGAACGCCTGCGCAACGAGGCGCAGACCTATGCCAATCGGGTCGTGCCGGAATCGCGCGGTCGTGCGGCGCAACTGGTCCAGTCGGCGGAAGCCTTCAAGGAGCAGACCGTCGCGGAAGCGCGCGGCCAGGCCAGCCGCTTCAATGCTGTCTATCTGCAGTACAAGGCGGCGCCGGCCGTGACCCGCGAGCGTCTCTTCCTCGAGACGATGGAGCGTGTGCTCGGTGGCACCGACAAGATCATCCTCGACCAGAGGGGTAACGGGCAAAGTGTCGTGCCTTACCTGCCGCTGAACGAGCTCCAGCAACGGCGCGCTGCGCCGGGTGCGCCGCAGGCGGGAGCGACCCGATGAACGGTTCCATCCTGCGCATTGGTGCGCTTGTCGTCCTCGCCGTCGCCGCGATCGTCTTCTATGCCGCGACCTTCGTGGTCCAGCAGACCCAGTCGGCCATCGTGTTGCGCTTCGGCGCGGTCCGCAGCGTCGTCACCGCTCCGGGCATCTACCTGAAGCTGCCGGCCCCCTTCGAGCAGGTGACGCTGCTCGACAACCGCATCCTCGATCTCGACCTTCCCGCCCAGGAAATCATCGCGTCGGATCAGAAGCGGCTCGTCGTCGACGCCTTCACGCGCTACCGGATCTCCGATCCGCTGCGCTTCTATCAGGCGGTGAACAACATCCCGCGGGCCAACTCGCAGCTTGCCTCGATCGTCAATGGTCAGGTTCGCGCGGTCCTCGCGGATGCCAGCTTCATCTCGGTGGTCCGGACCGACCGGTCGCGGCTGATGAGCCGTATCCGCGACGACGTGAACCGCGAGGCGGCCCGCTTCGGCATGACGGTCGTCGATGTCCGCCTGCGTCGGGTCGATCTGCCGCAAGCGAACTCGCAGGCGGTGTTCCAGCGCATGCAGACCGAGCGTCAGCGCGAAGCTGCCGAGGCGCGTGCGCTTGGCGCCCAGCAGGCGCAGGAGATCAGGGCCCGCGCCGAGCGTGACGCGACCGTGATCGTCGCCGAAGCCCAGCGTCGTTCCGACGAGATCCGAGGCGAGGGCGAGGGCGAGCGGAACAAGGTCTTCGCCGAGGCTTTCGGCAAGGATCCCGAGTTCTTCACCTTCTATCGCTCGATGCAGGCCTATGAGGCGAGCATCAAGCCGGGGGACACGCGGATGCTGCTTTCGCCGGATTCGCCGTTCTTCCGCTACTTCAACGACCCTACGGGACGTCCCCAGAGCTCGGCTGCAACGCCGGCCCCGGCGGCCAATCCCTGATCGATAGCGAGCGTCGCGTATGCTGGATTTCATCGCGGCGCTCGGCCTCGTCTTCGCCATCGAAGGCATCTTGTTCGCAGCGATTCCAAATCTGGCGAAGGATGCGTTGCGCAGCGCAGCGGAGACGCCAGCAGACCGAATGCGGCTGATCGGTATCGGTTCAGCCGTGTTCGGGGTGCTCCTCGTCTGGCTAGTGCGCATCGGGGTGTAGAAGCGGCGGTCGGAATGCCTGGTGACGTGATTGTGTGTCGCCCTTCCGCCGCAATTTGAGGTTCAATCTCTAGGCCAACATCCTGGCCGCACGATCGGCCTGCTTCTTCACGAGGACCCTGATTGATGGCACTGAAAATCGTTTCCGCTTCCGGACTTGCGCGGGCCGCGCTCGTGGCCGGCGTCGCGGCGCTGCCGATGCTGGCGACGCCTGTGATCGCCCAGCCGCCGACGGGAGTGTCGCCGCTGGTCCAGGGGCAGATCTCGCTCGCCGACCTGGCCGAGCGGGTGATGCCGGCGGTGGTCAATATCTCGGCTGTCACGACGAGCGACACGCGCAACCGCAACCTGCCGCAACTGCCGCAGCTCGGCCCCGATACGCCCTTCGGCGATCTGTTCGAGGAGTTCTTCAACCGCCGCGGTCAGGGCCAGCAGGGCCAGGGTCAGGGCCAGCCGCCGCAGCAGCGACGGTCGCAATCGGCCGGCTCGGGCTTCGTGATCGATTCCTCCGGCATCGTCGTCACCAACAACCACGTCATCGGCGACGCCAACGAAATCACGGTGATCTTCAACAGTGGCCTGCGCCTGAAGGCGGAGATCATCGGCAAGGACACCAAGGTCGATCTCGCGGTGCTGCGCGTGAAGCACGACAAGCCGCTCGATGCCGTCAAGTTCGGGGATTCCGACAAGATGCGGATCGGCGACCCTGTCATGGCGATCGGCAATCCGTTCGGCCTCGGCAGCTCCGTGTCGTCGGGCATCGTCTCGGCCCGCAACCGCGATATCCAGCAGGGCCCCTACGACACCTATATCCAGACCGATGCGGCCATCAACAAGGGTAATTCCGGCGGCCCGCTGTTCAACATGGCCGGTGAGGTCATTGGCATCAACACCGCGATCCTGTCGCCGACCGGCGGCTCCGTCGGCATCGGCTTTGCCGTTCCCTCGTCGCTGGCGGTGAATGTCGTCGATCAGCTCCGTGAGTTCGGCGAGACCCGCCGCGGCTGGCTCGGCGTCCGTATCCAGAGCGTCGACGACGCCACCGCCGAGGCGCTCGGTCTCGGCACGGCGCGCGGCGCGCTCGTTGCCGGCATCGATGACAAGGGCCCGGCCAAGCCGGCGGGGCTTGAAGTGGGCGATGTCATCGTCAAGTTCGACGGTAAGGAAGTGAAGGATTCGCGCGATCTGCCGCGGATTGTCGCCGGTACGGCGGTCGGCAAGGATGCGCCGATCACGGTGGTCCGCAAGGGCAAGGAAGTCGTCAAGACGGTCAAGCTCGGCCGGCTCGAGGATGGCGAGAAGGTCCAGCAGGCCTCTGCCAAGCCGAATGCCGAACCGGCCAAGCCTGCCGTGACCACGGCCTTGGGTCTGGAGCTCTCGCAGCAGACGGACGAGCTCAGGAAGCGCTACTCCATCAAGGACGGCACCAAGGGCGTTGTGATCACCAAGGTCGATCCCAACTCCAATGCCGCGGACAAGCGCATCTCGATCGGTGAACTGATCGTCGAGGTTGGCCAGGAGGCGGTGAACTCGCCCGAGGATGTGACCAAGCGCCTGGATACGCTGAAGAAGGAGGGCAAGAAGTCGGCTCTGCTTCTGGTCGCGAACGGGCAGGGTGAGGTTCGTTTCGTCGCGGTCACGATGAACTGACCAAGCTGGTCTTGGACAGGATCAAGGGCGGCCCTCGTGGCCGCCCTTTTCATTTCTCCGGATTGCGATCAGGCCGATGAGCAATTTGCATTGGTTGCGCTCCGCCCGGTGTGCGATCAGGGCGACGAGCAGGGGAGTGGATATGCGATGCGGATGAGCGAAATTCCTTTCGGAACGGTCGACTGGAGTTCAGTGGAGCCGGTGCGTCACCCAGGCGAGAAGGGCGAGGCGATCTGGCGCACGCGTTTCTTCGGACCGGCGGATAATGCGATCAGGGTTCGCATGGTCGAGTACTCCGCGGGCTACGTCTCGGATCACTGGTGCTCGAAGGGGCATGTCCTGCTCTGCCTCGAGGGCGAACTGGAGACCGTGCTGGAAGACGGTCGCGCTTTCACGCTCCGGCCTGGCATGAGCTATCAGGTCGCCGATCAGGCCGAGGCGCATCGCTCACAGGCGCCCAGGGGCGCGAAGCTGTTCATCGTCGACTAAAGCATCGGCCCGAAAAGTGGATTGCGGTTTTCGGGAAAGCCGATGCAGACACAAAGAGCATCGGCCGAAAGGCGGACTGCGGGGCGATGCAGACACCGAAGCCTGGATTATCGGGCGGGATTCGCGATCCGGTGCGATAATTCAGGCTTGGATGATCTCGTCGCCGCGATAGCCCTGAGCGTAGAGCAGCGCCGTCAGGTCCGCGTGGTCGAGCCGGGCATCTGCCGCAGCCGCAACCGCCGGCTTCGCTCTGAAGGCGACGCCAAGCCCGGCCTCGCCGAGCATCGCGAGATCGTTGGCGCCGTCGCCGACCGCCAATGTCGCGGCCCTTGAAAGGCTGCGCTGCTCGCGCAGTTCGACAAGCGAGTCCAGCTTGGCCTGTTTGCCGAGGATCGGGGCTTCGACTTCGCCGGTCAGGACGCCGTTTGCGACAAGGAGCGTGTTCGAACGATCTTCGTCGAAGCCGATCGTCGCGCCGAGCGGGCCCGTGAACACGGTGAAGCCACCCGAGACCAGCGCCGTATAGGTGCCGTTGGCGCGCATGGTGCGCACCAGTTGCCGGCCTCCGGGCGTCAGCGTGATGCGCTCGCGGATGATCTCGTCCACGACCGATGCCGGAACGCCCTTCAGCAGCGCCACGCGCTCGCGCAGCGCCGGTTCAAATGCAATCTCGCCGCGCATGGCGCGTTCGGTGATGCTTGCGACCTTGTCCTTGAGTCCGACATAGGCGGCGAGCTCGTCGATGCATTCCTGACCGATCATGGTCGAATCCATGTCGGCGAGGAACAGCGCCTTACGACGCGTCGCCGCCGGCTGGACAATGATATCGACCGCGGTTCCGTCGAGCGCTGCACGAATGTCGGCTTCGAGCTTGCGTGCGTCCGCCCCATCCGCGAAGAGGTCTGCTGCGACCTCGCCATCCAGGCGGGCTTGCCGGGTTACGCCGGATACGGCATTGGCGAGACGCGTCAGCAGGGCGTCGTTCAGCAGCGCCTGGCCGTGAGCGGAAACAAGTGTCGCGACGAGCATGAGAAGGACCGATTGAGCGTGGCGTACAGGGCGGTGCTCATCGCAGGTCCTACGGCGAGCGGCAAGTCCGCGCTGGCGATAGAGATCGCGCGCCGCTTTGGCGGAACCGTCGTCAATGCGGATTCGATGCAGGTCTATGCCGATCTGCGGATCATCACCGCGCGGCCGACGATCGACGATGAGGCGATGGTTCCTCATCGTCTCTATGGCCATGTCGACGGCGCCGTGAATCATTCGGCGATGCGCTATGTCGCCGATGTCAGCGCGATCCTTGACGAACTGGCGGGCAACGGGTCGCTTCCCGTGTTGGTCGGCGGGACGGGGCTCTACTTCAAGGCGCTGACCGAGGGCCTTTCGGAAATCCCGCCGGTGCCCGAGGCGGTTCGCTCGGCCTTTCGTGCCCATGCCGAGGCGCGCGAGACGGCTGCGCTCCATGTCGAACTTCAACGCTGCGATCCCGTCATGGCCGAGCGGCTGCGTCCGAGCGACCGCATGCGGATCATGAGAGCGCTGGAAGTCTTTGCCGCGACCGGGCGGTCGCTGGCGAGCTTTCAGGGCGCACGCAAGCCGGGCCCGCTGGACGGGGGAGCGCTGCTTCAGCTCTTCGTCTCCCCCGAACGCGATCTGGTGCGTGCCCGCATCGATCGACGCTTCGAGCAGATGATGGGGGAGGGCGCCCTGGAAGAAGTTGCGGCGCTGCGGGCGCGCGGGCTCGATCCCCTGCTGCCGGTCATGCGCGCGCATGGCGTGCCCGGCCTGATCGCCCATCTCGACGGGGCGCTCAGCCTCAAGGAAGCCATTGCCAGGGGGCAGGCCGACACGCGTGCCTATGCGAAGCGCCAGGTCACATGGTTCCGTCACCAGATGGCGGGCTGGCATGCTGTAGCACCCGAGGCCGCTCTCGGCTTTGCGCTCCGCGAGCTGGAGACACGGGCCTGAGATCAGGCGGCTTCGGCGACGTCCGCCCCCGCGAAGCGGATACAGTCGCGGCCTTCGTGCTTGGCGCGGTACAAGGCACTGTCGGCGCGCGCGAAGAACTCCGCGAAGCTCTCCGCACTCTCGCGGGTCGCGACCCCGAGGCTCGCAGTGACACGCAGGGACATCGTCTCGGAGGTCGGCAGTTCGCGCATCGTCAGTGCGTCCTGGATACGATGGGCGATGCGCATCGCCGCCGCGGAGCCGGTGCGCGGCAGGAAGACGGCGAACTCCTCACCGCCGAAACGCCCCACCAGATCGCGCTCGGGCCTGACCAGGCCAAGCAGGAGATCGGCGAAGGCCCTGATCACGGCATCGCCGGCGACATGGCCATGCGTATCATTGACGCTCTTGAAGTGGTCGATGTCGACGATGATCAGGGACGCGTCGTCACCGTCCGTTTCGCACGCGAGGATCTCGCGATTGGCCTTCTCGATGAAGGAGCGCCGGTTCAGGAGCGCGGTCAGCGGATCTGTCTCGGCAAGGCGGCGCAGTTCCTGCTCGCGTTCCTCGCGCTGGCCGATCTCATGTGACAGCGCCCGTCGGGTCGCGCGCTCCCGGCCGATCTCGAGCGCCAGCGTTGCGGCCCGGCTCTGCAGCGTCAGGTTCGCGATCATCAGCTCGGAGATGTCGGTGAGCGTGATCACCAGCCCGTCGCCGAGCGGCGCCAGTGCGAGCTGGAGCCAGATCTCACGGCCATTCACCGTAAAGCTGGATTCGAAGATGTCGTTGCGGCGCAGCTCGATGGCATAGAGGCAGCGGCGCCAGATCATGGCGTCAGAGAGGAAGGGCAGGCTCGTGCGGGCGTCCGTGTCGAGCAGGTTCTCGTCGGGATGGCCCGCCATCAGTGCTGCGCGGCGATTAGCGGTGATGATGATCGTGCGCTCGATATTGCCGTCATCGTCGCGTACGGCCCGCAATGCGACAATGCCGCTGGGCGAGGTCTCCAGAACCGTGGTCAGCAGTTCCTCGCGGAATTGCAGCGGCCGGCTGAAGACGACAAGGAAGCGATCGCCATTTGCGCCGGTGGTCGGCAGGACCAGTCGCTCCCACAGGCACACCCGGACGGTCTTGAGGGAGCGATGCACCGTATACATCGGCTTGCCGTGCGTCAGGGCCTGATCATAGCATTGGATCGTGAACCGGGCGACCTGAGGGGTCATCTGCGAGATGCGTTCGCCCTGCCGGCTGCCGCCGACATAGCGTGTGATTTCGCGGCCGTAATGCTCATAGCGATAGTCGCCGTCTCCGGTCGGGACACACACCATGAGGTCGTCCCCGAAGCGGGGCATGAGGTCCTCGAGCAGCGCCTCGTAGGAGACGCCGCCTGCGCCAGGGGCATGCAGGGCAAAGCGCTGCAGAAGTTCGGCCACTTCCGGTGCATGGGCGCGTTCGACGATATTTTCGGTGTGCACTTCCTGATACATGGCGGCCCCGTTTCGCGCGCAAGGACCTTAGCAAGGCCGTTCTTGAAAAAGTGTTCCCTTTCGTCATGGGATTTTCGGAACTGAGGGCCATGAGTTTTTGCAGCTTGACCATGCCAAACCGGTCGTCTAGCGTGCCGCAATTATCGCAAAGGATGTCGGGCGCGATGCGCAAGCTTATTCTCGTACGGGTGCGCTGGTAGGGGGCGGTTGAACAAACCGCTTGGCCCCTGACGCCAGCGCACGCCCAGGCCCCTCCGAGGGCCTTTTTTATTGCCCGATTTTCCCTGAACTGACCCGAAGACCCCCGAGGAGAGCGACATGAGCGAGATGATGACCGGCGCGGAAATGGTCGTCCGTGCGCTTCAGGATCAAGGCGTCGAACATCTGTTCGGCTACCCCGGCGGCGCCGTGCTGCCGATCTATGACGCGCTCTTCCTCCAGGACAAGGTGAAGCACATTCTGGTCCGGCACGAGCAGGGTGCCGTCCATTCAGCGGAGGGCTATGCGCGCTCCTCGGGCAAGGTTGGCTGTGTCCTGGTGACCTCCGGTCCCGGGGCGACCAACGCCGTCACCGGATTGACCGACGCGCTGCTCGACTCGATCCCGGTTGTCGTCATCACCGGGCAGGTCCCGACGCATCTGATCGGCTCCGACGCCTTCCAGGAATGCGATACGGTCGGCATCACGCGTTCCTGCACCAAGCATAATTATCTCGTGAAGAGCATCGCGGATCTGCCGCGCATCCTGCACGAGGCTTTCTATGTCGCCGCTAACGGCCGTCCCGGGCCGGTCGTCGTCGACATTCCGAAGGACATCCAGTTCGCCAAGGGCGAGTACACCCGCCCGCGCGACAACCAGCACAAGACCTACCGTCCGACGGTCAAGGGGGACCTGAACAAGATCAGGGCCGCAGTCGAACTGATGGCCAAGGCGAAGCGCCCGATCTTCTACACTGGCGGCGGCGTCATCAATTCCGGCACGCACGCCTCGGCGCTGCTGCGCGAACTGGCGCGGCTGACCGGCTATCCTGTCACCTCGACACTGATGGGGCTGGGCGCTTTCCCGGCGGCCGACAAGCAGTGGCTCGGCATGCTGGGCATGCACGGCACCTACGAAGCCAATCTTGCGATGCATGACTGCGACGTCATGATCAATATCGGCGCACGCTTCGACGACCGCATCACCGGTCGGCTCGACGCCTTCTCGCCGCACTCGAAGAAGATCCATGTCGATATCGACCCGTCCTCGATCAACAAGAACGTCAAGATCGACATCGGCATCGTCGGTGATTGCGCCCATGTCCTGGAGGACATGGTCCGGATCTGGCGCGAGACGAGCCCGCAGGTCGACAAGGAGGCCTTGAAGGGCTGGTGGGAGCAGATCAGCGGCTGGCGCGCGCGCAACAGCCTCGGCTACAAGCAGTCCGGTGCGGTCATCAAGCCGCAATACGCGATCGAGCGGCTCTATGAGCTGACCAAGGACCGCGACACCTACATCACCACCGAAGTCGGCCAGCACCAGATGTGGGCGGCGCAGTACTTCCACTTCCAGGAGCCGAACCGCTGGATGACCTCCGGCGGACTCGGCACCATGGGCTACGGCCTGCCGGCGGCAATCGGCGTGCAGATGGCCCATCCGAAGGCGCTTGTCGTCGACATCGCCGGCGAAGCCTCGATCCTGATGAACATGCAGGAGATGTCGACGGCGGTGCAGCACCGGCTGCCGGTCAAGATCTTCATCCTGAACAACGAATATATGGGCATGGTTCGTCAATGGCAGGAACTGCTGCATGGCGGGCGTTATTCGGAGAGCTATTCGGCTTCGTTGCCCGATTTCGTGAAGCTCGCGGAAGCCTATGGCGGCCACGGCATCCGCTGCTCGGATCCGGACCAGCTCGATGATGCGATCCGCGAGATGATCGATACGCCAAAGCCGGTGATCTTCGACTGCCTTGTTGCGAAGGAAGAGAACTGCTTCCCGATGATCCCGTCGGGCAAGGCCCATAACGAGATGATCCTGCCCGATTTCGAGGGAAATACGGGCGATATCATCGATGCCAGGGGCAAGCAGCTTGTCTGACGATCGGCACGCGGGCGAGGAGGCGCGGGCATGAGCACGATCGGCCTGATCGGCGGCATGAGCTGGGAATCGACTGCGGTTTATTACCGGCTGCTCAATGAGCGGGTGCGCGCCCTTCGGGGCGGGCTGCACTCGGCGGATGTGCTGCTGCATTCGCTCGATTTCGCGCCGATCGCCGAGATGCAGGCGAGCGGGGACTGGGCTGCGGCCGGCCATCTCCTGGCCGACAGCGCCATCCGGCTCGAGCGGGCGGGCGTGAACTGTATCCTGCTGTGCACCAATACCATGCACAAGCTGGCGGACCGGATCACGGCTGCGACTCGCGTGCCGTTCCTGCATCTGGCCGACGTGACCGCGACGGCGATCCGCAAAAGCCCGTCGCGGCGGCCGCTATTGCTGGCGACGCGCTTCACGATGGAACAGGCTTTTTATCGCGAGCGCCTCGCTGCGTTCGGCGTCGAGGCCATGGTTCCCGATGCCGAACAGCGCGACGATGTCCATCGCATCATCTACGAGGAACTCTGCCGTGGCCGGATCGAGCCTGCCTCGAAGGCACGCTATCTCGACATCGTCGCAGCGGCCGTAAAGCAGGGCGCGGACGGGGTGATCCTTGGCTGCACCGAGATCACCCTCCTGGTCTCGCAAGCGGATTTCGACATCCCGGTCTTCGACACGACGGCGCTGCATGTCGAAGCGGCGCTCGATTTCGGCCTGGAAACGGCGAGCCAGGCGGCATGAAGCTCCTGATCGGAAACAAGTGCTACTCGTCCTGGTCGCTGCGGGCCTGGCTCGTGCTGCGCGCCAAGGGCATTGCCTTCGATGAGAAGCTCGTCCTGCTCGACGAGCCTGGCTTCAAGGAGGCGATCTTCGCCGAGGCTCCGGGCAGCGGCGGCACCGTGCCAACGCTGGTCGACGGGGACATTGCGGCGTGGGAGACGCTCGCGATCCTGGAATACCTGCATGACAGCTATCCCGATCTCGGGATCTGGCCAAGGGACCGGGCGGCGCGCGCCCATGCCCGTGCCATGTCGAGCGAGATGCATGCCGGCTTCTTCGCGTTGCGCCGGGCCTGTCCGATGAATCTCGGCAAGCGCTTTGCGGCACGCGATCGCGGGGGCGACGTCGCGAAGGATGTCGCCCGTATCACTGCACTCTGGCGCGAGGCTCGCTCCCGCTTCGGCGAGGCGGAGGGAGGGCCCTTCCTCTTCGGCGGCTTCTCGGCAGCCGATGCCATGTATGCGCCCGTCGTCACAAGGCTCGATACCTATTCGATCCCGGTCGACCCGGTCAGTGCGGCCTATATGGCCGCGGTGCTCGACCATCCCTCCTATCGGGATTGGCTGAAGGCCGCCCTGGCCGAGCCCTGGATCGTAACCCAGGACGAGGTCGACGAGCCCGCCATCGCCAATCTCCGTCACGTCTAGTTCCGAATTCCGCTTCAGCTCCTGCAGGTGTCCGATGCCGACGTCAGCCACGCATTATCCGAACGCTCCCAAGATCCAGCCGGTCGCCCGCCACACGCTGGCGGTGATCGTCGACAATGAACCGGGCGTTCTCGCCCGCATCGCCGGGCTGTTCTCGGGCCGCGGCTACAATATCGAGAGCCTCACCGTCTCGGAAACCGAGCACGAGAAGCACATCTCGCGCATCACCGTGGTCACGTCGGGCACCGCCAACGTCATCGAGCAAATCAAGGCACATCTCGACCGGCTGGTGCCCGTGCACCGGGTCGTCGACCTGACGCTGCAGGGCGAGGCGCTGGAGCGCGAGCTTGCCTTGGTCAAGGTCGTCGGCAAGGGCGACCATCGGGTCGAGGCAATGCGGCTTGCGGCGGCTTTCGGCGCGCGCACACTCGATGCCTCCCTGACCTCCTTCGTCTTCGAGCTCACGGGCTCGACCGAGGAGATCGAGCGGTTCATCAAGCTGATGACCGTGGTCGGGCTCACCGAAGTCTCGCGCACCGGCATCGCGGCGATGAGCCGTGGCCCTGAGGCGATGTGATCTAGGGCGATGGATGCGGCTTCGCTCAATATGGTGGCGCTTGCGCTCGGGGGGGCCGGGTTCGGCTGCTTCGCCTGGCCGATCATCCAGCGGCTCAATGGCAAGGCGCCGCCGGAAGCTCCCGGCAGCGGCAAGAGCCTGCGTTCGCCGCTGTGGTGGGCGGGCTTCCTGCTGACGATTGCGGCGATCTTCCTGCAGCGCGTCGCGAGCCAGCAGGCGGGAGGAGGCTAGCCTCCCGCGGCAGCCTCAGCCGCTGAAGCCGCCCGCGTCGAGAAATGCGCGCTCTTCGGGTGTCGTGTCCCGGCCGAGAATGGCGTTGCGATGCGGGAAGCGGCCGAAGTCGCGAATGATGTCGCGGTGGATGATCGCGTATTTGGTGCTGTTCTCATCGCCCGAGGCGCGGCTCAGATCGATGCAGCGTTCCTGATGCTCCAGCTCTTCGGAATGCATGAAGGGCATGTAGAAGAAGCGCCGCTCCGGATTGGTGAAGTGCTGGTCGAAGCCACGGGCGATGGCGCGCTCGGCGACCTCGACAGCGAGATCGTCGCTGGCGAAGGCCTCGGGCGAGCCGCGATACAGGTTGCGTGGAAACTGGTCCAGCAAGATGAGCAGCCCATAGGCGCCTTCGGGGGTCTCTTCCCAAGAGCCGAGCTCGCCCGCCGCGGCGGCGCGCTGGGCCTCGAGAAAGCGATCGCGGATTTCCCGGTCGAAGGCGTCGTCCTTGTCGAACCACTTATCCGGTCCGGCTTGCCGCCAGAAGGCGACGGTCTCGGCGGCCGTAGGCAAGCTCATACTTGTATCTCCAGATCGGATAACGCGTTGTCCATGAAGCGCAATTGCCCCAACCGGTGGGACGGATGGCGGCGCAGATTGACGCATTCCGGGCGGAAGCGAAACCCGGCCGGGCCCGTGTCGAGGATCTTCGCAGGCTGGCCCTTGCGCTCAGAAAAACCTTCCTGTAGAGACCGAACCGTAACGTACGGTACTGATCCTTGAGCGCCACTCCAGATACATCGAGCGAAGGACTGACAGCCCGGCAACAGGCCGTGCTGGATGCTGTGCTTGGCCTGATGGTCGAGAAGGGCGAGCACCTGACGATGACGGCTGTCGCCCGGCGTGCGAGCTGCTCGAAGGAAACCCTCTACAAGTGGTTCGGCGATCGTGACGGCCTGCTGACCGCGACCGTGCAGTGGCAGGCCTCGAAGGTGCGCGCCGGCAATTATGATCGCCAGAAACTCGATGCCCTGACGCTGCGCGAAAGCCTGACGCGTTTCGCGACGAACTGGCTCAATGTGATCACCAGCGACACCTCGATTGCACTGAACCGGATTGCTATCAGCCAGGCCGGATCGAAGGCCGGCAATCTCGGCGGGATCGTGCTGGCGAACGGGCGTGTCGCCATCGGCGAACGCCTGAAGCCGGTTCTTGACGCAGGCCGTGAGGCGGGGCTCCTGGCTTTCGATGATACGGAGACCGCCTTTCGCACATTCCTCGGCCTTGTCGGGCGCGATGTGCAGATCAGGCTGCTGCTGGGTGATGCGCTCGTGCTGAGCCCAGCGGAGAACGAGCGCGATGCAGCGCGCGCGACCGATCAATTCCTCACTCTGTACGGCGCGGTTGAAGCCGCTCCGGGCAAAGAAAAACCCTAACGCGAGACCAAGGAGCAACCTATGCGCGTTTATTACGACCGCGATGCGGACATCAATCTGATCAAGGGCAAGAAAGTCTGCATCGTCGGCTATGGCTCGCAGGGCCATGCCCACGCGCTCAACCTGCGCGATTCCGGCGTGAAGGACGTGATCATCGCCCTGAAGGCCGGCTCGGCCACCCGCAAGAAGGCCGAGGAAGCAGGCTTCAAGGTCATGACCCCGGCCGAGGCCGCCAAGACCGCCGACATCATGATGATGCTGACCCCTGACGAGCTGCAGGGCGACATCTATCGTGACGAACTGCATGGCAACATGAAGGAAGGCGCCGCGCTGCTCTTCGCGCACGGCCTCAACGTGCATTTCAACCTGATCGAGCCGCGCAAGGACCTCGACGTGCTGATGGTCGCGCCGAAGGGCCCCGGCCACACCGTGCGCTCGGAGTATCAGCGCGGCGGCGGCGTGCCGACCCTGATCGCGATCCACCAGGACGCCACCGGCAACGCCCATGATCTCGGCCTGTCTTACGCTTCGGCCAATGGCGGCGGTCGCGCCGGCATCATCGAGACCACCTTCAAGGAAGAGTGCGAGACCGACCTCTTCGGCGAGCAGGTCGTGCTCTGCGGCGGCCTGGTCGAGCTGATCAAGGCTGGCTACGAGACCCTGACCGAGGCCGGCTATGCACCCGAGATGGCCTATTTCGAGTGCCTGCATGAAGTAAAGCTGATCGTCGACCTCATCTATGAGGGCGGCATTGCCAACATGAACTATTCGATCTCGAACACCGCCGAGTTCGGCGAGTATGTCACCGGCCCGCGCATCATCACCGCCGAGACCAAGGCCGAGATGAAGCGCGTGCTGACCGACATCCAGTCGGGCAAGTTCACCCGCGACTGGATGCTCGAGAACAAGGTCAACCAGACCTCGTTCAAGGCCACCCGTGCCCGTATGGCCGCGCACCCGATCGAGGAAGTCGGCGCCAAGCTGCGCGACATGATGCCCTGGATCAAGGCCAAGGCGCTGGTCGACAAGACCAAGAACTGATCGGGCTCAGGCTCTGACTCACGGACTTGGCGAGCCGCTGCAATACCGCTCGCCAAGCGCCTGAGAGGGTTAACAAATCATTGATTCCGAGAGGGCGGATGCAGTAATGTGTCCGCCCTCTCGCCTTTCCGGGCGTGGAACCGGTTCCAGTCCGATGCGTTCGTCGAGGCAGTCGTACGTGGAGGCGGCCATGAGGACGATGAATCTGAACAGTGTCATTGACAGCCCTATCTGTGCGCGGGCCTTGCTTGCAGTGTCGCTCGTGATCGTATTCGCCGCGGTGTTCGGACTTTTCGGATACTGAAGGGCGTTTGCGTCAGACGGCAGGATTTGGCGAAGAACGCGGTACCATCGAAAACGGAAAAGGCCTCCGGCGTTTTGCGCCGGAGGCCTTTCTCCTCGCAGGGATAGCGGGGTCAGAAGGTGATCTTGTCCTTGATGTCGGACTCGACATTCGAGGGCAGGACGCTGCGCTTCACGAGATCATTGAAGTCTTTGAACTTCGCCTTGGAGCGCTCCTCGATGATTTTCTTGGAGCGCGCTTCGCCGATGCCCTTGAGACTGTCGAGTTCGGCGGCGGTCGCGGTGTTGATGTTGATCTTCTTGACCTGAGCGGCGGCTGCGGGCTGTGCAGGCTTGGCGGCTGTGCCAGCGGCGGGCGCTGCGGGCGTCGTGACTGGGGCCGGGGCACGTGCGGGGGCGCTCGGCTGCGTGGCGGGCTGTTGTGCGAAGGCGAAGCCGGCGGTCAGCGCGAGGGCGACGATCGGCGAGATGATGCGCGAAAGGCTCATGGTTGGACTCCATAGTCCTGCCCCGGGAGGGTAGCATCGGACAGGCGCCGGGTCGCCCGCCTCGACAACGCCGGCAGCCTGGAGCCGTTCGGCGTGCCGCGTCAGATCCGCACTGGTGAGTGGCGATATCGCGACGCAACGCCGTCAATTCGCGCCTTCTGGCCTGAACCCGCCCTGAATGCGCCGTTCAGTGTTCGGACGGTTTTCGGGATCAGCGCGTGACGAACTCGGCCAGCCGTCCGGCACCATAGAGCAGGCCAAAGCCCCATGCGAAAGACGCGGCCCAGTTGGCGAGCTGGAACGGCAGGAACGGCATCTTCACGATGCCGGCGACGATGGCGATGACCGCCCGCAGCGGCCCGAAGAAGTGGCCAATGAGAATGCTGAAGATGCCCCATTTCTCGAAGAAGGCATGTCCCTTCTCGAGCAGTTCAGGGTTCTTCTTGAGCGGCCAGGTTTCTCCGATGCGCGGGCCGAGCACGATGCCGGCCCAATAGGAGATCCAGAAGCCGCAACCCGCGCCGAGCGAGGCCGCGAAAGCCAGCGGAACCAGGTCGAGACCGGAGGCTCCCGCCGCCGCGCCGAAGGCGGTGAAGAACACCGTGGCGGGTACGAGCCAGGACAGCACCGCCACACATTCGGCGAAGGCCACCAGAAAGACGATCGGGATCGCCCATTGCTGGTTGGTGCGCATGAACTCGACGAGTCCCTGCATCAGGCTTTCGAGTTGCTGCATGAGGGTCGAGATCTTTCAGGCCAAGGCGCTGGCTTATCGCTGTCTCGGGCCGTGGATGCAACAGCTGCGCGCTGCGGCGAATCTGCCGGGCAAGACCAAGGTTGGGTTGCCTTCCGGAGGCGATCACCTAGAGTTTCGTCAAACGAACGCGATATTCGGCCAGGGCGCTTGGCGCAGCAGGCCGTTGGGGAACGCTTTATGGAGCTTCAAGACCGCCTGCACGCTTATGCGGGCCCTGCTGGCGTGCCCGGGGCGGATACCGCGCCAGCTGTCAATCTCAGCGGCATCGACATCACCTTCCAGCTTGCAGGCGGGCATCGCTACAAGGCGGTGACTGGCATCGATCTCACCGTCTCGGCCGGGGAGTTCGTTTCGGTCGTGGGGCCGACCGGCTGTGGAAAGTCGACCTTGCTCAATGCTGCGGCCGGGCTGCTGACCCCGTCTGCCGGCAAGGTCGGGATATTCGGCAAGCCGCTCGCGGGGCTGAATGTACGCGCGGGCTATCTCTTCCAGCAGGACGCGCTGATGCCGTGGAAGACGGCGCTGCAGAATGTCGCCGTGGCGCTGGAGCCGATGGGCGTGCCGGCTGCGGAGGCCGATGCGCGTGCCCGCGACTGGCTCGGCCGTGTCGGTCTGCGCGCTTTCGTCGATCGTTATCCGCATATGCTTTCGGGGGGGCAGCGCAAGCGCGTCAGCCTCGCGCAGATGCTGATCCGCAATCCCGAGATTTTGCTGATGGACGAGCCGTTCGGACCGCTCGATGCGCAGACCCGGCAGATCATGGGCAACCTGCTGCTGGATCTCTGGTCGAAGGATCGAAAGGCGTTGATCTTCGTCACCCATGATCTCGAGGAGGCGATCGCGCTCTCCGACCGCGTCGTGGTGATGTCGGCGGGGCCGGCCGCCGGAATCGTCGCCGATTACAGGGTCACCCTGCCGCGCCCGCGCGACATCGCCGAGATCCGGCTGGAAAAGGCCTTCCACGAGATCCATCGCGACATCTGGTCGTCGCTGCGCATCGAGGTGCAGAAGGCTTACGCCATGGGCGAAGGCAAGGAACTGGTGCAGGGAGACGCCTCGTGAACCGCCTGACGCTCCTTGCACTGCAGATTCTCGTCGCGGTCGTGTTCCTGCTGATCTGGCACGTCTTCACGGTCTATCCGCTGCTCGGCGACACCAAGACAATCCAGTTCTTCTTCTCGACGCCGCTGCAGGTCCTCGGTCGGACCTGGACCCAGCTCACCGGCGGCGACATCTATTTCCATCTCGGCATCACGCTGACCGAGACCGTGCTCGCCTTCGTCATCGGCTCGGCGGCGGGCGTCTTCTTCGGCTTCACCTTCGCGCGCCGGCAGCTGATGGCGGCGGTGTTCGACCCCTATATCAAGGCGGCCAATGCGCTGCCGCGCGTGGTGCTGGCGCCGATCTTCGCGCTCTGGTTCGGCCTCGGCATCTGGTCGAAGGTGGCGCTCGGCTTCACGCTGGTCTTCTTCATCGTCTTCTTCAACGTCTACCAGGGCGTCCGCGAGGTCTCGCCGACGGTACTCGCCAATGCCCGCATGCTCGGCATGAACGAGCGCCAGCTCTTCCGCCATGTCTACTGGCCGTCGGCCCTGACCTGGATGTTCTCCTCGCTGCACACCTCTGTCGGCTTTGCGCTGGTCGGTGCGGTTGTCGGCGAATATCTCGGCTCGTCGGCCGGTCTCGGCTACAAGATCCACGAGGCCGAGAGCGTCTTCGATGTCACCGGCGTGTTCTCCGGCATGCTGATCCTGGCGCTCTTCGTCATCGTGATCGATTCACTTGTCACCTTCGTCGAGAAGCGCCTGCTGGTCTGGCGACCGGGACAGAGCGCGACCACGACGACTTAGATCATCAGGCCGGATATCGTATCCAGTCTGATGATCTAGTCATCTGTATTTGCATCGGCCTTCCCGAAGACCGTAATCCACTTTTCGGGCCGATGCTTTAGGCTGGCGCGGCCGGTTCACCCCGCGCTTGCTGTCTTGGGGCGCTGCCGAGGAGCCTTGAGCCCGACAGCGGCGCTGTTTTCGATCAGGGTCAGGAAAGCTGTCGCGACCGGGCGAAGCGTCTCCGCCGGCGGCGATACGGCGTGCAAGGTGCGACGGAGATTCGGGCGAAGGGGGATCCCAACCACGCCGCGGCTGTCGTCGAGGGCCAGCTCGGGCATGATCGTCAGGCCGAGCCCTTCACGCACCATACTGAGCAAGGTCGCGTTGTCGCGCACGAGGCAGGCGATCTCGGGATGGCTGGCTGCTGCTGTCAGGAGTTCCTGGATGAGCGTTTCGCAGCCCCCTCCCGAGAGCAGCATGCGTTGCCCGTCCAGGGCAGCGAGCGGGAGCGAGGCCCGGGATGCAAGCTCGTGGTCGGCGGGAACAACGACGAGGTAGTCGTCGGAATAGACCGGGCGGGCTGCCAGTTCGGGATGGGTACGGCTGGTGATGCCGATCTCGACCACGCCGGCCTGGATCCAGGCGGTGACCTCCGGATCCGTCCCCTCATACAAGCTCACCGTGATGCCGGGATGCTCGGTGCGCAGGCGCCGCAGCCATGCGGGCAGCAGCCGGACGGCTGCGCTCTGTACGACGCCGATCCGCAAGGTGCCGCTCAACTTGCCGGCAAGTCCGCTGCACGTGCCGAGCCGTTCGACGGCCGCGAGTACCGCACGCGTCTCGACAAGGGCCGCTTCGCCGGCTGCCGTCAGCACCAATCCATCGCGGCCGCGTAGCACCAAGGCGGTGTCTAACGCCCGTTCCAGCCCCGCGACCGCCTGGCTCACGGCTGACTGCGACAGGCGGAGGCGGTCGGCTGCCACCGTGAAGCCGCCATGTTCGACGACGCCGGCGAAACAACGCAGCTGCACCAGAGTGACATTAGGTGGCATGATCGAGGGGTATTCCAAGGATTAATTGGACTGATCTTGTCCACGTCCTTAACCCGGCCATCGCAACACACTCAAGGCCCGGGATGGGGCTCGATGACCCGTATCAGACAGATTGACCGTGGGCCTGGCCCAGATCGCTCCGGTATGGCTCGATCGCGATGCCACCCTGGGGAAGGTGGCCAACTGGATCGCGCGCGCCGCCGCGGCAGGGTGCGGCTTCGTCGCGTTCGGGGAGGCGCTGGTGCCGGGTTATCCCTTCTGGATCGAACATACCGACGGGGCGCGCTTTGAATCGTCGCTGCAGAAGGAGATTCACGCGCATTATCTGGATCAGGCCGTTCAGATCGAGGCCGGCCATCTGGCTGCGGTCTGCGCTGCGGCACAGCGCGGCGGCATCGCCGTCATCCTCGGCATCATCGAGCGGCCGGCAGATCGCGGCGGGCACAGCGTCTATTGCTCGCGCGTGCATATCGGTGCGGATGGCATGATCGCGTCGGTGCATCGCAAGCTGATGCCGACCTATGAAGAGAGGCTGAGCTGGGCGCCGGGCGACGGACATGGTCTTCAGGTGCACCGTGTCGGGGCCTTCACGGTTGGCGGGCTGAACTGCTTCGAGAACTGGATGCCGCTGTCGCGAGCAGCGCTGTACGCGCAGGGTGAGAACCTGCATGTGGCGCTTTGGCCGGGGAACCTCCGCAACACGGTGGATACGACCTGCTTCCTGGCGCGCGAGGGACGCAGCTACGTACTGGCGGTCTCGGGACTGATGCGCAAGCAGGATGTGCCGGCCGGCAGTCCTGCTGCCGCCATGCTGGAAACCTGCCCCGAGATCCTCGCTGATGGCGGCTCCGGCATCGCCGGCCCGGACGGCAAATGGGTGATCGAGCCCGTGACGGGGCGCGAGGAGCTTCTCGTTGCGACGCTTGATCATCGCGAGGTCAGGCGCGAGCGCCAGAATTTCGATCAGGCCGGACACTATGCCCGCCCGGATGTGACACGCCTCGTCGTCAACCGGACCCGGCAGGGCATTGCGTCCTTTCTGGATGAGGGGACGCTATAGCGACGCGGGCTCACCGGCGTTCGCCTGGGGGCTCAGACGAAAGTTGCGCCCCGGGCCTCGGGCTGATCGGGGAGGCGAGGTTGCCCGTGCCGTGCAATCTCGCCTATCGTCGGGGCCGACTGCGCCAGTTCAGAAGCGCAAACCGATCCCATCAGGAGGAAATTCGATGAGCTTCACCCGTCGCGGCGCGCTGGCCGCGCTCGCCTTGTCCACCTCTCTCGGCTTCGTGCCGTTTGGCGCACAGGCCCAGACGGCCGAGAAGCCGAATGTCACGCTCGGCGTCGGCGGCAAGCAGCTGCTCTATTATCTTCCGCTGACGGTCGCGGAGAAGAAGGGCTTCTTCAAGGAGCAGGGGCTCGACGTCACGATCAACGATTTCGGCGGTGGCGCGAAGTCGTTGCAGGCCCTCGTCGGCGGCTCGGTCGATGTCGTGACCGGCGCCTATGAGCATACCATCCGGATGCAGGCCAAGGGGCAGGACATCCGCGCCGTGGTTGAGCTCGGGCGTTTCCCAGCGATCACCATCGCCGTGCGCAAGGAGCTTGCCGACAAGGTCAAATCCGCGGCCGATTTCAAGGGCTTGAAGATCGGCGTCACCGCGCCCGGCTCCTCGACCTCGCTGACCGCGCAATATGCCATGGTCAAGGCCGGCCTGAAGGCGACCGACGCGCCGATCATCGGTGTCGGTGCCGGCGCCAGCGCCGTTGCCGCGATCAAGCAAGGCCAGGTCGACATCATCTCGCATCTCGATCCCGTGACCTCGAAGCTCGAAGCGGATGGCGATGTCGTGGCGCTGATCGACACCCGCACCGAGGCCGGCACCAAGGCGCTGTTCGGCGGTTCAAACCCTGCTGCCGTGCTCTATCTCAAGAATGATTTCGCCGAGAAGAACCCGGTCACGACGCAGAAACTCGTCAACGCGCTGGTCAAGTCCCTGAAATGGCTGGAGACGGCCAAGCCCGAGGATGTCGCCGATCTCGTCCCCGCCGAATACCATCTCGGCGACAAGCCGCTCTATCTGCGCGCCGTCAAGAATTCGCAGGAAAGTTATTCGCGCACCGGCATTTCCACGCCAGATGCGATGAAGAGCATGTATGACTCGCTGAAACTGCTCGATCCTGAGCTTGCGACCTCGAATGTCGACCTGAACAAGACCTTCATCGACAGCTTCGCGAAGAAGGCCGCCGCCGGATCGTAGTCTCTCGACTCCTTTCTGCAGGCCGGTCAAACTCGGCTCTTCCATTGGGAGAGCCGAGATGACCGAGCGCGCTGCGATCGAGACCTTGCTCCTGAGCGCCTATGAGGCGCGTGTGCACGGGGATCTCGATGGAGTGATGGCCTTCTTCCATCCCGATTGCCGGTTCCATTTCATGGGAGCGGAGGATCTCGGGCCCATGTGCAGCCCACAGACGGGCTGTGCCGCGGTTCGGGAGCAGATGGCCGGGCTGATCGGCACGTTCGCCTTCTCGAAGTTCAAGACGCTGGGGCTGCTCGTCGAAGGCGCTCGCGCCTCGTTTCACTGGAGCGCCGATGTCACCCATGTGCCGACCGGTCGTACCCAGAGCTTCGAGGCGGTCGATCTGGTCACTGTGGAAGACGGCAAGGTACGAAGCCTGACGCAGTTCACCGACACGGCCAGCGTGATGCGTCTCGGCTCCGCCTGATCGCCGTTTGTCATCGCCTGCATCAACGCTTTCGATTTGCTCCCGGCGCGGCAACCGCTAGGTTCGCCGCGTCGTTTCGTTGAAGGCTTGTGCTGCGCGCCATGAACATCCTCTCGATCCAGTCCCATGTCGCTTTTGGCCATGTCGGCAACGCCTCCGCCGTTTTCCCGATGCAGCGACTGGGGGTCGAGGTCTGGCCGATCCATACCGTGCAGTTCTCGAATCATACGGGCTACGGGGACTGGAAGGGCCGGGTCTTCGAGGGCGGCATGATCGACGAGGTGATGGAAGGCATTGCCGAGCGTGGCGTGCTGCCGGGCTGCGACGGCGTGCTCTCCGGCTATATGGGATCGGCCGATATCGGCCACGCCATCCTGTCTGCCGTCGAGCGGGTCCGCGCGGCCAATCCCGATGCGCTCTATTGCTGCGATCCGGTGATCGGCGATGTCGGACGCGGCATTTTCGTGCGGCCGGGCATTCCCGAGTTCATGCGCGAACAGGCGGTGCCGGCTGCCGATATCGTCACGCCGAACCAGTTCGAGCTCGAACTCCTGACCGATATCGAGGTGAAAACCATTGCCGACGCGCACCGCGCCGTCGAAACGCTGCGCGATGCCGGCCCGAAAGTCGTGCTGGTGACATCGCTGGTCACGGAAGAAACGCCGGCGGATGCGATCGACCTGATGGCGGCCGACGCCAAGGGCGCCTTCCGGGTGCGCACGCCGAAGATCGATATCAGCGTCAACGGTGCGGGCGATGCGATCGCCGCACTCTTCTTTGTCCACTACATGCGCGAGGGATCGGCTGCCGCTGCCCTCAGCAAGGCCTCGTCCTCGATCTATGGCCTGCTGAAGCGGACGAAGGAGGCCGGCTCGCGCGAGATCCTGACGGTCGCCGCGCAGGACGAATTCGCGACGCCTTCGCAGCTCTTCACGCCCGAAGCGATCTGAGCCGCAGGCTGAACGCGATGAAACTGCGCGTCGGCACCTTCAATGTCGAAAACCTGCTGACGCGCCACCGCTTCGAGAATGGCGGACGCATCGACACCGCCGCCGCGATGTCGCTCTTTCATTTTCCGCGCGCCGACCAGCGCGATGCCGTCGAGCGCTCGCTCGCGGTGGCGCTTGAGGACGACAAGCGGCAGATGACGGCGCTCGCCATCGCCGAGGCGCAAGCCGATATCTGGATGCTGCAGGAAGTGGACTCGCTCGCGAGCCTGCAGGCGTTCTTTGCCAATTACGTCCATCGCATCGCCGATTACCGCTACGGCCATTTCGCTCTGATCGACGGCAATGACAGGCGCGACATCGATATCGGCTTTGGCGCCCGGCGCGATCTGCTGGCGCCCCAGGCGGTCCGTGTCGTCTCGCACAAGGACCTCAGCTTCGGCCAGGCCGGCGCTTATGATCCTTCGCTCGCGCGGTTCGGCATCAGGCCGGGCGACAGGGGCTTTGCCCGCGATTGCCTCGCTGTCGAGCTGAGCTTGGGTGACCGTTCGCTGACGCTCTTCGGTTGCCATTTCAAGTCGATGAACAACGGCCGCGACGATGGCCGGCAGGAGACCCTGCCGATCCGGCGGGCGGAGGCCCTGGCCGTCAGGCACATCGTCAAGACCTGGTTCGGGGCGTCTTGGCGCGAAGCCAACTGGATCGTGCTGGGTGATCTCAACGGTTATCGCCATGGCCTTGGCCCACTTGGCGAGTTGGTCGACGAAGGGGATAGCGGCATCGAGCCGTTGCTCGAGGATTTGGCTGTCGACCCGATCATGCATCTGCTCCAGCATGAGCGCTGGACGCATTTCCGGCGCTACTGGTCGGAGGCCGAACAGCGGCTCATCGATAGCCATATGCCGCTGGACCATATCCTGCTGTCGCCGGCGCTGGCGGCTGCGAACCCCAATCCGGCCATGCAGATGATCCGGCGAGGTTTGCCCTATCGCGTGCCGCTCGATCCGCGCGAGCCCGATCGTTCGATGGCGCGGCTGGCGACCTGCAGCGACCGCTATCCGCGCGTCGGCTGGGACAGGCCAAAGGCGTCGGATCATTGCCCGCTGACCATCGATCTGGTCGTGCCTGCCACCAAGGGAGGGTTGCCGTGAAACGCCGCTTCGTCACGCTCGATGTCTTCACCGGGGCACGTCACGCCGGCAACCCTTTGGCGGTGGTGCTGGACGCAGAGGGCCTCGACACCGAGGCGATGCAGGCGATCACGCGCGAATTCAACCTGTCCGAGACGGTCTTCGTCGCGCCGCCCGCCCACCCGGCCAACCGTGCCGCCATTCGGATTTTCACGCCGGGCCGGGAGCTGCCATTCGCCGGCCATCCAACCGTCGGCACAGCCATCCTGCTCGCTCTCCACGATGCCCAGGCGGGCAGGGAAAACGACAAGCTCGTCCTGGAGGAGCGGATCGGTGCCGTCTCCTGCGACGTCTCGGTCGGGAATGATCAGGGCAGGGCGACCTTCACCTTGCCGCGCTTGCCGGAGCGGATCGGAGAAGCGGCATCGCCAGTGGAGCTTGCAACTGCGCTCGGGCTCGATCCTGCCGAGATCGGCTTCGATGCCCATGAGCCAGGCGTATTCTCCGGTGGAGTCGGCTTTACGCTGGTTCCGGTGGCGAGCCTCGAGGCGATGGGCCGCATCACGCTCGACATGATGCGGTGGAATACGGTGATGAAGCCGGCCGAGCATCCCAACGCCTTCGTCTATTGTCGGCAGACCCGCGATGCGGGCCATCACTTCCATGCCCGCATGTTCGCGCCAGGGATGGGCATCGGCGAAGACCCCGCGACCGGTGGCGCAGCTGCCGCCTTCGCCGCCGCTGTGATGGCCTTCGATCGTCCCGGCGATGGCGAGCACCGCCTCGTCATCGAGCAGGGGTACGAGATGGGACGGCCGTCGCAGATCGAACTCACTTTGCGGGTCGAGCGCGGTGGACTCGTTTCGGCCAGCATTGGCGGCGAAGCTGTGCTGGTGAGCGAGGGCGTGCTGCTGTGAGTGGGACCGAATGATGAATGGTGTTGTCGACGGGACGATCGTTCCGCTTGCGCGGGTCGAGGCCGTGGTCGAGCCGCATGACTGGGTCTTCGCGCGGGAGAACCACACTGCCATTGCCGCGCATTGGGCCAGGATCAGCGCCGGCAAGCCGGCGATGTTCAATGGCCGGATCATGCTGCAGCATCGCGGCGCGATCGCGGATGGCGTGTTCAGCGCACGCTATTTCGAGACGGATTACGCCGCCTTCATGACCTGGCGCGATCTTGGCCATCCCGGCCCGGTGGTCCGCAACGGCTATGCGATGGCGGCCCTGAGGGCGGCGGATGGCGCCTTTCTCTGCGGCGTGATGGGCGACCACACCGCCAATGCGGGCAAAGTCTATTTCGCCGCCGGTACGCCGGATCGCGAAGATCTCAGGGACGACGGCATGCTCGACCTTGCCGGCAGCGTCACCCGCGAACTCTGTGAGGAGACCGGACTGACCTTGGGCGAAATCGACGTCGATGAAAGCTGGACGGCGGTGATCCTGACGGGGCGCGTCGCCTTCATGCGGCCGGTGGCGCTGTCCTGGTCGGCCGAGGAGGCGCGCGAGATCATGCTGTCACGCATCAAGCAGCAGGCGGAGCCGGAACTCTCCGACATCGTGATTGTGCGCAATCTTGCCGAGAGCGACCATCTCGACATGCCGCCCTTCATGCGGCGCTATCTCGCCCATATCTACGCTCAAGACTGACCTTCCCCTGTTTTTCCGGAACGGAACGAGATGACCGCGCCAGAAGCCTTGCCGCTACCCGTCGACAATCCCTTCGCCGCCGTCTGGGAGACACCCTTCGGCCTGCCACCCTTCGCGGTGATCAAGCCTGAACACATCACGCCGGCATTCGAGGCGGCTCTGGCCAAGCACAAGTCGGAGATCGCGGCGATCTCCGACGATCCGGCAGTGCCTGAATTCGCCAACGTGATCGAAGCGCTGGAACGGTCGGGCCGCGCGCTCAGCCGCGTCGGCGGTGTCTTCTACAATCTCGCCGGGGCTGACACGAACGAGGCGCTGCAGTCGATCGAACGCGAGATGTCACCGGTCACCTCGCGGCACTGGTCGGCAATCATGATGGACCCGGCCCTGTTCGCCCGCGTCGATGTGGTCTTCGCGAAGCGCGAGAATCTGGGACTGGACGCCGAACAGAAGCGCCTGCTGGAGCGGACCTATCGCGGCTTCGTTCGCTCGGGTGCGCAGCTTGGTCCCGAGGAAAAGAAACGCCTTGCCGCGATCAACGAGCGGCTGGCGGGGCTCGGCACGCAGTTCAGCCAGAACGTGCTCAAGGATGAGGCCTCCTATGCGCTTGTCCTCGATGACGAGGCCAAGCTCGCGGGCGTGCCGCCCTTCCTCCGGGCGGCGATGGCCCATGCCGCTGGCGACCGGGGCCATGATGGCAAGCATGCGGTTACACTTTCACGTTCGATCATCGAGCCCTTCCTGACTTTCTCCACCCGCCGCGAGCTCCGCGAGGAGGCCTTCGTGGCCTGGAGCAAGCGCGGCGAGAATGGCGGCGAGACGGATAACCGCGCCATCGTCGCGGAGATGGTGGCTTTGCGTGCCGAGAAGGCGAAGCTGCTCGGCTTCGAGACCTTCGCGCATTTCAAGCTCGACGATTCCATGGCCAAGACGCCGGAGAATGTCCGGGGGCTGCTCGAACTGGTCTGGAAGCCGGCCAAGGCGCGGGCTGCGAAGGAAGCGGCTGACCTTGCCCTGCTCGCGCAGGAGGAGGGCGAGAATGGCCCGATCCGACCGTGGGACTGGCGCCACTATGCCGAGAAGGTGCGCCAGAAGACCTATGCGCTCGATGAGGCGGTGCTGAAGCCTTATCTCCAGCTCGACCGCATCATCGCTGCAGCCTTCGACACCGCGGGCAAGCTCTTCGGCCTGACCTTCGAGGAGAAGCACGATCTCGCTGGCTATCATCCCGATGTCCGCGTCTTTGAGGTCCGCGACGTGGGCGGCCGGCATATCGGGCTCTTCCTCGGTGATTATTTCGCCCGCGCATCGAAACGTTCGGGCGCCTGGATGAGCGCCTATCGCGGCCAGCGGAAGCTCGGCGGCGAGGTTCGCCCGATCATCGTCAATGTCTGCAATTTCGCGAAACCCGCAGCCGGAAAGCCGGCGCTGCTTTCGATCGACGATGCGCGCACCCTGTTCCATGAATTCGGCCACGCCCTGCATGGGCTGTTGTCCGACGTGACCTATGGCTCGCTCGCCGGCACCTCGGTCTCGCGCGATTTCGTCGAGTTGCCCTCCCAGCTTTACGAGCACTGGTTCCTGACGCGCGAGGTGATGCAGGCCTATTGCTTGCATGCCGAGACCGGCGAGCCGATCCCCGAGGGGCTGATCGACAAGATCAAGAAGGCGCAGACCTTCAATCAGGGCTTTGCGACGGTGGAATACACCTCCTCGGCGCTGGTCGACCTCGCCTTCCATTCGCTGAAGGATCCAGCAACGGTCGATCCGCTTGCCTTCGAGGCGGCAGAGCTGGAGCGTATCGGCATGCCGGCCGAGATCATCATGCGTCACCGCACGCCGCATTTCACCCATGTCTTCTCGGGCGACGGCTATTCGGCCGGCTATTACAGCTATCTCTGGTCCGAGGTGATGGATGCCGACGCCTTCAATGCCTTCATCGAGGCTGGAGACGTCTTCGCTGCCGATGTCGCCGCCAAGCTGAAGCGTTTCATCTATTCGGCGGGCGATACGCGTGATCCGGCAGAGGCCTACACGCTCTTCAGGGGCAGGCTGCCCACGCCCGATGCGCTGCTGGAGAAGCGAGGCCTGGCGGCGTAGGCGAAGCGCAGGCTCTCCCTGTCACGCGGGCTGTCACGCGGGCCATCCACGTCTTGAACCGTCGGGGGCGAAGCGTGGAGCTTGGACGGAAGTACAGGTGGTCGGGACAAGCCCGACCACGACGCGTGCTGCAGACTAGACTAGATGCCGTAATGGGCCGGCGCTTCGAATAGCCATTTTGGGTGGCTGTCCCTCAGAATGATGGTGTTGAAAACGAGGTCCGAGCGATCGGCCTCAAGCATCATGAGAGGAACAGCCGTGGAGCATTATGCTGGAATCGATGTCTCTCTATGCTGGAATCGATGTCTCTC